>WHSR01000005.1 GCA_009379995.1 Streptosporangiales bacterium
CGCCCTGGAACAGGACCTCCGTGAGTGGACCACGACCTGGAACGACAACCCCAGGCCCTTCACCTGGACCAAGACCGCCGACGAGATCCTCGAACGACTCGCCTCATATCTTCAACGGATCCCCGGCGCAGGACACTAGCCAACCAAGCTCCGCCGAGCACGCGCCGGTGCTGCCTGTTGTTTCATCGACCAAGACATGGCATCCTTTCTTAGAGGCCGGGAACTCCCGATGGACATCGGGGTCCCGGTCTTTCTGTCAGCGTCGCTTCGGGTGTCCTATCTGATCGTGATGGCGATCTCGATCACTCGCTCACGGATAACCTCCAGGAACTCGGGTTCTCCGGTATGCGCGGCTCGGCACGCTCCCGCGACGGCGTCTGGAACCCATAACAACGGTTCCTGAATAGGTTGACCATGACTGATCAAGAACCGATCGGAAAACAACCCCTGTGCCCAGAACGCGTTCACAACCGCGAGATCTTGATCATTTTGTGTCGGGGAACGCTTCAAGCCAGACCGACTCGACGCTCTCCCGGTCGAGCTCCCACAGGAGGCGTTCGAGGCAGACCCTGCGGGCTCGTTCCTGGCGACGAGGCGGCAGTGGAGATCCGACGACGACTCGGTGCTGGACGTCCAACGAGGCTATCTGCTTCACAATCTTCCGCCGGCGAACACTCCCCTCGAGACGCCAGTGCAGCTGTCGCTGCCCCCGCAGCAACAACTGCCGCATCTCTTCACGAATTTCCTCGCACTCGCCGGCGGGGATAAGAGCAGCTGCCAACACAAAAACATCGGAGCCGTCGGCCCGAATTCGCATGCTCTCGTCGACGTAGGCGTGCAACGCCACTTCGGCCCCGTTTCGTGCACCCGATCGCCATTGACCTAGCAAGGATGCCAGCAGCCCGGACATTCCACAGACCGTGATCCACACCTTGACCGTGATCTTGCCCGCCCCCTTTTGGCCATGATCTTGCAGAAATTCGAGGGTTTGAATTTCTGCAAGATCATGGCCAAAAGGGGGTGTCACGGCCGAGAGGTGGGCAGCCGCTGCACCTCCACGAGGGTGTCGTGCCAGTCACCGCCGCCGCCGAGGTCGCTCAGTCCGTCCGAGGTCAGCGCGTTCGCCGACGACCCGTCCGGGGTCAGCGACGACCACCAGCCGAACGGCATGGCGACGACCCCCGGCCGTACCCCGTCCTCGACCCGCGCAGGAAGCGTGACAGCGCCGCGGTCGTTGTACACCCGCACCGTGTCGCCGGTGGCGACGCCCCGCCCGGCCGCGTCGTCGGGGTGCAGCAGGAGGATCGGCTCGCGTTCCGCCCGCAGGTGGCGTGGCATGTTGGCGTAGCTGGAGTTCAGGAAGTGCAGCGCCGACTTGGCAGAGATCAGCGACAGCGGATAACGGGCGGCGCGCTCGGGATCGGCCGCCCGGCTCTCCCGTACCGGGACGTGGGCGGGCAGCGGATCCAGCCCGGCCGCGCGCATCCGGCCGCTGACGAACTCGCACTTCCCGGACGGGGTGGGGAAACCACCGTCGGCGAATGGCAACCACGGGCGCGGCAGGTTCAGCGGTGCCCACCCTTCCTCGTGCAGCCGCTCGTAGCTGGCGTCCCGCAGGTACGGGTGGTCGCTGTCGAGGGCCGCACGGACCAGCTCCTCGTCCGAGGCGCGCAGGTACGGCTCGTCAAGCCCCAGGCGCGGGGCGAGCCGCCGGAAGAACTCGGTGTTGGGCACCGCCTCGCCGACGGGCGCGATCGCCGGCCGGTTCAGGGTGAGGTACGTGTGCCCCCACGACCAGTGCAGGTCGAGGTGCTCGAGCTGGGTGGTGGCCGGGAAGACGTAGTCGGCGTGCCGGGCGGTGTCGGTCAGGAACTGCTCCAGAACCACGGTCAGCAGATCCTCCCGGCGCAGCCCGGCGAGCACGAGGTTCTGGTTCGGGGCGATGGTCGCCGGGTTGCTGTTGTAGACGATCAGCGCGCGGATCGGCGGGCTCAGCGCCGGGTCGGTGAGCGCCCGGCCGAGCTGCACCATGTTGATCTTCCGGGCCGAGGAGTCCTGCAGCTCGGGCATCTCCACCGCTGACCGATCGAGCGCCGAGTTGAACAGCTGCGCCGTGAGGTGCAGCAGGCCGCCGCCGAGGTGCCGCCACGCGCCCACCAGGGCCGGCAGGCAGGCGATCGTGCGCAGCGCCATGGCCCCGTTGGCGTGGTGCTCCATGCCGATGAGCGTGCGGATCGCGGTCGGCCGGGCCGTCGCGTACGCGCGAGCGAGCCTGACGATCTCGTCGGCGGGCACGCCGCACAGCTCGGCGGCCCGCTCCGGCGGGTAGTCGTCCAGGCGCTCCCGCAGCTCGTCGAAGCCCACGGTGTGCCGGGCGACGTAGTCGGCGTCGTGCAGCCGTTCGGCGACGATAACCTGCATCATGCCCAACGCCAGCGCGGCGTCGGTTCCAGGCCTCGGCTGGACGTGCCAGTCGGCCTGTGTCGCGGTACGGGTACGCACCGGATCGACCACGACGACGGTGGCTCCCGAGTCCCGGGCCTGCCGGACGAAGGGCCACAGGTGCAGGTTCGTGACGACCGTATTGGTGCCCCAGAGGATGATGAACCGGCTGTGCGCCACGTCCTCGGGCAGCATGCCCACCGGCGTGCCGAGGGTCGCGGCGACCCCGCTCGCCCCGGCGCTTCCGCAGATGTTGCGCACCAACCGGGTGGCGCCGAGCCGGGCGAAGAAGCGCCGGTCCAGCGACGACGACTGGATCAGGCCCTGGGTGCCGGCATAGCTGTAGGGCAGGACGGCCTCCGTCCCGTACTCGGAGATGATGTCCCGTAGTCGGGAGGCGACGTCGTCCAGGGCTTCCTCCCAGCTCACCTGCTCGAAGGCGCCGCTGCCCGTCGGCCCGGCACGGCGCATCGGGTGCAGGACGCGCTCCGGGCTGTAGACCCGCTCCAGGTAGTGGTTGACCTTGGCGCACAGCCCGCCGCGGGTGAAGGGGTGGTCGGCTTCGCCGGCGAGCTCGGTGGCCCGGCCGTCCGCGACCCTCACCGTCCACGCGCAGGTGTCGGGGCAGTCGTGTGGGCACGCGCCTCGGACGACGTCGTTTGCGGGCTGGTCTCGCCCGGTCATCATTGCCTCCCGGTGCTCTCGCGGATAAGCGGATAGGCGGCTAGGCGGATAAGGCGCCACGGGCCGCGGCGCGGATGATGTCCACGGCCTCGGCCACGTGGTCGGCGTGGGTTCGGTGGGACAGCACACACAGTCGCAGGGTGTGCCGGCCGTCGATGCGGGTGCTGGACAGGAAGACCCGCTTGGTCGCGTTGATCCGCTCCAGGAGGCGCTGGTTGTCCCGGTCGCCGCCCGGCAGTCGGAAGACCACGGCCGACAGGTCGGGTTTCAGCGGCACCTCGAGGAGTGGGTCGGATGCCAGCTCCCGGTACGCCCGCTCGGCGAGGTCCAGCTTCTCGTCGAGTGCCTCCCGGAATACGGCGACGCCGTGCAGATGCAGCGGCAACCACAGCCGCAGACCACGAAACTCGCGGGTCAGCTCGGGCCCGAGGTCGGCGTAGTCGGGAAGGCCGGCGAGCTCCCCGAGATCCTGCAGGTAGGCGGCCTCGCCGGAGTGCGCTCCCCGGAGCGTCGCCCGGTCGCGGACCAGCAGGACGCCCGTCCCGTACGGCAGGAACATGCCCTTGTGCGGATCCAGCACCAGGGAATCGGCCGCCTCGATCCCGGCGAAGGCGGCCCGGCCCCGGGCCGTGAGCTGGAAGAAGCCACCGTACGCGGCGTCCACGTGGAACCACAGGCCCTCGCGGCGAGCCAACTCGGCGAGTTCGCCGAGCGGGTCGACGGTCCCGGTGTTGGTGGTGCCGGCGGTGCCGACCAGGAGGAACGGGCGTAGGCCGGCGGCCCTGTCCTCGGCGATCAGCCGCGCGGCCGCCGCAACGTCCATCCGGAACTCCGGCGTGGCCGGCACGGTCCGTACCCGCGCGGCGGGGAACCCGGCGATACGGGCGGCCTTGGCCACGCAGTGGTGGGTGTGCGCGGTGACGTACAGGGTGCCGTCGGCGAAGTCTTCGCCGAGCCGGTCGTGGCGGGCGGCCACCACCGCGGACAGGGTCGCGATCGAGCCGCCGGTGGTCACCAGGCCGGCTCCGGCCTCGGGCAGCCCAAACTGGCCGCACAGCCACCGCAACACGCCCTCCTCCATGGCGACGAGCGCCGGGGCCAGGCCCGACAGGCCGGTGAACCGGTTGACCCCGCGGGCGAGCATCTCGGCCAGCGCCGCGGTGAACAGGCCGCCGCCGGGGATGTAGGCCAGGTAGCCGGGTCCGGCGGTGTCCACCGCCTGCTCAGCGGCCCTGTGGAACACGTCCAGCAGCGCGGCGAGCTCCCCCGGCTCCTCGGACGGCGGGCGCAGCAGCTCCGGCACCATCCGCCCGGCATCGTCGAGGTCGACGGCGGGCGCCTTCGACCGGTCTTCGATGAAGTCGGCGAGAAGGGCGATGGCGTCCCTGGCCATGCCCTCCATCTCCGCCCGGCCCGGCTCCAACGGCTGGATGGTCATGACCGGAGGCTACTCAATCGACCTGATGGTGGGTCATTCCGGGCTACTCGGGATCGATCAGGACACCGGGGTTGAGGATGCCCTTCGGGTCCAGGGCGGCCTTGGCCGCCCGCAGCCCGGCGGCGAACGGTTCCGGCCGCTGCCGGTCGTACCACGGCCGGTGGTCGCGGCCTACCGCGTGGTGATGGGTGATCGTGCCCCCGCCCGCCATCAGGGCGTCCGAGGCGGCGCGCTTGAGCTCGTCCCACTGCTCGACCTCCTCGCCGCGACGGGCCGGCGCGTGGATCGTGTAGTACGGCGCCGGGCCGTCCGGGTAGACGTAGGGGAATCGGCAGGTCACCGAGCCTTGGCCGAAAACCCGACGCACCGCGTCCCGGGCCGTCTCCATCATCTCGGCGTGGAACTCGGGGAGCCGATCCCAGGTGATCGCTGTCTCGAACGTCTCGACGAGCACGCCAACACAGGGGAAGAGATTCCGCAGGTACGGGGCCCGGATGAACGAGTCGCGCCAGGAGCCGACCAGGCCGGACCGGTGGCCCTCCCCCGCGTCCACGATGCCGCCGTGGCGTTTCGCGAGCTCCAGCGCCCGGTCCATCGACGGCTCCACCGGATGGTCGGCGGACTCGAACCCCAGGACGAGCAGCGCGTGCTCGCCGTCCCCGCCGGCGGTGAGCCTGGCCTCGGTGGCGTCGATGAGCCGGCAGTTCGTCGGGTACAGGCCGGCCTGCGCGATGGCGCGTACCGCCTCCGCGGCGGCGTCGAACGAGCCGTACCGCACCCCCGCCGAGGCGCGGTACCCCGGCTTGTCCCGCACCCGCACCCACGCCTCGGTGATGACGCCGAGCGTGCCCTCGGAGCCGAGCAGCATCCGGTCCGGCGAGGGACCGGCGCCCGAGCCGGGTAGCCGCCGAGACTCCCACGTACCGCGGGGCGTGATCGCCCGCACGGACTCGACGAGATCGTCGATGTGGGTGTAGAGGGTCGCGAAGTGGCCGCCGGCCCTGGTGGCGATCCACCCGCCGAGTGTGGAGAACTGAAACGACTGCGGGAAGTGCCGCAGCGTCACCCCGTGCTCGGCGAGCTGCCGCTCCAGGGTCGGGCCGGGCGCACCCGCCTGGACCCGTGCGGCGTACGAGGTCCGATCGAACTCCAGTACCCGGTCGAGGCGACGCAGGTCGAGGGAGACGACGCCGTCGTAGCGCTCGCAGGACCGGGGCTCGACCCCACCGACGACGCTGGTGCCGCCGCCGTACGGGATCACCGCGGCGTTGACGCTCTCGCACCACTCCAGGACCGCCTCGATTTCCCGCTCGTTCCGGGGGAACGCCACCAGGTCTGGCGGGTTGTCGATCTGGCCGCGGAAGGCCCGTACGAGATCGCGGAAGGACATGCCGTAGCTGTGCCGGGCCCGATCGTGCACGTCGGTGGAGCAGATCTCCGCCAAACCGGAGGCCGGGGCGATCCGAGGCTTTGGCAGGTCCAGGCGCTCCGGCGGGACCGGCTCCTCGACCTCGGTGCTGCCGAAACCGAGGGTACGCACGATGGCTTCCGCGCCCTCCCGAAGCTCGGCTCCCGTCGGAAACTCGTCCTCGTAACCCCAGCCCCAGTAGATCTGCCGGCGCGCCATGATCGGCAGCCTAAGTACCGACCGGCCGACGCGTGAAGAGCCCTCCGCTCCCCCACTTGGTCGTGATCTTGCAGAAATGGTCGAATCGAGTTCGAACATTTCTGCAAGATCACGGCCAGAAGGGCTAAAAGGAGGAGAGCAGCCGGTCGACGATCGCATCGACCTCGCCGCGGGTCCGCTGCGGGTCCGGCGAGCTGGCCACCAGCATCGCGGCCTCGGTGAGGGCGGCGAGCAGCATGTGCGCCAGCGGCTCCACGGGTCGCCGCTCGATCTGTCCGGCGTCCATCACGGCGTCCAGCGCCCCAATGGCGAGCCCCAGCCCGTACCTGGCGTCGATCTCCCGCCAGGTACGCCAGCCCAACACCGAGGGAGCGTCGGTCAAAACGATCCGCTGCACCGCCGGGTCGGTCGCCGCCTCGAGGAACATTTCGCACCCCCGCCGCAGGCCCTCCATCGGGGAGTCGGCCGTGAGCGTCCCGGCGACCCGCTCGGTAAGCTCGCGCTCCACATCCTCGAAGACGGCCCGGAACAGCTCCGTCTTGCTGCCGAAATGATGGTGCAGGGCTCCCCGGGTCACCCCGGCGTGCTTGACGATCTCTTCACGGCCGGTATCGGCAAAGCCCCGCGCGGCGAACAGCTCGCGGGCGGCGGCGATGAGAGCGGCGCGGGTGGCTGCGGAGCGCTCCGCCTGGGTCCGCCGCCGACGCGGCGCGACCGAACCACCTCGCCTGCCCAGACTCTGGGACGGCACGGTCGTAGAAGTATAGGAAGCAGAGGGCGGCCGAGCCGCGCGAACGGCTGCCGTCCCAAACGAAAAGCGTTGACTTACATGCAAACTGCACGTAAGTTGCTCGGTGATCCGACGCCACCCGGGAGGCAGGATGGGGCAAGCCGACGCCGTCGATGCGGAGCAGACCGAGATGATCCGCGGTCTGATCCCGTACGTCGCCACCCTCGGAATCGAGGTCGTCACCATGTCCCCGGATGAGGTGCGCATGCGCCTCGACTGGACCGAGGCCCTGTGCACGGGCGGCGGCGTCCTGCATGGCGGCGTCCTGATAGCCTTGCCGACTCCGCCGGAGCGACCTGCGCCTTCCTCAACCTTCCGGAGAACACCCGCACGACGACCGTCGAGTCCAAGACGAACTTTCTGCGCGCGGTCCGCGAGGGTCACGTCGACGCCGTCGCCCGTCCGCTCCACAGGGGGCGTTCCTTCATCGTCGTGGACACCGACCTCCTCGGCCACGACGGCACCAGGGTGGGTCGGACCAGCCAGACCCAGGCCGTCCTGCCGACCTAGAGGTCCGATGCTCGGGACCCGCCGTCGAGTTTCGTGGTGTCGCGCGGTTGCACGTAGGGCTCCTTGTCCAGGGGGTAGCCGGCCTGGATGGCGCGGCCGCGTTCGAGTTCGGCGTTGAGTTCGACGCCGAGGAGAACTGCGATGTTGGAGATCCACAACCAGACAAGAAAAATGATCACCGAGGCCATAGCGCCGTACGTCTTGTTGTACGAGCCGAAGTTGGCGACGTAGAGGCCGAATGCCGCCGAGGCGACAATCCAGAGGACCACGGCGAGGACGCTGCCGGGGGTGATCCAGCGGAAGCCGGGCTGTCTGACGTTGGGTGCGGCCCCGTACAGGATCGCGAAGATCAGGCCGACGACGATCACCAGCACGGGCCATTTGGCGATGTCCCACACGAGGACGGCGGTCTGACCGATGCCGAGGACCCGGCCGGCCTGGTCGGCCAGGGTGCCGGTGAACACCACCGCCACCGCGCTGATCGCAAGCAGGATCACCAGCACCGCGGTGATGCCGATCCGGGTGGGCAGGGTCTTCCAGATCGGCCTCCCTTCACCGATGTCGTAGACGGCATTGGATGCGCGCATGAATCCGGCGACGTAGCCCGATGCGGACCACAGCGCTATCGCGATCCCGGCGATGGCCGCGACTCCGGCGGCGCCGCGGCTGCTTTGCAGGGTCTGCAGGGCGGTATCGAGGATTTGCCGGGCCGGACCGGGCGTGAGGCCGCCGAGATTGTCGATCATTGACCGAGTCGCCGAACGGCCCATCAGCCCGAGCAGGGACACGACCACCAGCAGCGCGGGGAAGATCGACAAGACTCCGTAGTAGGTGAGGGCGGCCGCCCAGTCGGTGAGGTTGTCGGTCTTGAAACCCTTCGCGGCGCGTTTGAACACGCCGAACCAGGCGCGCATGCCCAGCCTGGCGGGGGTCTCAGGTATCGCATCGCCTCGTTCGGCGTTGCCCTGAGCCATGTTTCCTCCTCGTAGGAGGCACAGGATGGTTCTGACGGCTGCGGCCGCGTCTCCTACTTCGTGTCCTTGCCCTTGACCTGTCTGGCGTGCTCGCGGGCCTGCCGACCGGTCGTCTTGGCCGCCCCGGCTGCGGTTTGTTTGACGTTCTCGGCCGCCTGCTGCGCCGCCGTCTTGGTCTCGCCGGAAATCCGCTGCGCCGACTCGGTGGCCGCCTGCTTCACGGGCTCCGCCGCATCGGTCGTGCGGTCTACCAACACCTGCCCGGCCCTGCGTTCGCCCGCCGAGGTAGGCAGAAGCGAGGCGGCCAGCAACCCGCCACCAAAGACGATCAGTCCTACCGTCAGCGGATTGCCCTGGGTTTGGCGGAGGGCCTGATCCGGGGCCGTCTTGACCGCTGACACCGTTTCTCCCGCGCCTTGCCGGGGCGAGCCCATCATCCGCTCCCGGAGGTTGCGCCCGGTCCGCCCGACCCGCTGGAGGCGGCTCCGAACGATCCGGCGTGGGCTGGTGCGCTCGGCCAGGCGGTCGACGTCGTCGGCCAGCTCGGCTCGGGTGTCCTCGATATCGGTTCTTATCTCGTCGGGTGTCGCATCCATCGCGCGTCCTCCTTCAAAGTCTCCACGGTCTGCTGCGGTACCGGTGAGACTCCGCGTAGGCGGGCCCGGCCAATGGCGAACAGCACCACCCCGACGACCGCCCACCCTCCGGTGATCGCCAGCGCCGCCCAGCCGAGGCCGACCAGCGTCGCCAGCGCGAACACGGCGGCAAGCGACGCGAACAGCGCGACCATGTAGCCGGCGAATCCGGCACCGCCGAGCATCCCGGCCGCCTTGCCCGCCTTCGCCGCCTCGACCCGGAACTCGGTCTTGGCCAGTTCGAACTCCTGGCGGAACAGCTTCTGCACGTCAGCGGTTACCTCGCCCACGAGCTGACCCAGCGAAGCCTCCTGTTGTTGGGGAGCCCCTTGTTGGGAAGCCCGGTCGGCCGCCCGGTCCGTGCTCGGATCGGTGTTGGGATCCGGCATGTCAGCTCACCTCACCCTCGACCCACCCCGCCGCCGGCTCGGGCTGCCGGGACTGCGCGGCCGTGGCCTTGACCAGCCGGCCAACGACAAACCCAGCCAGCGCCGCCCCAGCCAAGAAGGTCCCGGGCCGGCGACGCCCGAACTCCTGGATCTCTTCGACCAGACCTCCGACGCCGCGCCCGTCCAGGTAGTCGGCCGCCCGGCGCCCCCCGTCGGCGACCTGGTACACCACGTCACGTACCGGCGAATCCGGCTTCGCCGACTCCGCCATGGAGGTGAGTTCCTCGGTCCAGTGACGCAAATTGGCGCAGAAACGACGCGTCTGGGACTGCGTCTCGTGACCGAGGCGCTCACGCACCTGATCCACGACGTGGCGAGCCTGCGCCGCCGCCTCACCCCCAACCTCACCGGCCTGTTCCCTGGCGCTTCCCGCCACCTCGCCGGTGGCCGCGCCCACCCCTCCGGCCGTCGCGGGCGCTTCCCCCTGGTCTACCTGCCCGCCCTCCGGCCCCGGCCGTGTCGTCGAATCCTTCGGACCCATCACCGGTGCCTCCTCAGCACTGTTGGTTCAGATGACACCAGCCGCCTCTACCCAGCAAGAACAGACCCATTCACCCCAAAAAGGTGATGTTTCCCTGGCGGGAGCGCTACCGACCGATCGGCAGGCGAGCCGCGTCGACCATCGAGCGGACTCGCGTCGTGACCTGGGATCGGCCGCGTGCGGGCAGCGCTCGGCGACGTTCTCGAGTAGCGGCTAATCCCCGCGTAGGCCGTGCGCGTACTGGGCCCTGAGCTTCTCCCGCAGCTCGTCCGGCGACGTGGCCTGCACCAGCCGGCCGCCCAAAACGGCCCACCACCGACCCGAGCCGCCCCGGCCGACCCGCCAGCCCGGGAAGTCGTCCCGCAGGTCCCGCTGCAGCCGTTCCAACGCCGAGATCGTCCTCTCGTCTCCAGCCATCGCCGCGACGGTAGCGCAAAAGCACGCCGACGATGGAAGCACTGCCGGATCACGGCAGATGTCCCGTTTAGGGCCGAGTCATTTATGTTTGATCGGATGAACGCCTCCAGGTGCCTCGCACGGTGGGCGGACGTGGCCGGCGAGCTCGAGTGGGCGACGCAGTGGACGTCCCTGTACGAGCCCGAAGGATGGTCCGGCCACTGGTTCGTGGGCGGCCAGCTCAACATCGCTGTCAACTGCGTGGACCGGCATGTTCGGGCGGGGCGCGGCGACCAGCCCGCCATCGTGTGGGAGGGCGAACCGGGGGACCGCCGGGTACTGAGCTACGCCAAACTGAACGACGAGGTGCTCGTGTTCGCCGCGGCGTTGCGGAGGACCGGCGTCGTCACCGGGGACCGGGTGGCGCTGCACCTGGGGTGGCTGCCGGAGACAGTGGTGGCGATGCTCGCCTGTGCCCGGATCGGCGCGGTGCCCACCGTGCTCGGGGTGGAGCTGCCCACCGAGACGCTCGCCGCGCGGCTCGCCGACCTGCGCCCGAAGGTCCTGGTGACCCAGGACGGCGCCTGGCACGGCGGCACCATCCTGCCGCTGAAGGCCCGGGTGGACGACGCGGCCGAATCCGGCCACGTCCCCCTCACCGTCGTGGTCCAGCGCACCGGGACATTGGTGGGCTGGCAGAAAAAGGACCAGTGGCTGTACGAGTTCCTCGCCGCACCGGGCCCGGACGGGACCGAGGGCGGTCCGCTCCCGACGGCTCTGGACGCCGGGCACGTCGCCGCCACCATGTTCGATGACCGGCACGGGGAAACGCTCGCGATGTGGTACGGCGCCGCCGCGCTGCTGGCATCCGCGGCCACCGTGCACCGTCACGGGCTGTCGAGTGGCGGGGTCTTCTGGTGCGCGATGGACATCGCCCGGCCCGATACCCAGATCCACGGCATCTACGGGCCGCTGGCGTGCGGCGACACCGCCGTCATGTACGAGGGCCTGCCGCAGGTACCTACCCGGGGCCGGGCCTGGGAACTGGTGCAGCGGTACGGCGTGGGCACCCTGGTGACCGTGCCCTCGACGCTGCGCCAGCTACGCGGCCCGTTCCTGCGACACCTGGTCCGGCGGGCGGCGGCGCCGCTGCGGCGGGTGGTGATCGTTGGGTCGGTCGAAGAGGACCTCGTCGAATGGCTGCGACAGGAGGTCGGCGAGGACCGGATCTCCGTCGACATCGCCTGGGGACAGGCCGAGACCGGCGGCATCGCCCTGCTGGGCGAGCCCGTGGACCCCGACCGGCTGCCGGATCCCGGCTTCGCCGTCGTCGACGAGGCGGGTGAAGAACAATCCGACGGGGGCCCCGGTGAGCTGGTCATCACCCGCCCATGGGCGGGCCTCGCCGGCGGGTTCGAGGGCGCCGGCGCCGACGCCGCGGCGGCGGCACGGGGGCGGCTGGGCGATGGTTACTACTGCACCGGAGAGGCCGCGCGCCGCGGTCCCGACGGCCGGCTGGAGGTCCTGGGCCACCCGAACGCGTCCAAGGTCACCCGGCCGGCTGCTCAGGAGGAGGCTTCCTCGCCCGGGACGGCATGACCCGCATCGGCTCGCCCGGCATCTTCGGGAAGTCGGGTGGATAGGGCAGGTCGCCGAGCCCACGGTCCCGCTCGTCGCGATCCGCCATCTCGATCAGCGGCTCGAGCGAGAACTGCCGCTCCTCCAGGCCGGCGTGCACGTCTCCCAGCGCGGCGAACCGACCGGGAAGCGTCGCCACGTCGAAGTCCTCCGGCCGGATGTCCGCGACCTCGTCCCAGGTAACGGGGGTCGAAACCGTCGCGCGGGCGCTGGGACGCACCGAGTACGCGGAGGCGATGGTGCGGTCGCGCGCCATCTGGTTGTAGTCGATGAAGATCCTCTGTCCGCGTTCCTCGCGCCACCAGCTGATCGTCACCTGGTCGGGCATGCGCCTTTCCATCTCGCGCCCGAGGGCGATGAGGGCCCGCCGTACCTCCGTGAAGGTCCACCGCGGCTCGATCGGGACGTACACGTGCAGGCCGCGCCCCCCCGACGTCTTCGGGTAACCCTCCAGGCCCAGTTCGGTGAGCAGCGCGCGCAGCTCGAAGGCGACCCGCGCGGCGTCCGGGAAGTCCGTGCCGGGCTGCGGGTCGAGATCGATGCGCATCTGGTCGGGGCGATCCGGGTCCCGCCGCGTCACCGGCCACGGGTGGAACGTCAGGGTCCCGAGGTTGACGGCCCAGACCACCACCGCGAGCTCGGTCGGGCACACCTCGTCGGCGTGCCGACCGCTCGGGAAAGTGATCTGCGCGGTCTGCACCCACGCCGGCGCTCCCTTGGGGACGCGCTTCTGATAGAAGGCGTCGCCTCGGTTGTCCTGGCGGGTGGACAACCTCGCACCCTCGAAGACGCCGGCCGGCCAGCGCTCGAGCGTGGTCGGCCGATCCCGCAGCGCACCGAGGATTCCCTGGCCGACGGCGAGGAAGTACTGCACGATATCGGCCTTCGTCAGGCCGCGGGCAGAGAAGTACACCTTGTCGGGGTTGGTGACCTTGACGGTCCGCCCTCCGACCTGGAACTCGACGTACGGTGACGACGACACTCTCGAACCGTACCCCGTCGAGGTGAGGCGTAGCCTCGTGGGCATGGACACGGACCACAGGACAGAGCAGGAGTGGCGGGCGAAGTTGAGCCCAGAGGAGTACCACGTGCTCCGCGAGGCGGGCACGGAGCCGGCCTGGTCGGGCGAGTACGTCGACACGAAGACGCCCGGCGTGTACCGGTGCCGGGCATGCGGAGCCGAGCTGTTCCGCTCGGCGACCAAGTTCGACTCGCACAGCGGATGGCCCAGCTTCTACCAGCCGACGTCGGACGACGCGGTGGTCCTGCACGAGGATCGTTCGTACGGCATGGTCCGCACCGAGGTTCGATGCGCCAACTGCGACTCCCATCTCGGGCACATCTTCCCCGACGCGCCGCAGACCCCGACCGGTGACCGGTACTGCATGAACTCTCTTGCTCTGAGACTCGACCCGGCGGAGCAGGAATGACCGATCGCTTGAGACTGATCCGGTCCGCGGAGCTGTCCAGCAGCACCGCCCAGACCGCGGGGATGCAGCGGTCGGCGGCAATCTCGGGTGACCTGGTCGGCGCCAAGTCGATCTGGATGGGACGCAACGTGATGGCACCGGCCACCAAGTCGGCGGACCACCACCACGGCCACTCCGAGACCGGCATCTACGTGGTGTCCGGCGCTCCGGCGTTCGTCTTCCGGGACCCAGACTCCGGCGAAGAGCTACGACTCGAGGCGCAGCCCGGCGACTACATCTGGGTGCCGCCGTACGTGCCGCACCGGGAGGAGAACCCCTCCCCGGACACCGAGGCGGTCGTGGTGCTCGCCCGCTCCACCCAGGAGGCGATCGTCGTCAACCTCGACGGGCTCTGACCCCCGGCGGGGCCCCGCCGGGGCCCTCGCCGAGATCTATGTTGCAGGGGGCCAAAACTGGACAAAAGGTCCCCACAACATAGATCTGGGCGAGGGGGTCACGGCAGGGCGGCGACCAGCTCGGTGACGGGTCTGCGGGAACCGGTGTAGAACGGGATCTCCACCCGGGTGTGCCGGCGGGCCTGGGCCCCGCGGAGGTGGCGCATCAGGTCGACGATGCGGTACAGCTCGTCGGCCTCGAAGGCGAGCATCCACTCGTAGTCGCCCAGCGCGAACGCGGACACCGTGTTGGCCCGGACGTCGGGGAAGTCCCGGGCCATCATCCCGTGCTCGGCGAGCATGTCCCGCCGCTCCTTCGGGTCGAGCAGGTACCACTCGTACGTACGAACGAACGGGTACACGCAGACGTACGCCCGCGGCTCCTCCTCGGCAAGGAACGCCGGGATGTGTCCCTTGTTGAACTCCGCCGGTCGGTGCAGGCCCATCGCCGACCACACCGGCTCGCTCGCCCGCCCGAGCGCGGTACGGCGGAAGCGGGCGTAGACCTCCTGGAGGTCGTCGGGGCTCGGCGCTATCCACCAGAACATGTAGTCGGCGTCCGCACGGAAGCCCGCGACGGAATAGCAGCCCCGGGTGGTGACGTCCTTCGCCGCCACCTGCCCCAGCAGCGCCTCGACCTCGGCGGCCAGCGCACCCCTGTCGGCCTCCAGCTGATCACGTACCCGGAAGACCGACCACATCGTGTAGCGAATCAGCTCGTTCAGCTCGCGGGCCCGGTGCTTCGGCATGTCGCCATTGTCCCTCGGGGTCGAGGTGACCGAGCACCTGGGTCACGGCGCTCCGCGCGCTCGCGACACAGGCCGGTATGCCCAGGCCGTCGTAGGCGGCTCCGCACACCGCCAGCCCGGGCACCGCAGCGACCGCGGAGCGGGCCCGCGAGACGCGGTCGAGATGCCCCACCGCGTACTGCGGCAGCGATCCCCCCCACCGCGTGACGCGACTGTCCACGGGCAGTTCCCGTACCGCCAGCGCCTGCGCAAGCTCCGTGACCGCAACCGCAGCCAACTCCTGGTCGGAGCGGTGCAGCGCCCCCTCCTCGCGGTAGGCGCCGATGGAGCAGCGCACCACCACCGTCTGCGGGGCGTCGCGGGTCAGGTGCGGCCACTTGTTGGTGGAGAAGGTCACCGCCTTGATGGTCCGGCCGTCCACCGCCGGGACCAGATAGCCGCTGCCCGGGACGCCCGCGGGAAAGGCCGACCGGTTGTACGCCAGCGTGACGACCGCCACGCTGGCGTAGTCGATGGCGGCAAGCTCCGCGGCGGCACCCGGCACCTCGTCGGCGAGCAGCCGGCTCGCCGGGCGCGCCGGTACGGCGAGTACGACCGCATCGGCCTCGACGCTTTCCGGCGCCCTGGTTTCGCCCACGGTGAGCCGCCAGCCGCGCCCGGAGCTCCCCCCGGTTCGCCGCAGCTCACGCACCATGGCCGAGGTACGCACCCGCGCCCCGGACCCCGCCGCCACCGCGGGAGGCAGTGTGCCCAGGCCACCGGTCAGCGTGTTGAAAACCGGGCCGGCCGCCGCCGTCGAGGGTCTCTGCGCCTCCCTGGCGGCCAGCAGCAGCGAGCGGCCGGCGTGCGCGGCGGGCGCAAGGCCAGGCAGCGTGGCGTCCAGGGAAAGCATGTCGGCCCTGCCCGCGTATACGCCGCCCAACAGCGGGTCGACGAGGCGGTCGACTACCTCGCGGCCGAGCCTCGCCCCGACGTAGCTGCCGACCGAGACGTCCCCCTCGATCGAGATCCGCGGCAGCAGCAGGTCGAGGGGCACCCGCGCGAGCCCTGCGTCGGACAGGATTCTGGCCCGAGCCAGCGCCGACAGGTCGGCGGGTACGCCCATGATCGTTCCGGCCGGCAGGGGGCGAAGTCTCCCCCTGGTCCACAGCGACGCCGACGTCGTGCCGGGTTCGGTGAGCTCGCCGGCCAGGCCCACGGCCCGGACGAGGTCACGGCCCTCCGGGCGGCGGACGAGAATCGCGTCCGCCCCCTCGTCGACCGGTATACCGGCGACCTCGGACACCTGCAGCTTGCCCCCGATCCGCGTCGACCCCTCGAGGACCGTTACCTCGATCGCCTCGCCCGCGGCCCGACGCAGCAGCCACGCCGCGGCCAGCCCGGAGATGCCCGCGCCGACCACGGCCACGTGGGGCCTGTCCGCTCTTGCCTGCATGGTCCAACGATCCCAGATGGCGGAAAACTGGGGGGAACCGGGCGCTCGCCGGCTGCGTCCGAGGAGCATGCAGACAACCGGAAGACGTGCCCTCGGCGGCATCGCGCTCGCGGCGGCCCTGCTTCTCAGCGGTTGCGGCGGCGGATCTGGCAGCACCGCGGAGCGGGCGGCGGACGAAGCGGCTTCGAAGGCCCAGCCCGGCGGCCCGGGAGGCGCCGCGGCGGCTCCGGACGCCGCCGGGCAGCAAAGCAAGGACCTCGGCGGCAGAGACGCCAAACCGGCGTCGCTGCCGCGCATCGCCCCCGAGGACCGCGCCATCGTCTACACCGCGGACCTGAGGGTTCGCGCACGCGACGTGCACGCGGCCGCCTCCCGGGCCGAGCAGATCGTCTCGGCGGCCGGTGGATACGTACACCGCGAGGACACCGCCACCGACCCGGACACCCGGGGCGGCGCGACCGCGATGCTGACGTTCAAGGTCCCGACCGACGAGTACCGGCAGGTCCTCGGCGACCTGGGTTCGCGTCTCGGCACCCGCCTGCACGTCGAGCAACAGGCGGAGGACGTCACCGAGCAGGTAGCGGACGTGGACTCCCGGGTGCGCTCGGCCCAGGCGTCCCTGGACCGGATGCGACAGCTGCTGGCCGAGGCCAACACGATCGGCGAGGTCCTCAGCGTGGAACAGGAGATCGCGACCCGCGAGGCGGAGCTGGAATCCTTGCAGGCGCGGCAGCGCGCGCTCGCCGACCAAACCCAGTACGCCACCGTGACCCTGGAACTCGTGGGCCCGGCCGCCCCGCGCAAGGAGCCGAGGGACACCGGCTTTCTCGTCGGCCTGGCCGGCGGATGGAAGGCGTTCGCGGGCACCGTCGGCTGGTTGCTGACCGCGCTGGGCGCCCTGCTGCCGTTCCTCGTGGCGTTCGGGATCCTCGGCTATGCCGGGTGGCGGGCCCGCGCCCTGATCCGGCGCCGCCGCACCGCCCCGCCGACCGCATAGCCCCCTCTTGGTCGTGATCTTGCAGAAATTCAAATCGGGGCGATTTGAATTTCTGCAAGATCACGACCAAGCATCAGAGGATCAGACCAGCCCGGACGCGAGGGCGAGGACGGCGCCCGAGAAGGCGACGGAGAAGATGGCGCCGACCCAGTTCTGCCAGCGACGCGGGCCTCGAGCCGTCGGCAGCCGACGCCAGCGCAGCGCACCGAGCCAGGCTCCGCCAGCGGTCGTGACGACTCCGGCAACCCACACAGCCGCCGGGACCTGGTGCCACAGGCCGATACGCCAGGCGATGAGCAACACGGCGGCCCCCGAGACCACGGAGGCGACCAGGGTCAGGCGATCCGCCTGCCGGCGCGGGTCGGAGTCTCTCCGCCGAACAACCCCCAGCACGCCGAACCCGGCGCTCAGCGGGAAGAAGAAGGTGAGACCGAGGATCAAGGAGCCCCGCCAGTCGAACCCGTGCTTCGGGTCGACGTCGAGCAGCCGCAGGCCGATGTCGTCCACGTCTCGATCGGTGTTGCCGAGGACGACCACCGCACGGTCGGCGGCCCGGTCGAGGCCGATGAAGGACCTGAACCCCCCGGTGCCGCCGTTGTGCCAGGTGATCTCGCGGTCGCCCCGCTTGGTGGTGAACCAGCCGAGGCCGATGCGCTCGTTCTCCTCGACGTCGAACCTGGGCTGGGCAGCTGCCGCTCCCGGTGCCGTGCCGTCCAGCATGGCCCCGGCAAACCGGGCGAGGTCGGCGCTCGTCGACCACATTCCGACGCCGGCCGGCGCGTATCCGGCGCCGCGCCACATCTCCGCGTACTGCCCGCCGGACTTCTGGCCGACGGCGTGCGGGAAGGGAGCCGGCTGGCGGGGAGCCAGAACCACCGTCCGGTCCATGCCGAGGGGGGCGAGAATCCGCTCCCGCAGCAGCTCCGGGTACGACGTACCGGCGCGCCGGGCCGCGACCTCGCCGGCCACCGCCATGCCGAGGTTGGAGTAGCCGAACTCGCCGCGCCCGTCCGGTGAGGCGCCCGCCGCGGCGGCGACGACGTCCGCCGGGCCTATGCCCTCGTACGGGTTGTGTCCGGCCGCGAAATGCATCGTCATCCGGCCCAACGTCCCCGCGTTGAGCGGCAGCCTGGGCAGGCCGGAGCGATGGGACGCCAGCTCACGTACGGTGATCGAGCCGGTCTCCGGATCGGCGAACCGGACACCGGGCAGTACCTCGCGCAGGGGCGCGTCCAGCGGCACCGCCCCGTCGGCGGCGAGGTCGGCCAACAGCATGCCGGTCAGGGCCTTGCCTATGGATCCGATCTCGAAGCCGGTGGTCGCGTCGACGGCCGGCCGGCCGGCGTCGCCGGAGTCCCCCAGCCCCGCTGTGCGTACCCGATCGCCCTCGACCAGGGCCACCGACAGGCCCTGGTGGCCACGCTCCCCGGCGACCGCGCGGACGGCGGAGGCCAACCCGGGGTCTCCCGTGGTCTGCGGTCCGAGCCGGGGCGCGCGGGGCGCCAGAACCACCGCAACGGCAAGCGCAAGGCCGGCCGCGAGAAGGCCGCCGATCAGGGCCCGCCGGGACAGACCAACACCGCCGGTCAGTGCATCAAGCCGCATCATCGCTCCATCGCCGAAAGCACCACTAGAAGGGGGACCACCCGTGAACCCGGAACCTCGTACTGGCCACGCGCCGTTGCCCGCAGCCATCCGGCGGCGACCAGCGGGCGGAGGTGGTGATAAAGCTGGCCCGATGTACCGAGGCCCTCCAGCTCCTGCAGCTCGGCCGCGGTACGTGCGCCGGAGAGGACCCGCCGCAGCAACAGCAGCCGCACCGGGTGGCCGAGCGCGTTGAGCTGCTGGCTGAGGGCCGACCAGTCCTCGTCCAGCAGGGCGGCCGTGTCGGCGCCCTGCTGCCAGATGTACTGCCCGCCGGTCGGCATCGGGACCACGCCCGTAAACAGCACGGCACCGGCGCCCTCGGGCAGCCTCCGCTGTAGCCCGTGCAGCGCCCAGAACCGAGCTTCGTCGTCGTCCTCGTCCCCCGGGCCGGGCTCACGAACCCGCGCCGCCTGCCCACGTTCCAGCTCCGCGACGCGCTGCTCCAGCTCCGCGAGCCGGCGCAGCACCTCGTCAGCGGCCGCGGCCGGCTTCCCCTCGTGATCCACGAGTTGGATAATACGTATTTACGTAGTTACGTGCAAACGCCGACCGTGGTGATCATGCTTGTCACGGCCGTCTACCCGTCACGGTCTCCCGGCGCCCGTAGCCCGCTGGCGACCTTCTCCGCGACTAGCTCGAAGGACCGGATCCGGTCCTGGATGTCGTACACCATCGTGGTGAGCATCAGCTCGTCGGCGCCGGTGCGTGCCAACAGGTTCGCCAACCGCCCACGCACGGTTTCCGGGGAACCGACCGCCTGATCGGCGAACCGGCCCGCGGCGAACTCCCGCTCCCGTTCGGTGTAGGGGTATGCGGCCGCCTCCTCCGGGCTGACCAGGGGTTCGGGCGTGCCGGACCGCAGCTTCAGGAACGCGAGGGAGGCCGGGCCGGACAGCCATCTCGCGCGCTCGTCGGTGTCCGCGCAGATAGTGCCCACCGCGATCATCGCGTACGGCCGGGACAACCAGCGCGACGGCCGGAAGCTCTCCCTGTACAGGGCGAGCGCCGGCTCCGTGTTCGCGGCGCTGAAGTGGTGCGCGAAGGAGAACGGGAGCCCGAGCAGTCCGGCGAGCTGTGCGCTGAACCCGCTGGAGCCGAGCAGCCACACCTCCGGCATCTCACCCCTGCCCGGCACCGCGACGATCGGCTCTCGCTCGCCGTCCCCGGTGAACAACCCGACCAGGTCGCCGAGCTCCTGCGGGAACGCCTCGGCGGACAGGCCCGCCATGGTGCGGCGCAGGGCAAGCGCGGTGCGCTGGTCGGTGCCGGGTGCCCGGCCGATACCGAGGTCGATCCGGCCCGGATGCAACGCCTCCAGCGTGCCGAACTGCTCGGCCACCACCAGCGGAGCGTGGTTCGGCAGCATGACCCCGCCGGAGCCGACCCGAATTCGCGAGGTCGCCGCGGCGAGGTGGGCGATCAACACGGCCGGCGCGGAGCTGGCGATGGACGGCATGTTGTGGTGCTCGGCCACCCAGAATCGCCGGTACCCCAGCTCCTCCGTGCGTCTGACCAGCTCGGTGGTGTGCCGCAGCGCCTCGCCGACGGGCGCGTCCCTGGCGATCGGCGCGAGATCGAGGACCGAGAGTGGTACGTCGTTCACACGCGACACCAACCGGTGCCGGGCCTCCGTTTCTTCCCGGCCCGTGGTCAGCCCAGCCAGTCGCCGATGCGATCCCAGGCCATCTCGATTTCGCGGAGGACGGAGATCGAGTTCTGCCGCAGACTCAGCACTTCGGTGCGGTGCAGCACGGCGCGCATCAGCGGGACACCGCCGGCCCCGTGGAGCCGCTGCCTCGGTTCCGGGCCTTCCCTAGCCTTCGACCGAGGTCTCCTCGTGGACCAGGTCGGTCAGCCGAGCCAGCATGTCTGGGTCGGTCGTCGGGAGCACGCCGTGGCCGAGGTTGAAGACATGCCCCTCGGCCGTGCGCCCGCGGGCAAGTATGTCGCGCGCCCGCTCGGCCACGACCGGCCACGGCGCGAGCAGGGCGGCCGGGTCGAGGTTGCCCTGCAGCGCCTTGCCGGCATCCACCCGGCGAATGGCCTCGTCGAGAGGGACCCGCCAGTCGACGCCAACGACGTCGGCGCCCGCCTCCCCCATGAGGCCGAGCAGTTCCCCGGTGCCGACGCCGAAGTGGATCCGTGGTACGCCGAGGTCGGCGAGCTCGGCGAAGACCCTCGCGCTGTAGGGCAGCACGGAACGCCGGTAGTCCTCGGCGGACACCGTGCCCACCCACGAGTCGAACAGCTGGACCGCGCTCGCGCCGGCCATCACCTGGAGTCGCAGAAACATGATCGTGATGTCGGTGAGCCGGTCGAGCAGCGCCAGCCACACCCCCGGCTCGCCGTACATCACGGCCTTGGTGAATTCGTGGTTCTTCGAGGGGCCGCCGTCGATCAGGTAGGACGCGAGGGTGAACGGGCCGCCCGCGAACCCGATGAGCGGGACCGGGCCGAGCTGGTTCACCAACTGACCGACGGCCTCGGTGATGTACGGGACGTCGTCCGGTTCCAGCGGCCGTATCCGCTTGACGTCACGCGGCGCACGGATGGGCTCGGTCACCACCGGCCCCAGGCCCGGTTGGATATCGACGTCGACCCCGACCGCCCGCAACGGAACGACGATGTCGCTGAACAGGATCGCGGCGTCGACCGCGTACCTCCGCAACGGCTGCAGGGTGATCTCGGCCACCACGTCGGGGCGCATGCAGGCCTCGAGCATGGGAATGTCGGCCCGCACCTCGCGGTACTCCGGCAACGAGCGCCCGGCCTGACGCATGAACCATACCGGCGTGTACGCCACGGGTTCCCGTCGGCACGCGCGCACAAACGCGGAGTTGGCAGGGTGTGCAGTCACGGCGTCCTCTTGTTCGCTTCTCCGCCCGCTCGCCGGGCGCTGCAGGCACGTGGTGCCCGCCGGCTCGCGCGCGTCGCTCAGATGTTGGCTTGTCAGTTTCTCCGCGTCCCTCACGGATGGGATGGTCCCATGCGTCGTGGATGAAGCATGTTTCGGGACACGCCGATGAAGATACGAGATTTCCTGGCCTGAGCGTGCCACCGTCGTGGACCGTACGAGGACGACGGGAGGTCACCGATGAACCTCACTTGGCGCCATTGCTCCACGTGCGGTGAAGAGCGCGGGTTCGAGCAGCCGCCCTGCGAGGACGGCCACGGCCCGGACTGCCCGGAGTGGGTATGCGTGGAATGCGGCTCGGCGATCCTGATGGGCTTCGACCTCGACGACGTCGAGGTCCCCGCGGACGCACCGTCACGTGCCGCCTGAGAGTTCTGAGAGTTCTGCCGTGTGGGTGTTGTGTGGGTGTCGTCTGGGCGTAGCCCAGCAAAGGAAACAGTCCGCCGCCAGGATTCCCAAGGTGATCGCTTGCATCTCGGCGTACGTCGTCTCGAGTCTCTCCAGAGCTACCGTCAAACCATGAGCCCTTCCACCGAGGCCGGAGACGTCCCCGAACCGTTTCGTCGCGCCCTCGACGGATTACACGCCGCCCGAGTGCGGTCCGACATCGCGCTGAAGGAGACGCCGGCACCGCAGCGCCTCGCTCCGCATACCGCCGCGCTCGCCGCGGTCGTGCGAAGCGGAGAGACCGAGCTGGCGATGGGGCGGCTCATCCTTCTGTACGACCCCGAAGGCCAGCCCGGCTGGGAGGGAACGTTCCGGATCGTCACCTACGTGCGGGCCGATCTCGAGCCCGAGATCGCCGGCGACCCGCTGCTGCCTCCGGTCGGGTGGAGCTGGCTCACCGAGGCGCTCGATGCGCACGGCGCGACGTACCTGGCCCCGAGCGGCACCGTCACCCGGGTGGCGTCGGAGAGCTTCGGCAACATGGCCGACGAGCCGGCCACCAGCGAGGTCGAGCTGCGGGCTTCCTGGACCCCGACCGGCGACGACCTGAAATCGCACGTCGAGGCATGGTGCGACGTGCTGTCGCTGGCCGCGGGGCTGCCTCCGGCACCTCCCGGTGTCGCCGCCCTCCCGCCCCGCCGCCGGTCGGATGTCGGCTGAGCGACGTACGGTAAGCCCGTGTCGGTACCCTCCAAGCAGGCTGAGCAGACGAAGAAGCGAAACCCACAGATGAGCCATGACGGCGCCGGTCCCATCCCGCTGCTGGAGCCACGGGAGGGCGTTCCGCCGGTCGTCGAGACTCCGCAGGCCTTCGCGGAGGCGATCCGCAGGCTCGCCGCCGCCACCGGACCGGTCGCGGTGGATGCCGAGCGGGCCTCCGGTTACCGGTACGGCCACCGCGCCTACCTCGTCCAGCTCCGACGGCGCGGCGCTGGAACGATGATCATCGACCCCGTCGCCTGCCCGGATCTCTCCGAGCTGGACGACGCCCTGATGGACACCGAGGCGGTGTTGCACGCCGCGAACCAGGACCTCCCCTGCCTCGCCGAACTCGGCTTCCGCCCGCGGCGCATCTTCGACACCGAGTTGGCGGGTCGGTTGCTCGGCTATCAGCGAGTCGGGTTGGCGACCATGGTGGAGACCGTGCTCGGGGTACGCCTGGAGAAGGCGCATTCGGCGGTGGACTGGTCACGCCGGCCGCTGCCGGCCAACTGGCTGCGCTACGCGGCGCTCGATGTCGAGCTGCTGATCGAGTTGCGCGACGCGCTGGAGGAGCAGCTACATGCGACCGGAAAGCTCGCCTGGTCGCACGAGGAGTTCGCCGCGATAGCCGCGGCACCACCGTCGGCGCAGCGACGAGATCCTTGGCGTCGAACCTCGGGTATTCATCGCATCCGATCCCGGCGAGCCCTCGCCGGGGTGCGTGAGCTGTGGCTGGCCCGCGATCGTCTCGCCCGGCAGCGTGACCTCTCGCCCGGTCGGGTTCTGCCCGACGCCGCGATCATCGAGGCAGCGCTCGCAATGCCGAGGTCGCCCGGCGACCTTGTCAGGCTGCCCGGATTCACCGGCGGAGCCGCCCGGAACCACGTACGGCTGTGGTTCCGGGCGCTGACGCGGGCCAGCAAGCTCCCGGAGCGGGCCCTGCCGGAGCTGACCCTGCAGAGTGAGGGTCCTCCACCCGCCAACCGCTGGGGGGACCGCGACCCGGTCGCCGCCGAGCGGCTCGCCGCCGCCCGCGCGGTGGTGGCAGCCATCGCCGACGAGCACGAAATACCCACCGAGAACCTCGTCCAGCCGGACGCGATTCGCCGGCTGGTGTGGTCGCCCAGCTCCGAGCTGTCCTCCGAGGCCGTCGCATCCGAACTGCGCAACCACGGGGCACGTCCCTGGCAGGTACGGCTCGTCGCGATCCCGTTGGCCAAGGCCCTGCGACGGCTGGAAATCAGGAGTAAGAGCTCCGGTCCGCCCACCAGGAACTGACCCGGCTGCGAACGGCGCAACGTCGCGCCCGAGGGGGCGCCGTTGTCGCGCTCATCGCAGCGCCGTTGCCGGCCGTCGCGGCGGTCCTGGTTGGGCCCAACCTCCCGCTCCTCCGGGACGACCCCCTCCTGCTTGAATTTCTGCAAGATCACGGGCAACGGAGGTGGGTGGGTGGGCTAGGACGGACGGCGGCAGGCGGTGAGCAGCCGATCCCAGCCGACGATCTTGACTCGTTCGCGTCCCAGCGATCGGCCCAGCTCCTCTTCCTCCGCCGCGATCGCCAGCCAGTCGTCGTAGGTCACCAAGGAGGTCCCCCGCTCCTCCAGCAGGCTCTCCACGGACGGGGGAGAATCGCCGCGGGATTCCCGCAGCGCCGGCTCGTCGGCGAGCAGCGAACGTACGGTCTCGGCGGCGTCCGACTTGTTGGTGCCGATGACCCCGGTCGGCCCCCGCTTCAGCCAGCCGGCAACGTACTCGCCGTCGAGGGCGATGCCGCCCCCATCCAGAACGCGGCCCGCTTCGTGCGGAACGGTGAGGCCGCTCTCGTCGAACGGGACCTCCGGCAGCGGGATGCTCTGGTATCCGACCGAACGCAGCACCATCTGCACCGGCAGGTCCTCGTACTCACCGGTGCCTACCACCCGGCCGTTCTCGTCGAGCCGGGTGCGCTCCAGGCGCAGCGCTTCGACCCGATCCGTCCCCAGGATCTCGGCCGGCCGCAGCCAGAACCGCACGTTGATGCAGCGGGGCTTGTCGGTACGGGTCCGGCTGGCCCACCCGCTCAGCACCTCCACGTTCGTCCGCACCTGCCGGTTCTTCTCCGTCAGCGCCGCGCTGGCCTCGTCGAGCTCGACCTCGTCCGGCCGGACGAGGACGTCGGCGTTGTCGAGCGCACCCAGCTCGCGCAGCTCCTTCGGGGTGAACTTGGCCTGCGCCGGGCCGCGACGGCCGACCATGTGGATGTCACGCACCTGACTGCGTCCGAGGATGTCGATGACGTTCTCCGGAGCGTCGGTGGGGCGGAGCTCGGGCGCGGCCCTGGCCAGGATCCGAACCACGTCGACAGCGACGTTACCCACGCCGATGACCGCCACCGCCTCCGCGTCGATCTCGAACCGGTCGGCGGCGACGTCCGGGTGCCCGCAGTACCAGTTGACGAAGTCGGTGGCCGCCACGCTGCCCGGAAGGTCTTCGCCGGGAATGCCCATCCGCCGGTCGGTCATCGCCCCGGTGGCGTACACCACTGCGTGGTAGCACTGCAGAAGGTCCGCTCGGGTGACGTCCCGACCGAACTCGATGCACCCCAGGAACCGCACCGACGGACTCTCCAACACCCGCTGCAGGTAGTTGGCGATCGACTTGATCGACGGGTGATCGGGCGCGACGCCGTACCGCACGAGCCCGTACGGGGTGGGCAGCCGGTCGAACACGTCGACCGCGACGGGGCCCTCGGACTGCTTGATGAGCGCCTCCGCGGTGTACAGGCCGGCCGGACCCGACCCGATCACCGCGACGCGCAAAGGGGAAACGCTCGACACATCCCGCATTCTGCCTGGATCTTCCGCCATACGTGTCACAGGGTACGAGATTGTGCGATCTACTCCGCGGGCTGCTCCTCCAGCACGTGGGCGCGTCGGGCCACGGCTTCGACGATGTCGCGGGCGAGATCCTGTGAGGTCAGCCCTACGTCGACGAGGATCTCGTCGCGCTTGGCATGATCGAGGAACCGCTGAGGCAGCCCACACGTCCGCACCGGGGTGTCGACGTCGGCGTCCCGAAGCGCTTGGGCCACGGCGGAGCCCACACCGCCGACCCGGCCGCCGTCCTCGACGACCGCGACGAGCCGGTGCCCCCGCGCGGCCGAGACGAGGGCGGTGTCGACCGGCTTGACCCAGCGCGGGTCCACGACGGTGACGCCGATGCCCTGGTCGACGAGCCTGTCGGCGACCTGGACGCAGGTCGCCGACATCGGACCGACGCCGACGAGCAGAACATCCTCGTTGCCCTCGCGACGCAGCACGTCCATCGGGCCGAGCGTGCCGACTGCCGGGACGTCGTCGCCCACCGCCCCCCTGGGGAACCGGATGACGGTGGGGCCGTCGGTCACGTCCACGGCCTCCCGCAGCAGCTCACGCAGCCGATCGCCGTCGCGCGGCGTCGCTATCCGCAGGCCCGGTACGACCTGAAGGATCGACAGGTCCCACATGCCGTGGTGGCTCGGCCCGTCGGGCCCGGTCACACCGGCCCGGTCCAGCACGAACGTCACCGGCAGCCGGTGCAGCGCCACGTCCATGAGAACCTGGTCGAAGGCCCGGTTGAGGAACGTGGCGTAGACCGCTACCACGGGATGCATCCCGCCGAGCGCCAATCCGGCGGCCGAGGTGACGGCATGCTGCTCGGCGATGCCGACGTCGAAGACGCGATCGGGGTAGGCGGCCTGGAACGCCGCCAGGCCGGTGTCGTGCGGCATCGCCGCGGTGATCCCGACGATGTCCGGGCGCTCGGCCCCGATGGCTATCAGCTCCTCGCTGAACACCTTGGTCCAGCCGGTGCCCGAGCTGGCCAGCGGCTTCCCGGTCGCCGGGTCGAAGGCCGAGCTCGGGCTGTGCAGGCAATCCTTCTCGTCGTTCTCCGCCGGCGCGTACCCGAACCCCTTGCGGGTGATGCAATGCACCAGGACCGGCCCGCCGAAGTTGCGGGCCCGCTGCAGCGCCCATTCCACCGCCTGCTCGTCGTGACCGTCGACCGGACCGAGGTACTTGAGCCCGAGGTCCTCGAACAGCGCCTGCGGCTGGATGATGTCCTTCAGACCCTTCTTGATCCCGTGCAGGGTCTCGTACAGCGGCGACCCGACCAGCGGGGTGCGGGTCAGCGCGCTCTTGACCAGGTCGAGCACCTGCTCGTAGCTCTGGCTCACCCGCAGCGCGGCGAGATGCTCGGCGAGGCCGCCAGCTGTCGGCGCATACGACCTGCCGTTGTCGTTCACCACGATGATGACCGGCCGGTCCTTGGCCGCCGCGATGTTGTTGAGCGCCTCCCACGCCATCCCGCCGGTGAGCGCGCCGTCGCCGACCACGACGACCACCGCACGGTCGCTCTCCCCGCGCAGCTGGAAGGCCTTGGCGAGGCCGTCGGCGTACGACAGCGAGGTGGACGCGTGGGAGTTCTCGATGATGTCGTGCTCGGACTCCATCTGGCTGGGGTAGCCGGACAGGCCGCCCTTCTTCCGCAGGGCGTCGAAGCCGTCCTGACGACCGGTGAGCATCTTGTGCACGTAAGCCTGGTGGCCGGTGTCGAACAGGATCCGATCGCGCGGGGAGTCGAACACCCGGTGCAGCGCCACGGTGAGCTCGACCGCCCCGAGGTTGGGACCGAGATGACCTCCCGTCCGGGAGACGGAGCCGACCAGAAAGTCTCGGATTTCCGCGGCGAGCTGTGGAAGCTCAGAGACGTCCAGTCGTTTCAGGTCACGTGGGTCCCGAATCGACTCGAGCAGGGTCACGGTCATCCCCTCGTATCCGGGTGAGGACAGGACGAGTCTAGTAACGGCCCCGGCCGCTAAGGGAGATCGTACGCGCTGGCGTGGTCATCGGTCTCCGCTCCTAGGCTTGACCGAGGCGGACGGTAGCGAAGGAGCAGGAACGTGGTCGACGGAGTGCAGGTAGAAGAGACGGCGCTGCCGGGCATAGGGGTCCGCCAGGACCTGGTCACCACGTCGGGCCGCCGGGTCGGGGTGGTCTCCTACCGGACGGGGCGACGCGAGCTGGTGCTGTACGACACCGAGGACCCGGACGCGGGCAGCGAGGTGATCCCGCTGACCGACGGCGAGGCGGACGCGCTCGCCGAGGTGCTGGGGGCGCCCCGGGTGGTGGAGCGGCTGGCGACGCTGCAGGAACAGGCCGCCGGGCTGGTCACCGAGCAGGTGCCCATCACGCCCGGCTCGCCGTACGACGGCCGCCCCTTGGGCGACACCCGGGCGCGCACCCGTACCGGCGCGTCGATCGTCGCGGTGCTGCGGGAAGGTGGAGTGATGGCCTCGCCGGGGCCGAGCTTCGAGTTCACCGCGGGCGACACGGTGGTCGTGGTCGGCACCCGTGACGGCGCGGCGGGCGTCGCCGAGATCCTCGCCCGCGGTTAGCGCGGAGGGTCCGTGCACCCCGCGACCCTGCTGATCGAGCTCGGCGGGATCATCCTCGTCCTCGGCATTCTCGGTCGGCTGGCTCGTCGCATCGGCCTGTCCCCCATCCCGCTCTACCTGCTCGCCGGGCTGGCGTTCGGCGAGGGCGGGTTGCTTCCGCTGGCCACCAGCGAGGAGTTCATCTCCGTCGGCGCGGAGATCGGCGTCGTGTTGCTGCTGCTCCTGCTCGGGCTGGAGTACTCCGCGTCGGAGCTCGTCGGCAACCTCCGGGCTCAGGCTCCCGCCGGCGTCGTGGACCTGGTGCTCAACGCGGCCCCGGGCGCCGCGGCCGCGCTGCTGCTCGGCTGGGGTCCGGTCGCGGCGCTCGCACTGGCCGGAGTCACCTGGGTCTCGTCGTCCGGTGTCACCGCGAAGGTGCTGACCGAGTTGGGCCGGCTGGGCAACCGGGAGACGCCGGCGATCCTCAGCCTCCTCGTGGTCGAGGACCTGGCGATGGCCGTGTACCTTCCGATCCTCACCGCGTTCCTGGTGAGCGCCGGCCTGCTCAGCGGCACCACCCACCTGCTCGTCGCCTTGGCGGCGGTGAGCGTGGTCCTGGTGGTCGCGCTGCGCTACGGGCGGCTGCTCAGCCGCCTGGTGTCGACCCCCGACACCGAGGTGCTGGTGCTCGGTGTCCTCGGGCTCGCCCTGCTCGTCGCCGGGCTCGCCCAGCAGCTGGAGGTGTCCGCGGCGGTCGGCGCGTTCCTGGTGGGCATCGCGCTGTCCGGTCCGGTGGCGGAGAACGCCGTGACCGCCCTGTCCCCACTGCGCGACCTGTTCGCCGCCGTGTTCTTCGTCTTCTTCGGGCTGAGCACCGACCCCGGGGCCATCCTGCCGGTGCTCCCGATCGGGCTCGCGCTCGCCGTCGTCACGATGGCCACCAAGATCATTACCGGCTACTACGCGGCGCGTCGCGCCGGGGTGGGACGGCGGGGACGCTACCGCGCCGGCGCGGCGCTGGTGGCGCGCGGGGAGTTCTCCATCGTCATCGCGGGCCTGGCGGTCGGCGCCGGGGTGGAACCGGGGCTTGCCCCGCTCGCCACGACGTACGTACTCCTCACCGTCATCGCCGGACCCATCGCCGCCCGCGTGGTCGAACCCGCGGCTCGCCGGCTCAGCCGACCCCCAACGGCCGTGATCTTGCAGAAATTCAACTCGGGCAGGTGAAATTTCTGCAAGATCACGGCAAGGGAGGGGAAGAGGCATGGGTGGATGGACGCGCGACGGCCGGATACGGTCGAATCACGGTAGTGGGCGGTTACAACTCGGCATGGTGAGCAATTCCCAGGGAGCTGGAAATGGATCTGAAGGAAGTACTCGGAGACGAGGCGCAGTCGCTGCTCGGTCACGAGTGCACGACGATCAGGAGGGAGCAGCTGGCCCTGCCCGGGCCGGACTTCGTGGATCGGGTGCTTGCCGGAAGTGACCGGCCGCCGGCGGTGCTGCGCAACCTGCAGCACATGTTCGGCACCGGACGGCTCGGCGGCACCGGATACCTGTCGATCCTGCCGGTCGACCAGGGTATCGAGCATTCGGCCGCTGCCTCCTTCGCCAAGAACCCTGCCTACTTCGACCCGCAGCACCTTTGCGAGCTGGCGGTGGAGGGTGGCTGCAACGCCATCGCCACGACCCTGGGCGTACTGGGGATGATGTCCCGGCGCTACACCCACCGGATCCCGTTCATCGTCAAGCTCAACCACAACGAGCTGCTGACCTATCCGAACGTCTACGACCAGGTGATGTTCGCCTCGGCCAAGCAGGCCTTCGACCTGGGAGCCGTCGCCGTCGGCGCCACCGTCTACTTCGGGTCGCCGGAAAGCACCCGGCAGCTCCAGGAGGTCCGGGAGGCGTTCCAGGAAGCCCACGAGCTCGGGATGTTCACGGTGCTCTGGGCCTACCTGCGCAACAGCGCCTTCAAGAAGGACGGCGTCGACTACCACGTGAGCGCCGACCTCACCGGACAGGCCAACCACATGGCCGCCACCATCGAGGCCGACATCGTCAAGCAGAAGCAGCCGGAGAACAACGCCGGATACCGCGCCGTCGGCTACGGCCGTACCGACGACCTCGTCTACGATCGGCTCACCACCGACCACCCCATCGACCTGACCCGTTGGCAGGTGGTGAACTGCTACCTGGGCCGGGTCGGGTTGATCAACTCCGGCGGCGCCTCGGCCGGTCAGGGTGACCAGGGACAGGCGGTCCGTACCGCCGTCATCAACAAGCGGGCCGGCGGCATGGGGTTGATCGTGGGCCGCAAGTCGTTCCAGCGGCCGATCGCCGAGGGCGTCGAGCTGCTGAACGCGGTACAGGACGTCTACCTCGACGACGCCGTCACCGTCGCATAGCCCCCCGCCGAAATCTATGTTGTGGGGGTACGAAACCGCCCAAAAGCGGCCCCTAACATAGATCTCGGCGGGTCTCGGCGCTAACCGGCCCGGAGCAGGTTCCGCAGGACGTACTGCATGATCCCGCCGTGCCGGTAGTACTCGGCCTCGCCCGGCGTGTCGATGCGCACCACGGCGCGGAAATCCTTGCCGTCGGCGCGCACCGTGACCTGCCGCGGCACCTCGCCGGCGTTCATCTGCTCGATGCCGACGATGTCGAAGGTCTCGGTGCCGGTCAGGCCGAGCGACGAGGCCGTCTGGCCGTCGGCGAACTGAAGCGGCAGCACGCCCATGCCGATCAGGTTGGAACGGTGGATCCGCTCGAACGACTCGGCGAGCACCGCGCGGGCGCCGAGCAGCATCGTTCCCTTGGCGGCCCAGTCCCGCGAGGAGCCGGAGCCGTACTCCTTGCCGGCGAGCACGACGAGCGGAACGCCTTCCTCGGCGTACCTGCTGGCGGCCTCGTAGATAGTGCTCTGCTCACTGGAGGGGAAGTGAAAAGTCACCCCACCCTCGGTGCCCGGGGCGAGCTGGTTGCGCAGCCTGATGTTGGCGAACGTGCCCCGGATCATCACCTCGTGGTTGCCGCGCCGGGAGCCGTAGGAGTTGAAGTCCTTGCGTTCCACGGCGTGCTCGACCAGGTAGCGCCCGGCCGGGCTCTCCGGCTTGATCGCGCCCGCCGGCGAGATGTGGTCGGTGGTCACCGAGTCACCGAGCAGCGCGAGCACCCGAGCGCCCCGGATGTCGGTCACCGGCTCCGGCTCGCGTCGCATCCCGTCGAAGTACGGGGGCCTGCGCACGTACGTGGAGGCGGGATCCCAGTCGAACAACTGACCTTCCGGGATCGGGAGGGAGGCCCACCGCTCGTCGCCGGTGAACACGTCGGAGTAGTCGCGGGTGAACATCTCCGACTGGACGGCCTCGGCGATCACCTGCTCGACCTCCGCCGCCGAGGGCCAGATGTCGCGCAGGTACACCGGCCCGCCGTCGCTCCCGGTGCCGAGCGGCTCGCTCACCAGGTCAACGTCCATCGAGCCGGCCAGCGCATAGGCGACCACCAGCGGCGGTGAGGCCAGGTAGTTCATCTTGACGTCGGGGTTGATGCGGCCCTCGAAGTTGCGGTTGCCGGACAGTACGGAGGCAACCGCCAGGTCGGCGTCGTTCACCGCCTTGCTGACCGGCTCGGGCAGCGGACCGGAGTTGCCGATGCATGTGGTGCAGCCGTAGCCGACCAGGTGGAAGCCGAGCTTCTCCAGGTAGGGAGTGAGCCCCGCCCGGTCGTAGTAGTCCATGACCACCTTGGAGCCGGGGGCCAGGGAGGTCTTCACCCACGGCTTGCGCGCCAGTCCCCTGTCGACGGCGTTCTTGGCCAGCAGCGCCGCGGCGACCATCACCTGCGGGTTCGAGGTGTTCGTGCAGGAGGTGATGGCGGCGATGACCACCGCGCCGTGGTCGAGCTCGCACTCGGAGCCGTCGTCCAGGGTGATCCGTACCGGCTTGGACGGGCGGCCGTTCGAGCCCAGGGCGGCCGACGGTACCGTACGCGGCCGGCTGGCCTCGTCGTCGTGGTTGACCGCCGGTGAGTCGCTGGCCGGAAACGACTCCGCCGAGGCCTCGTCGACGACCGACTCGGCCTCTCCGTCGCCGCCCGCGTAGCTGCGAAGCGATGACCGGAAGCCCTGCTTGGCGGTGGCCAACGGCACCCGGTCCTGCGGGCGCTTGGGGCCGGCGAGGCTCGGCTCCACCGTCGACAGGTCGAGCTCGAGGGTCTCCGAGTAGCGGGGCCGGCGATCCGGAACATGCCAGATGCCCTGTTCCTTGGCGTACGCCTCGACCAGTGCGAGCAGCTCCTCGGACCGGCCGGTGAGCCGCAGGTACCGCACGGTCTCCTCGTCGATCGGGAAGATCGCACAAGTGGATCCGTACTCGGGGCTCATGTTGCCGATGGTCGCGCGGTTGGCGAGAGGCACGTTCGCCACGCCCGGCCCGTAGAACTCCACGAACTTGCCCACGACCCCGTGACGGCGCAGCATCTCGGTGATGGTCAGCACCAGGTCGGTAGCCGTGGAGCCTTCGGGTAGCTCGCCGGTGAGCTTGAAGCCCACGACCCGCGGGATCAGCATGGACACCGGCTGGCCGAGCATGGCGGCCTCGGCCTCGATGCCGCCGACGCCCCAGCCCAGCACGCCGAGGCCGTTGACCATCGTGGTGTGCGAGTCGGTGCCGACGAGCGTGTCGGGGTAGGCCTCGGGTCCATTTTCGCCGTCTCGGTGGAACACGGTGCGGGCCAGGTACTCGATGTTCACCTGGTGGACGATCCCGGTGTTCGGCGGCACCACGCTGAAGTTGTCGAAGGCCTGCTTGCCCCACTTCAGGAACTGGTACCGCTCCCTGTTGCGCCCGAACTCGAGCTCGATGTTGCGCTCGATCGCTCCCGGCATGCCGAAGAAGTCGGCGATCACGGAATGGTCGATGACCAGCTCGGCGGGGGCAAGCGGGTTGATCTTCGCGGGATCGCCGCCCAGGTCACGCATGGCCTCGCGCATCGCGGCGAGGTCGACCACCGCCGGCACCCCGGTGAAGTCCTGCATCAGCACCCGCGCCGGGGTGAACTGGATCTCCCGGCTCGGCTCGGCGTCTGGATCCCACGCCGCGAGCGCCCGGACGTCGTCGGCGGTGATGTTGACGCCGTCCTCGGTGCGCAGCAGGTTCTCCAGGAGGATCTTCAGGCTGTACGGGAGGTCGTCCGCGCCGTCCACGGCGTCCAACTGGTAGATCTGGTACGACGCGTCCCCGACGCGGAGTTGATCGCGGGCGCCGAAGCTGTTCACGGACATGGTCCCCTCCTCGGCTCATCGGCTCACTGCTTGTGCCTGGCTCGCTACCCTGCACCCTCGCGCATCATCCTCGCGCATCATCCTCGCGCATCGACCCGAGGCGGCGACGAGCAGGCCGTCCCTGAGGCGACACGCCGAGCGTGTCTCTCGATGTCAAGATACAAGGCAACTCTCTCGATATCAAGATAAAATCGGGCGGCACCGGCGCTGGCCGCCTACCGCTTCTCGAACCGCAGCGTCACGGTCTCGATCTCGTCAACGCCCCGCAGCACGTGTACACGGTCGAAGCCCTCCCGGCTCATCCCGGCCACGCCGCCGCGGAGGTCGCGCCGCTGTCTCGGCACGACGTGCCCGGGCAGCTCCCGGTCGGCCCGGGCCCGGTTGCGCGCCCGGGCCACGGACTCGGTCACGTCCAGCACGATGACCACGGCGGGCACATCGTGGTCCCTGGCGATCGCGAGGAGCGAGGCACGGTCCGCCGGCCGCACGTTGGTCGCGTCCACCACTGTCAGCCGACCCCGGCGCAGCCGGATCGCCACAATGTGGTGCAGGACGTCGAACGCGTCCCCCGTCGCGGACATGTCGTTCTCGTCGTCCGACACGAGCGCCCGACACCGGTCGGAGCTCACCACTTGGGTCGGCGCGAAGTGCCGCCGGGCGAGCGTCGACTTACCGGAGCCGGCCACGCCGACCAGGACGACCAACGCGGGGTCGGGCAGCGTGATCACCCGCTCGCTCACCCGGCGGACACCCCTAAAGCGAGGCCACCTGGGGCATCACCTCGTCCGCCACCAACTCCAGGTGCTCCAGGTCGGTGAGGTCGAGCACCTGCAGGTATATCCGCTGGGTGCCGACCTCGGCGAACCGGCCGATCTTGTCGATAAGCTCGGCCGGCGAGCCGGCGAGCCCGTTGACGCGGAGCTCGTCCAGGTTGCGGCCGATCGCGCCGGCCCGGCGCCGCAACTCGGCCTCGTCGCGGCCGCAGCACATCACCTGGGCGGCGGAGTACGTGAGCGTGCTGGAGTCCCGCCCCGCGGCCGAGCACGCCTCGCGGACCCGGTCGAACACGGCCTTCGTGTCGTCGGGCGAGCGGAACACGATGTTGAACTCGTCGGCGTACCTCGCGGCAAGCCGTGGGGTACGTACCGGTCCGCCGCCTCCGATCAGCACCGGCGGCCGGGGACGCTGGGTGGGCTTCGGCAGCCCCGGCGAGTCCTCGACCCGGTAGTACTTGCCCTCGTAGGAGAAGATCTCACCCTCGGGGATCCCCCACAGCCCGGTGATGATGGCGAGCTGCTCCTCGAGCCTGTCGAACCGCTCGGCGCGGCTCGGGAAAGGGATGCCGTACGCGGTGTGCTCGGCCTCGAACCACCCGGTACCGAGGCCGAACTCGATGCGGCCGCCGCTCATCGCGTCAACCTGGGCGACCGTGACGGCGAGCGGCCCGGGCAACCGAAACGTCGCAGCGGTCACCAGCGTGCCGAGGCGGATCCCGCTGGTCTCGCGGGCCAGGCCGGCGAGCGTCGTCCAGGCATCGGTCGGGCCCGGCAGTCCCGAAACGTTACCCATCTTGAGGTAGTGGTCGGATCGGAAGAAAGCATCGAAGCCAAGCTCCTGGGCCGTCTGCGCGACCCGCAGCAGGGTGTCGTAGGAAGCTCCTTGCTGGGGCTCGGTGAAGATTCGAAGACGCATGGGTTTCATCCTTCCCGAACCGGGGTGTGGGGATAGGTTTGATTTCCTAAACGTTCTCCCTGTGTGACCCGGAGGCGCCCGTGCCCGACCGGTCCAGCCTCGCCCACAAGGTCGGCTATGCCGTTCGTCACCCGGATCGCGTTGCGCCGTATTTGCGACGGTTTGCGCGCGACACGTGGCTTCGGCTGCGTACTCGGAACCACGTCGACTACTACCGCGCCGTGATGCGCTCCGACGTCACCGAGAAGAGCCCGGACGCCGCGGTCGGCAGCGCGACACACGAGCGCTGGCTGGCGCTCGGGAAAATGCAGTTCGACTACCTGGTCGAGCACGGGGTGAAGCCGGCCGACCGCATGCTGGAAATCGGGTGTGGCAACCTGCGCGCCGGCTGGCGGTTCATCGAGTATCTGGACAGCGGCAACTACTACGGGATCGACATCTCACCGGACATCCTGGTCGCCGCCCAGGAGACGGTGGTGCGCTACAACCTGCAGCACAAGCTGCCGTGTCTGACTCCGGTGCACGACCTGAGGTTCGCATTCCTTCCCGACGAGTACTTCACGGTCATCCACGCGCACAGCGTCTTCTCGCACTGCCCGATCGAGGTGCTCGACGAATGCCTCGCCAACGTGGGACGAATCATGCACCCGGAGGGATTCTTCGATTTCACCTTCAACCGGACCCAGGACAAGGAGCACCACGTCCTGCGCGAGGACTTCTACTTCCGCACCGAAACCCTGGTCGAGCTTGCGGAAAAGCACGGGCTCTCCGCGCGGTTCATGGACGACTGGGAGCAGCGCCCGCACAAGCAGTCCAAGATCCGGGTGACCCGAACGCCCTAGACGTTCGGTGCCTGGGGTTCCGAAGTTGTCGGTGCCTTGGGCCCAGCTTCACGTCGGTGTACCGCTTCGGCACCGACCGGCGGCGCACACCCGGCCGCGTCCCAACGCCCCCGTAGCGCCGACGGCCTATCCTCTCGGCGGCCCGATTTGGCCGCTACGCAGCCAACTTACGGAAGTCGACGCGGAGTCTTGACAGCCTCTCGACTGAGAGCAAACATGCTCGCAAGATTGTCGACCATAAGGTGAGCCATAAGCCACATCTCGTACGAACGCTGCCTCGATGCGCTGGTCGAAGTAGCCGGGAACCCCCTGCAGGACAGAGCAGGACCCATGAGGCACCGGACCACGTCGGTAGTGCTGGCCATCGTCGCCGGGTTGTCGATGCTCCTCGCCGCGTGCGGAGGCGGCGCGACGCAGAAGAACGGCGCTGGCGGGGCGGGGGCGAACGCGGGAAAGCCGCAGCCCGGGGGAACGCTGACTTACCTGCTCACCATCTTCAACACCTGGGAGAGGGGTCTAGACCCCGCGACTGCCGGCACGGCACCGAACAACATGCTGAACGCCATTTTCGGTCAGCTGTTCCGGCAAGACAGAGGCAGGGTCATCCCCGACCTGGCCACCGGCTACGAGGTCTCCGAGGGCGGCAAGACCTGGACCATCACCTCCGCCAAGGGGTGAGGTTCCAGGACGGCACGCCGTTCAACGCGCAGGCGGTCGCCTGGAACATCACTCGCGACCTCAAGGCCGCCTGCTCCTGTAACCCCGGCACAGCGTGGCCACCGCTGTCGAGCGAGGGCATCACAACCCCCGACGACCACACCGTCGTATTGCACTTCACTCGCCCCTACGCGGCCACCATCAACGTGCTGGCAGGCACGAGTGCCAACCGCATCGCCTCGCCCACGGCGGTGCGGAAGATGGGGGAGGAGCAATTCCGGCTGAAGCCGGTCGGAGCCGGCCCCTTCGAGGTCGTGCGCAACCTCGTCAGCTCGGAGCTGGTGCTCGAGCGCTACGACGACTACTGGCAGAAGGGCCACCCCTTCCTGGACAGGCTCGTCTTCAAGTCCATCGGCAGTGACCAGGCCGCCTACCAGGCGTTGCTGGCCGGGCAGGCGCAGGCCGTGGAGGGACTGACAAACCCGCCCTTGGTGCAGGAAGCCAGCGGGAACGAGCGGCTGACGGTGACCCAGCAGGACTCGGTGAACCCGCTGAACATTCAGCTCAACACCGCGGTAGCGCCGTTCAACGACAAGCGGGCCCGGGAAGCGATCTACTACGCCACGGACACCCGCGCGATCGCCACCCGGCTGTTCCACAACATGTACCCGGTGACCCAGTCCTTCACCGGTCCCGGCGGACTCTTCTACACCCCGAAGGTCCCGGGGTATCGCACCTATGATCTGGCCAAGGCCAAAGCGCTGGTCAAGGAGCTTGGCGAGCTGAAGGTCGACCTGATGACCGGCAGCACGTACTCCTTGAGGCAAACGGTGGAAGTCCTGCAGAGCCAGTGGGCCAAGGCGGGAATCCAGGCCACGATCCACACCTACGAGCTGGCCCCGCTGATCCAGGAGTTCGAGGGCAATTGGCAGGCGGCCGTGCAGACCGGCGGCGGCTGGGAGCCGGAGGTAGGAAACGGGCTGCGCTTCCGCTACTACTCGAAGGGGCCCTACAGCGGCATTCACGACCCGAAACTCGATAAGATGATCAGCCAGGCCGCCGCGGACCTGGACACCGATAGCCGGGCCAAGCGGTATGCGCAGATCGCCAAATATATCAGCGACCAGGCCTACTCGCCGTTCCTGGTCGCCGCCGCTCCCGCCACCGCTGTCGTTCCGGGGGTCTATGGCCCAGGACTCACGAGCAAGATCCCGAGTGATGTCCAGCAGGCCTTCTGGCCGGACGTGTGGATTGCGCAGGAAGCGCGGTAGCCACGCCGACCACTTCGTCCCGCTCGCTTCCGCGTCGAGCGGGCCAGCACCGACGCCGAACTCGGCAGCAAGAGCGTGTCCATCGGTTGGTCTCCATGACAGACGTACGCGCCGGCGTGCATCTATGAAAGGAAAACATGGACAGAGCCACGACACGCATCCTCGTATCACACGCAGGTGCCCTTCCAGCACCGGCCGAGTTCGAGCAAGCACTCCTGGAAGCGCCAACCGATACCGAAGGACTGAACCGCCGCCTCCCCGCGGCGGTGACGGACGTCGTCAGCCAACAGATCGAGTCCGGAGTCGACATCGTAAACGACGGAGAGTTGAGCAAGCGCTCGGACGGAGGAGGCGGGTTCACCTACTATGCCATGAAGCGCCTCGGCGGACTTGAATATCGTGACTTCAGCCCGGAGGATTCACCGGCACGGCTGCGCAATATTACCGAACGCGATGCTCTCGACTATCCAGGTTTTCACGCGCAGGTTCGCACTATGCGGCCGGTGTCGATGACGAAGCAGCTGAACCGGGATGCTCCGCCCGCAGTGATGTGCGTCGGGCGTCTTCGTTATCGCGGCGCCGAGGCCGTCGGCATCGATATCGCGAATCTCAAGTCCGCGTTGTCTCCGCACGGCGCTGAGGGCTTCCTATCAGCGGTGGCACCAGGAACCGTCGAGCACTGGCTCTTCAACGAGTACTACTCTAGCGATGAGGAGTTCCTATTTGTGATCGCCGACGCTCTCCATGACGAGTATAGGGCGATCACGGATGCCGGCCTGCTCTTGCAGATCGACGACCCCGATCTCGCCGATGGCTGGCAGATGTTTCCCCACATGTCGATCTCGGATTATCGGAAGTACGCACAGCTACGGGTTGAGGCGCTGAACCACGCGCTGCGCGATTGCCCGCGTGACCTCGTGCGGCTTCATGTCTGTTGGGGCAGTGGCCACGGGCCCCACGTCAACGACGTCCCGCTTGACGACATCGTGGACATCATTCTGCAAGTGAAGGCGGCCTGCATCTCGATCGAGGCCTCAAACCCTCGGCACGACCACGAGTGGCGGACGTGGGAGTCGACCCGGCTGCCGGAAGGGACGTCGATCATGCCAGGGGTCGCCGGTCACTGCACAGACGTTGTCGAGCATCCCCGATTGGTAGCTGACCGGCTCATTCGCTGGGCTGGCCTGGTCGGGAAGGAGAACGTCATCGCCGGGACCGACTGCGGCCTCGGGCCCCGCGTCGCCCACCCAGAGATTGCCTGGGGGAAACTACGCGCAATGGTCGAAGGGGCACGGATCGCCAGCGAAGAGCTGTGGGACCGAGGGGCATGAACGCAGCAACCGAGGCGACCTGACGTCCTTGACCGGGTTCAGGGGCCTGCAGCGCCCCGATCAAATCCGGAGGGACGGTCGCGGCGTCGGAACCGGCCGCCCCTCCCTGATCAGTCGACGAATATGCTCCTCTCGCAGCTGCTCGATTCTGTCGAGAGCATCAAACGGCGAACGTGCCTCGGCTACACACCCGGAAGCTCTTCGTACTCCAGGCGGCAGACCCACTCACCATCAGGGCCCTCGACCGAAGCCACGTCGAGGATATATGGAACAGCCAGGTAATCTTTCTCGTCCATGGTACGCCCGCGTTCTCGTGTCCGTGATCGACGTCGAAGGGTGCACCTGCCGTCGCCCGGCGCGTCGCTATACACCGCCGGCGAGCGAGGGGTCCAGTTCGGGATGTTCGACACCTGCTCGACGCAGATCCCTCGTCGCCTCGATCCAATCGGCGTCCTTCGGCAAGACCACGCCGCCAGACCGCTGTCGAAACGCCTCGGGCTCGTCCACGCCCGGCGGCGTCACCCCTTCGTCGGTCAACGCCTTCGCCGCTGCCATCAACCGTCGCCGCACCCGAATCACCATCATGTCCGAGGTCCCCAGCCTCTCCTGTGTGCGGTCGTAAATACCTCCCATACTCTCGGTGACAGCCTGGTCCTCCGCGGGGTTCCCCCCACCGATCCCGGTATAGCTGTCTAGCCGTCGTTGGCTTTCGCGATCTATGAGATAGTCGTTGTCCTCGTTCTGCTCCGGGCGGAACCGTCCGAGCCAGCCCGTCGTATTCGGCAATATCTTCTGGCGCATTCCCTTTTGTATTCCAACGCGCTGACCCGGCGGTGCCGCATTGGCGGACGGGAGACCGAACATCAGACGTATCGTGTGGTGGTCGTCCATCGGAATCCACGCCGTCACGCCCACTCTACGCCCCAACACGCCGACTGGAGGCATCGTGTAAAGCGGGAACAGGAAGTGTCCGATTCGCCAATATAGTTCGTCGTCGGTGTCGGCCGGTCGATACGCACCGTAGGTCGCCCCAAACTCGGTGTTCAACACCTTGTAGCGCGGTGCGCGATCGCGCAACATGTACTGGATGAACGTCCCATCTCTTACCTCTTCCGGCGAGCCGTGGCCGATGTGCAGGAAACCCACGTGGCAGGTGTCGGTGTCGCCCTCGAGTGCCTGCAGCCAGTTACAGTTCAGCTGAAGAGCGAACGGCGCGAGCAGCTGGTCCGGCGGGACGTCGAACGGCTCGAACGCCGGCATCGGGGGTGGCTGCTCACGTGGTCCCAGGTAGGCCCACACAACACCTGCGCGTTCGGTGCACGGATATCCGCGTGGCTTTACCTTGTGCTTGAAATCGCTGTCCGGCGGCTCGCTCGGCATGTCCACGCAGCGGCCCGTTACGTCGTACTTCCATCCGTGGTAAACACAGCGTAGGCCGTTGTCCTCGTTACGTCCGAAGAACAGGGAAGCACCGCGGTGTGGGCAGTTGTGCGGCAACAGCCCCACCCGACCGGAGGTGTCGCGAAACGCGACCAACTTCTCCCCCAACAGCAACACCCGTATCGGGCCAGAGTCCGGTCCCGGCAGCTCACTCGACAACAGCGCGGGCACCCAGTACTGGCGCATAAGGTCACCTATCGCGGTGCCGGGCCCTATCCTAGTCGCAAACTCGTTGTCTTCCCGGCTTAGCACTTCCAACAGTCCTTTCGCGGAACAATTCGCCCTGTGCTGGAGTTGTTCGGGATGGCGTCGCGGCTCGTACGGCCCTCCGGGGCCTCATCGAGAGGGCCGCACGAGGACCGGGCCGGCAGGTGAAGAACCTGTGACTTCGTCGATATCGATGACTACCGCCGTCCCCTCTCGGGACGGGTCATGGTTCTGCTCAACCTCGGGAGAGAGCCAGAATACAGCCTCCCGGGTGTCTTCATCAGTTACGATCCTCCCGGTGCCGGAAATTGTCAGAGTCGTCCTGGTACGACTGTCGCGGTAAAGTAGGGACATCGCCGGCCGATAAGGCAGACTTGCTGTCAAGCCTTTCGAAGTTGGGCGTGCCCAGATACACAGCTGTGTGCCGGTAAGACACTGCACGCTTCCGCGTGGAGAGAGGCGAGGCCTGCCTTCGTCGTCAACATAGCCTACGATCATGGGCGTGCCATTGGCAAGCGCATTATTGATCACCGAACGCAGCTCGGGTGACAGCTCCGTAGCTTGTCGGGGAGGCGAGCTCCGTTCTGTGCTGAACTCGATGCGAGTAACCTCGTCATTATCGGCAAAGCCGACGACAATCTTTGAAGACAGGGGCGCCGCACCTACTCCTGGAAAGGTACCTGTCACCTGCATAGCGTCGCCGTCGTCGGTCACCGGGGTAGGCATTGACCAAGCACCACGTAGGTACACGGGTGTCAAGGGCCACTGGGCAGCCAGGTGTTGGCGAACCGCTTTGCAGCCGGTAAGTTCCTTCCCGTCTACCGCAAGCGTTATGGATTCGGCCAAGAAGGACGCCGCGTACCTCGCAGCTGATGACTCCGCTGTTCTTACCGCCTTGAGGACCGCTTGTGTGGCCTTGCTGCGTAGTTCCCTGTCCACCCCTCATCTCCTCCCTACGCCTCCCGGCGCCGGACGCGAGTTCACCACACCATCACCAGCGGTCGCGGGATCGAAACCCTGACGCGCATTGTGCGCCGGGGCGGCGATGGCGGGACGTTTCTCATCTGCCGGCGAACTCCTCCGGCTCCAAACGATCGCTCTTGATCAGACGCACCCTTTCCGCACCCCGCGGGCCCTATGGTCAATAAAGGCGAGGTGGGCTGCCTTAGCCATCAAGGCCTGAAACAATATTGTCAACAACTACGTAGTCATCATCGGCGGCAACCGGACCGCTGTCAAGGTCCGCGTTGACTGCACGGATTCAGTCGTGGGGGCGGCGTGCGGCGCCCGGCCCGGGCCGCTCGGGGCGGCCGCGGATCCTGTCTGCGGATACGAGCTGCCAGGGCACGCTCGTCACCATGACACCGGGCTGGAACAACAGGCGCCCCTTGAGCCGAAGCGCACTCTGGTTGTGCAGCAGGTGCTCCCACCAGTGGCCGACCACGTACTCCGGGATGAACACGGTCACCACGTCCCGTGGGCTGCGCCGACGCACGGCCCGGACGTAGTCGAGCACCGGACGGGTGACCTCCCGGTACGGCGAGTCGAGGATCTTGAGAGTTACGGGGATGTCACGGCTTTCCCACTCGTCCTCGAGCTCCTGTGCCTCCTGGGCGTCGACAGCCACGGTGACGGCCTCGAGGGTGGAAGGCCGGGTCGCCCGCGCGTAGGCCAGCGCCCGCAGAGCGGGCTTGTGGATCTTGGAGACGAGCACGATGGCGTGGTTGCGCGCCGGAAGCGTGACGTCTTCGCCCGTCGGAGTCAGCTCGCGCGTCACCGAGTCGTAGTGGCGGCGGATCCCCTTCATCGTGAGGAAGACGATCGGCATCGCGACGACAACGATCCAGGCACCGTGGGTGAACTTCGTGATGAGGACGACGACCAGTACCACGCCGGTGACCGAACCGCCGACCGCGTTGATGACCCGCGACCGCATCATCCTGCGCCGCGCGCGGGGGTCCGTCTCGCTGCGGAGCAACCGGGTCCAGTGCCGCACCATGCCGGTCTGGCTGAACGTGAACGACACGAACACGCCGATGATGTACAGCTGGATCAGCCGGGTCACCTCGGCGTTGAAGGCGTAGATGAGCAGGCCGGCGAAGGTCGCCAACAGCACTATCCCGTTGCTGAACGCCAGGCGGTCGCCGCGGGTGTGCAGCTGGCGCGGGAGGTAGCGGTTCTGCGCGAGGATCGAGCCGAGCACCGGGAAACCGTTGAACGCGGTGTTCGCGGCGAGCACCAGGATGAGGGCGGTGACCAGCGACAGGTAGTAGAACCCGGGCGGGAAGTTGCTGAAGACCGCGCTCGCGACCTGAGTGATCGCCGTCTGCTGGTGGTAGCCGGGCGGCGCGCCGACCAGGGTGTCCGGGTTTTCGGTGACCCGTACCTGGGTGACGAGGGAGAGCGCCACGATCCCGCCGAACATCGTCACCGCGATGAGCCCGAGGACGAGCAGCGTCTTGGCGGCGTTGGGCCCCTTGGGCGGCCGGAACGCCGGAACGCCGTTGCAGATCGCCTCGACGCCGGTGAGCGCCGCGGAACCCGAGGAAAAGGCCCGCAGCAGCAAGAAGGCGAACGCGAACCCGGCCAACTGTCCGCCCTCCGGAGCGATCTCCAGGTCGGCGCTTGGAGCGCGCATCTCGTGGCCGAGCAGCAGCCGTAGCCCGGCGTAGGCGATCATCCCCAGCACCCCGACGATGAAGGCGTAGGTGGGCACCGCGAACGTGATGCCGGACTCCCGCACGCCGCGCAGGTTCATGATCATCAATACGGCCACGATCACGAGCGCGGCGAAAACCATGTAGTGGGCCAGTATCGGGACCGCCGCGGCGAGGTTGGCCACCCCCGCCGAGACGGAGACCGCCACCGTCAGCACGTAGTCGATGAGCAGCGCGCTCGCCACCATCAGGCCCGCCTGCGGACCGTGGTTGACGGTGGTCACCTCGTAGTCGCCGCCACCACTGGTGTAGGCGCGCACGTTCTGCCGATACGAGGCCACCACGATGAGCAGGACGACGACTATGCACGCCGCGATCCACGGCGCGTAGACGTAGCCGGCCGTCCCGAGGAACGCCATCACGAGCAGGATCTCTTCGGGCGCGTACGCGACGGAGGAGAGCGGGTCGCTGGCGAACACCGGGAGAGCGATTCGCTTGGGCAGCAGCTGTTCGTGTAGCTGTGTGCTGCGCAACGCGCGTCCGACGACGAGCCTCTTGGCGAGGTCCAGCGGATTGGGCACGCAAGGATGCTAGTGGTCGGCGCAAGAGATCTTGCTAACGACGTCCCCCTCCCGCTGGGGCCATACTTGCCGGGAGGATGGTCACGTACGGACCGCCGCGACACCTCGAACACCGGGAAGGACACCGTGCATGTCGTGATCATGGGATGTGGCAGGGTGGGCTCCACCCTGGCGCACATCCTTGAGGACATGGGGCACTCGGTGGCGATCATCGACCAGAACCCCGAGGCGTTCCGCAGGCTGCGCGCCCACTTCGGCGGCCGCCGGGTCACCGGCTTCGGCTTCGACCGCGACGTACTCATCGAGGCCGGCATCGAGCGTGCCGACGCATTCGTAGCGGTCAGCAGCGGCGATAACTCCAACATCATCTCGGCCCGGGTCGCCCGTGAGACGTTCCGCGTCGAGGGGGTGGTTGCCCGCATCTACGACCCTCGCCGCGCGGAGGTCTACCAGCGGCTGGGTATCCCCACGGTGGCCACCGTGCGGTGGACCGCCGATCAGATACTCCGCCGTCTTTTCCCGCACGCCCCGGAGCCGCTGTGGAGCGATCCCACCGGCTCGGTAGTCCTCGCGCAGGTGGACGTCAACCCCCGCTGGATCGGGGAAAAGATCTCCACCATGGAGGCCGCGTCGGGCACCCGCATCGCCCTGCTCAGCCGGTTCGGTGAGGGGGTCGTCGCGACCGGGGATACCGTGCTGCAGGAGGGCGACGTCGTCCATGTCGTCGCGCCGGCCGCCGAGATGGAACGGATCAGCGCTGTCTTCGCGGCCGGCGACGAAGGAGGCGAATGATGCGGGTCGCGATCGCCGGAGCAGGAGCGGTGGGCCGGTCCATCGCCCAGGAGCTGCTGGGCAACGGCCACGAGGTGCTGCTCATCGACAAGAGTCCCAGGTCGATCAAGGTGGAGAGCGTTCCCCGGGCCGAGTGGCTGCTCGCCGACGCATGCGAGATCTCCTCGCTGGACGACGCCGGGCTGGAACGCTGTCAGGTCGTCGTGGCGGCGAGCGGGGACGACAAGGTCAACCTGGTGGTCTCGCTGCTCGCGAAGACCGAGTACGGGGTGCCGCGGGTGGTCGCCCGCATCAACCATCCCAAGAATGAGTGGCTGTTCAACGAGTCATGGGGAGTGGACGTCGCGGTGTCCACCCCGCGTCTGCTGTCGGCTCTCGTCGAGGAGGCGGTCAGCGTCGGCGAGCTGGTACGGCTCCTGACGTTCCGGCAGGGCGATGCCGACCTCGTCGAACTCACCCTCCCCGACGACGCGGCCCTGGTCGGTCAGCGGGTAGGCGGGATCACCTGGCCGCCCGACACGGCCCTCGTAGCGATCCTGCGAGAGGGGCGGGTGCTCGTGCCGACCGCCGACGATCCCCTCGAGGTCGGCGACGAGCTGCTGTTCGTCGCCCGTCAGGAGATGGAGGGCGAGCTCGCGGACCTTCTGTCGAAGGCCTAGGGGCACCGCCCCGCCCCCTATGGTTGTGATCTTGCAGAAATTTGAACCGGCCCGAGGTTGAATTTCTGCAAGATCACGACCAAGCGGATGCCGCGGCGCGTTCAACCGCGACGCGGGCGAGGGCCCAATCCTGGGCGGAGACACCCACCGACTTGAACACAGTGGGCGCCTCGGATGCCTGCCGCTCGGCGGCAAGCAGCAGGTCGCCGACCTCGACGAGGCGCTTCTCGTCCAGCTGACCGGCCTCGATCGCCTGGATGACGTCGCCTGCCCCGGCGAGCGCCGCTTCCCGCTGGTCCACCACTACCCGTGACCGGGCCAGCAACTCGGCCGGCACCTCGCACATGTCGGGGCGGTAGGAGCCGATGGCGTTGACGTGCGTCCGCGGGCCGACATCCGCCGCGTCGAACACCGGTGCCCGCGCCGTGGTCGCGCAGCACACAACCTCGGCGCCCCGTACCGCCTGCGAAGATGTCGGCACGACCCGAACGTCGAGCTCGGTGTGCGCCTCGGCGAGGGTGGCGGCGAGCTCGTTGGCGGTTGTTTCGTTGCGACTGAAGATCCGTACCTCGCGGACCTGTCGCACGGCCAGAACCGCCTCGACCTGATCGCGGGCCTGCGCCCCGGAGCCGATCAGCGCAAGGGTGCTGGCGTCCGGTGCGGCCAGCAGGTCGGTGGCGACCCCCGAGGCCGCACCGGTCCGCATGGCGGTGACGGTCTCACCGTCCAGCACCGCGAGCGGCTCCCCCGTCGGCCCGTCGAACCACAGCACCACGGCATGCAGCAACGGCAGTCCGCGCCCCGGGTTCTCCGGCCGCACGGTCAGGATCTTGGTCACGAACCCCTCGGGGTTCTCGACGGGCCGCCCGGCCATCAGCAACTCCGTGCCGCCGCCCACGGCGACCCGCTGCGGTGCGAGGAACTGGCCGCCGGACACCAGCCGGAATGCCTCCCGTACCGCCTCGACCGCGTCGGCCATGCTCACCAGACGGCGGAGATGCCCGCCGTCGATGATTCGCATCACGCGGCCTGCTGCGGGGACACCGGCTTGCTCTGCTTGAGGATGAGGAAGGTCATCCAGAGCACGAGCAGATAGAGCGGGAAGCCCAAGGCCACCCTGGCCACACCGAGCGGGACGAGTTGCGCGGTCAGATAGAGCGGTACGAGCACGCCGAGCCGCACCACGAACATGCCGACCCACACCAGGCTGGCGAGCGCGTACGCACGGCGTCGGACGGGATCGCGTCGCCAGCCGAGGCCCTCGCCGAACACCGGGCCGAGCAGTATTCCCAGCAGCGGCCAGCGGGCCAGCAGCGAGACGGCGAACGCCGCCAGGTAGCCCCCATTAATGAGCAGGCCGGGCAGGAAGAAGTTCTCCGGGCGTCCGGTGCGGTGCGCGATATAGGCGGCGATACCAACGCCCACGAACCCGGCGAGCGCGTGCTGCAGGGTCTCCCGCCGCAACAGCCGGGCGAGGAAGAGCACCGCGCCCACCGCGACAGCGGCCCACACCGCCGGCTGCAGGCCACCGCCCAACACGAACACCATGACGAAGACGATCCCGGGCAGCCCGGTGTCGAGGAGACCCCGAGGCCCACCCATGGCCGAATAGACCGATGGCTCGGCCTCCTCGGCTTGCGGAGCGTTCGGGGCGTGCTGGGCCTGCCCGGTGTTCATGCGCCACCGACCGGGCGCAGCTGATAACGAGGGTTGAACATCACCTTGCGACCGTTCTGAACGGAGACCAGCCCCTCCGCCAAGAGCATGCGACCCGGCTCGATGCCACCGATCCGCCGCCTGCCCAACCAGACGAGAGTGACCATGTCCGAGCCATCGTACAGGTCGGCCTCCAGGCAAGGTACGCCGCTGCGGGGACGCAGCGTCACCGTCCGCACAGTGCCGCAGACGGCGGCCCGCTGCCGCTCTCCGCAGGAGGCGATGGGGGTGGCACCGGCCTCCTCCGCGTCCTCTTGCAGTTCCTCGGCCTCCAGCTCGGCCCGGCTGGAGGTCCACCGGTGAAGCAGGCGCCGCAGACCACGCCTCGCGCCGTCCGGGCCGTGCTCCGGTGCCCCGCGCGACACCTCACTCATGTCTGGCAAGGGTAGTCCCCTCGCGGGGATCATGGATCCAAGCGACAATCCACCCCCGGCTCGGTCACCGGAACGAGTCAGCGGGTTTCGGTGATCTCCGGGCCGCGGCGGAACGGGTTGATGTCGAACCGATCTCGCTCCTCCGCGGAGGCCTCTTCGCTCCCCGCCTGCCGAACGTCCCGCGGGAGCCGCAGTTCGAGCAGCGTGTGCGGGGGCATGGGTGCGTCGCCGCGTACCACGACGATGCCGCGGAAGACCTCCTCGAGCCGCCCGGCCGCGTCCGCGCTCTCCGCCGCGGGCCCGGTGAACACTCCGCGCAGCAGCCACCGCGGGCCGTCCACCCCCACAAACCGGGCGGGAAGCGGGACGACCCCGCGGTCCGGCATGTCGGTCGGCACCCGGCCCCGGAGCTCGGTGCCGAACTCCCCCTCGACTTCCTCGGCGCTGCCGTCGGCGCCCTGCAGGTCCCGTACCACCTCGCGCCGTACATCCGCCCAGATGCCGGTGCTCTTGGGCGCAGCGAGAGCCTGTATCTGCAACGCGCTCTGTTCGTGCAGCACGGTGGCCGCTATGACCTGGTCGTCGACAATGTTCGCCTGGACCTCAAGGTCGGGACCCACCGGCACACGCAACGCGCCGAGGTCCACCCGCTCGATGTCGGGCGCGGGCTCGTCGACGTCCCAAGGCCCCTCCTGCCGCTCTTCCGGAACCTCGGACTCCTCGAAGTCCTCGGAGCCCTCGGGGTCCGAGGACTCCTCTGTGTCGGTGTCGAGGCTGTCGTACACCTCCAGGTCCTCGGAGGAGTGCCTTGCGTGACGACCGGGCCGGCGTCGAAACATGGTCAGCTTCTCCCGGCGCCGAAGAAGGCGCCCTGCTCGCCGTGACCGCCGGTGGAGCCGTGCCCGCCCTCACCGCGGGCGGACCCGGGCAGGGTTGCCGCCTCGTGGAAGGCGGCCCGCTCGACCCGCTGGACGACGAGCTGGGCAATGCGATCCCCGCGCTCAAAGCGCACGGGTTCCTTGAGATCGGTGTTGATGAGCGTGACTTTGATCTCTCCCCTATAGCCGGCATCCACCGTGCCGGGCGCGTTGACCAGCGTCACCCCGTGCCTCGCGGCGAGGCCCGAGCGCGGGTGGACGAAGGCCGCGTAGCCCTCCGGAAGTGCCACCGCGATGCCGGTGCCGACGGTGGCCCGCTCGCCCGGAGCGAGTTCGAGGTCCACGGCGGTCACCAGATCCGCCCCGGCGTCTCCGGGGTGCGCATAGGCCGGCAGCGGCAGCTCGGCGTCCAGCCGGCGAACGAGAACATCTACGTGGTTCACGCTCGTTGACCCTAAACCATCGCGGCGGTCGCCCAAGATGGGAGGCATGCGACTGTCCGGCACCACGGCCCTCATCACCGGCGCGTCCTCGGGCATCGGCGCCGCCATCGCCGTCGCGCTCGCGGCGGCAGGGTCGCGCCCGCTGCTGATGGGCCGCGACGAAGACCGGCTCGCCCGCGTCGCGCGAAGCACCGGCGGGGTGCCCATCGTCGCCGACCTGGCCTCGCCGGAGGGTGTCGCGGACGCGGCCGGCAGGGCATTCGAGAACGCCGAGCACATCGACGTTCTGGTGAACAACGCCGGCATCGGCTGGGCGGGACCGCTGGAGGCGATGTCGGAGGGCGACGTGGCCCGGCTCACCGACACCAACCTGGTCGCCCCGATCTACCTCACCCGCCGGGCACTGCCCCGCATGGTCGAGCGCGGCGGGCACATTCTGTTCGTGACCTCCATCGCCGGGTGCACGGGGGTGCGTGAGGAGGCGGTGTACGCCGCCACCAAGGCCGGGCTGCACGTCTTCGCCGAGGGCCTTCGGTACGAGGTCGCCGGCAACGGCGTAGGCGTCTCCGTCGTCGTTCCGGGCGTTGTCGCCACCCCGTTCTTCGAGCGCCGCGGGACGCCGTACGGGCGCCGCCGGCCGCGTCCGGTGCCGGCCGAGCGGGTGGCCCGGGCAGCCGTCGACGCGCTCCAGCACGACCGCGCCGAGGTGTTCGTGCCCCGATGGATGCGGCTTCCGGCACGCCTGCACGGCGGGATGCCGGGAGCGTTCCGCGCCCTCGCCGCCCGCGGCGGCTAGCCCTCTCCCCCTTGGCCGTGATCTTGCAGAAATTCAAACGCATCCGCGTTGAATTTCTGCAAGATCACGGCCCAAAGAGGGGGAACGGCCTAGCCGCCGCGGGCGGCGCGGAGCGACTGCGTCAGCGAGCCCACCGTGGCGAAGACCGCGGTGGGCTCGTACCCGCAGTGCGCCATGCAGTTGGCGCAGCGCGGGTCCCGGCCGCGGCCGTACTTGGACCAGTCGGTGTCCTCGATCAGCTCCCGATAGGTCTTGGCGTACCCGTCCGACATCAGGTAACAGGGCCGCTGCCAGCCGAACAGCGAGTACGACGGGATCGCCCAGGCGGTGCACTCGAAGTCGACCTTGCCCTCGAGGAAGTCCAGGAAGAGCGGGGAATGGTTCAGCCGCCAGCGCTTCCGCCGCCCGTCGGCGAAGGCCTTGCGGAACAGCTCCCGCGTCTCCTCGACGCCGAGGAAGTGCTCCTGGTCCGGCGCCTTCTCGTACGCGTACGCCGGCGAGATCTGCATTTGGTCGACCTCGGCCTCGTCGTTGAGGAAGTCGAGCACGTCGATGATCGTCTGCGGCGTGTCGGTATTGAAGAACGTGGAGTTGGTGTTGACGCGGAACCCGCGCCGCTTGAGGTCCTTGATCGCCTCGACCGCCTCGTCGAAGACACCGTCCTGGCTCACCGAGGCGTCGTGCCGCTCGCGCAGGCCGTCGACGTGGATGACCCAGGAGAAGTACTGCGACGGCTTGAAGTCGAAGCGGTCGAGACGCTTGCGTACGAGCAACGCGTTGGTGCAAAGGAAGACGTACTTCTTGCGCTTGACGAGCTCGTTGACCATCTTGTCGATCTCGGGGTGCATGAGCGGCTCGCCGCCGGCGATGGACACCATGGGCGCCCCGCACTCCTCCATCGCGGCGACTGCCTGCTCCACCGGCATCCGCTGCTTGAGGATGTTCGCGGGGTGCTGGATCTTCCCGCATCCAACGCACGCCAGGTTGCAGGCGAACAGCGGTTCCAGCTCGACGAGCAGCGGGAACTTCTGCCTGCGCCGCAACTTCTGCGCCATGATGTAGCTGCCTATCCGCAGGCTCTGCCGCACTGGCATCGCCATCAGGGTCGCACCTCCTTAGGCAACGTGAAGTGGACCTGCTCGGTGGTCACGGTCCGCTCCTCCACCTCGACGGGGCCGAGTCCACGAAGAGCCCCGATGACCTCTTCCACCAGGGCTGGCGGGGCGGATGCCCCGGCGGTCAGCCCCACGGTCCGGCTCCCCGCGAGCCAGTCCAGCTCGATGCCCCCCGGATCGTCCACGAGATACGCCGGCGTGCCGGCACGCCTCGCGACCTCGACCAGCCGCTTGGAGTTGGACGAGTTGATCGACCCCACGACGAGCAGGAGGTCGGCGTCCGCCGCGACGGCGCGTACGGCGTCCTGCCGGTTGGTCGTCGCGTAGCAGATGTCTTCCGAGGTCGGTCCCTCTGCCGTGGGGAAACGCTCCCGGATGGCGTCGACGACCACCTGCGCCTCGTCGGTGGCCAGGGTGGTCTGCATCAGGTACGCCACCCTGTCCGGATCCTCGACCCGCAGCTTCGCCACGTCCTCCGGGGTCTCGACCAGGACGCTGGAGTCGGGAACCTCACCGAGCGTGCCCTCGGTCTCCTCGTGCCGGGCATGCCCGATGAGGACTATCAGGTTCCCGCGGTAGGCGAACCGGCGTGCCTCGTTGTGCACCTTGGTGACCAGCGGACACGTCGCGTCGATAACGGTCAGCCCGCGGTCCTCCGCCTCGGCCCGTACGGCCGGGGAAACCCCGTGCGCGGAGAACACCGCCGTGGCGCCCTCGGGTACCTCGTCGAGCTCCTCGACGAACACCGCGCCGCGGCGTTCCAGGTCACGCACCACGTGCACGTTGTGCACTATCTGCTTGCGCACGTAGACCGGCGGGTCGTACAGCTCGAGCGCGCGCTCGACCACCTCGATCGCCCGCTCGACCCCCGCGCAGAACGACCGCGGGGCCGCCAGCAGCACGTTGCGGGAGCCGGCTGCCCTCCCCCAGCGGGCAAGCGCGGGACCGACGCGGCGCAGCGCCGCCGTCGCCCGCCAGCCGGCGCGGACCGTCGACGGGCTGCGCAGCGGCCGATCGGGGGTGTCGACCACCACCCGGACCACCGCGAACGGGCGTCCCTCCGCCGCCTCCGCCAGCGCGCCGGATTCCATGTCCACGGCCAGCGCTCCGCGGCCGCCGAGCTCGGCCCGCTCGGCGGCGCCGACGATGTGGTCGGCGGTGACGATCGGGCCGGTGTGTACGGTCAGTCCCTCTCGGCGCAGCTCCCCCGCCAGCAGCTCGGCCGACGGACACGGGATCGTCCGCCCACCGTCCACGGCCCTGTCGATGACCTCGGTGGCGACGACAACGTCTCCCGGCGCGAGGTCACCGCGAACCGCGCCGCCGAAGCCCACCACCGCCTGTGCGTCGAAGGGCCGGCCGCGCAGCGCCTCCGCGGTCCGTCGGGCGCGCCGCGTGCCGTATCCGGTGCGGACGACCGATGCGTCGGCTGGACCATCCAGTCCTCGGCGGACGCTGCGCGCCTCGATAGCGAGGGGAGCACACACCAACAGCCGAGGATTCGCCCCTGTATTCGCAGAGTCATTTCTCATGACTGCATCCATGAACTGGCGCCACCTCCTATGTACCGTCCGAGGGCACTCAGCGGGAAGATCAGTCGGTACAGGTGGTAGTTGATGTAGAAGTCGCCGGGGAAGCCGGTGCCGGTGAAGTACGGCTCGTCCCAGGTGCCGTCACCGCGCTGGTGATCGACCAGCCAGCCGACACCCCGGTCCACTGCCGACGAGCGCTCGCCCGCGGCCAGCAGGGCGATCAGCGCCCAGGCCGTCTGCGAGGCGGTCGACGCCCCGCGGCCGGCCCAGCTCGGGTCGTCGTAGGACCGCAGGTCCTCGCCCCAACCACCGTCGGCGTTCTGATGTCGTTCCAGCCAGGCCACGGCGCGCCGGACGGCCGGCTTCTCCGGGAGCACGCCGGCGGCAACGAGGGCCGGCACCACGGCTCCGATCCCGTACACGTAGTTGGCTCCCCAGCGTCCGAACCACGAACCGTCGGCTTCCTGGGCACGCAGCAGCCAGACCACGCCCCGTCGTACGGCCCGACTCGTCCGCAGGCCCTCGCCGCACAGGGCCTCGACGATGTGCGCGGTGACGTCGGCGGATGGGGGGTCGATGACCGCGCCGAAGTCGCAGAACGGCAGCTTGGTGCACAGCTGCTGGGTGTTGTCGGCGTCGAACGCCGCCCATCCGCCGTCCCGCGACTGCATGCCGACCAGCCAGGCGACGGCGCGCCGTACGGCCGCGTCGATGTCGGCGGAACGGGTCGGATGGCGGACCCTGCGCAGCGCGAGGAGCACCTCCGAGGTGTCGTCGGTGTCTGGGTAGGCGTCGTTGTCGAACTCGAACGCCCATCCCCCCGGAGCGACGTGCGGGCGGCGTACCTGCCAATCCCCCGGGCCCTTGACCTCCTCGCCCAGCACCCAGTCCGCCGCGCGGACGAGCGAGGGGTGATCATCCGGGAGTCCGGAGTCCGTCAGCGCCGTGACCGCCAGGACGGTGTCCCAGACCGGCGACTGGCACGCCTCCATCCGGCGCACCATGCCGTCCGGGGTCTCCTCCCGGATCGTAAACCGGTCGAGGCCGGTGAGGCCGCGCTTGATGATCGGGTGGTCCAGCCCGTACCCGAGCAGGTGCAGTGCGATCAACGAATACACCCACGGCGGCTGGATCCCGCCCCAGCAGCCGTCGAGCTCCTGCCGGGCGATGACCCACTCGGCACATCGGCGCAGGGCAGCCGCACGCACCGATCGGATCGGGCGGCGTTCGTAGACGTGCAGCGCCCTGTCCAGCCCGGCGAACGCCCCGCTCCAACTCACGGCCGGGGCGGCGCGGGGCGGGCGGCGGCCTGTACGCAGCTCGGCGACCGTAAAGGGCAGGGACCGGCGCGGGCGCAGTGTCCCGACGACGGTGAGCGGTACCACCGTCTGCCGCGCCCAGCACCCCCAGTCGTAGACGTTGAGCGGGAACCAGGTCGGCAGGTAGATCAGCTCGGGCGGCATAACCGGAAGCTCGTCCCACGACCACTCGCCGAACAGCGCGAGCCAGATCCTGGTGAATACCCGGGCGGCCTCCACCCCGCCCTGGTCACGGATGTAGTCGGCCGCGCGCCGCATGTGCGGCGCCTCGATCGGGTCGCCGGCCAGCCGCAGCGCCACGTACGCCTCGACGGTGGTGGACAGGTCCGCTGGGGCGCCGTAGAAGTTCCCCCAGGTGCCGTCGTCACGCTGCTGGGAACGGATCCACCGAGCGGCTTCCTCGGTTTCGCGCTCGCCGCGGATGCCGAGGAACTCCCGCAGCAGCAGATCCTCGGCGTCCATCGTCACGTTGGTCTCGAGCTCACCCTTCCACCACCCGTCCCCGTGCTGCAGCGACAGCAGGTGCTCGCGCGCCCGGCCCAGCGCCTCGGCCGCCTCCGCCCGGAGCGCCGGGGGCTCGGAGACGGGGACGTCCGCGCGTGGAGAGGTTGTCGTCATCAACGATCCCGGGAGGTGACGTAGCGGGCGATGTGCAGGAACTCCTGGCGTACGTGGTCCGGCATGTCGATCTGGTGCAGGCATTCCTCCGCGGCGGCGAGCTGGCGGGCGGACTCCTCCTCCACCCACGTCCGGCCGCCGGCCCCCTCGACCGCCACGGCGGCCTCGTGGAGGTCCTCCTCGGTAAGGGGCTCCGGTCGGTGCAGCAGCTCCCTGAGCCGTGCCGAGGCGGGCGCCCCGGCCGCCAGCGCCGCGACGACCGGCAGCGACTTCTTGCGGGTCCGCAGGTCGGACAACACCGGCTTGCCGGTGACCTCCGGGGCTCCCCAGATGCCGAGTAGGTCGTCGACGAGCTGGAAGGCCAGGCCGAGGTGGGCGCCGAAGCCGGCAAGCCCGGCGGCGAGCCTCGGCGGGGCGTTCACCAGCATCGCCCCGATCGAGCACGAGCACGCCAGCAGCGCGGCGGTCTTGTCGCTGGCCATGGTCACACACTCGTCGAGAGAGACGTCGACACGGTCCTCGAACTCCAGGTCGGCGGTCTGGCCGGCGATGAGTCGCTGGGTGGCCGCGGACAGGCACCGAGCGGCCCAGTACGCCCCCTGCGAGCCCTCTTCCAGCAGGATCTCCTCGGCCAGGGTGAGCAACGAGTCACCGGCGAGGATCGCCGAGGACGTCCCGAAGACGGTCCAGGCGGTGGGACGGTGCCGCCGCTCTCGGTCGCCGTCCATGATGTCGTCGTGCAGCAGCGAGAAGTTGTGCACGAGCTCCACGGCGACGGCCGCCGGTACTCCCCGCTGCGGCGTCGAGCCGGCCGCCTGTGCGGACAGCAACGCCAGCGCGGGGCGCAGCGCCTTCCCGCCGCCCGCTCCGGTGGGCCGCCCGTGCTCGTCCAGCCAGCCGAGGTGGTAGCCGGCCACCCGGCTCATCCTGGGCGCGAGTCGATCGACGGCGGTCCGCAGCGCGGGTGTCACCAGGTCGCGCGCGGTGGTGACCGCCTCGGGCAGGGTGGCGGTCATGCGAGGCCCTCCGCGACAGGGATCCCCGCGGCGGGGACCCTCGCAGACGAGCCCTCCGCGGAAGAGCCCTCCGCGGGAAACAGATGCTCTCGGGCAAGCCGAGCCGCTACCAAGCCGCTCCGCACTGCTCCCTCCATGGTGTCGGGCCAGCCCGTGTCGGTCCACGCGCCGGCGATGAAGAGGCCGGGCAGCCGCGTCCGCGCCGGCGGGCGCAGCGAAGAGCAGCCCGGCGCCTGACGAAAGGTCGCGCGGCGTTCCCGGGTGACGAAGAAGTCCACCACCCGCGCCCGGCGGGCAGCCGGGAACAGCTGGTCCAGGGCCGGCAGGAACTCGCCGCGTAGCTCGGTCGTCGGGCGGTCGATGTGCGGATCGGCCGCCGAGACCGAAACTGCCAGGTACTGCCCGTGCCGAGTTCCGGAGATCCGGGTGCGATCGAAGACCCACTGCACCGGCGAGTCGACCGCCGCGGCGAACGGCAGCGACGTCACCTGGCGGTCGTAGATCACGTGCACGTTGATGATGGGCGTGGCGCCGAGCCGGGCGAACCGCCACCGGTCCGGCACCGCGGCCTCGGGTACCAGCGAGGCCGCGGCGTCGTGCGGCACGGCGACGACCACCGCGTCGGCGTCGAGGCGCGTCCCGTCGACGATCACCGCGAAACCGGCGCCGGGTCCCCCAGGGTGGGGTTCGACCGCGGTGACCTTGGCCCGCGTCCGTACCTCGGCGCCGCTGCGGGCCAGCAGCCTGGCCGCGGACTCGCCGTGCAGCTCCTGCAGCGGCACGGCGGGAACGCCGATGTCGGCCGCGTCGCGCGCACCGAGGAGCCCGGTCTGCACCACCATCGCGGCCAGGCCCAGGGAGGCCTCGTCGGAGCCCGCGTTGAGGGACGCGACGACGAACAGATCCCACAGGCCGCGGCGTGCCGCCCCGTCCTGCCCCCGGGCGCCCAGCCACTCACCGAACGTCCGCAGGTCAAGGGCCGGGTCGGCGAGGTTGAGGCCACGCAGCGCCAGCGCGGCACGCGCAGCACCCGCCCGTTCCGCCGGTGTGAGGAGCGAGTACCTCGCGAGCGCCGGGCCCAGATGCAGCGGTCCGGGCAGGTTCGTCCGGCGCAGCCGGGCACGCCGGCCGTCCGACCGCAGCACCGTGACGTCGAACCGGTCCTGCAGCGCCACCCGGTCCGCGACCCCCAGCCGGTCGAGCAGCCCGCGGTACGCCGTACAGCACCGCAGGAAGACGTGTTGGCCGTTGTCGACGACCAGGTCGCCGCGGGTGAACGAGTGGGTGGCGCCGCCAAGCCGCGGCCGCCCTTCCAGCAGAGTGACCCCGGCCCCGGCCTCGGAGAGCGCGATCGCGGCCGCGATCCCGGCCAGGCCGCCGCCCACGACAATCGCATGCGGACTCATATCGGCACACCCGCCAGCGACCGCACGGCGACCAGGACCTTCTCCCAGCCGGTCAGCGAGGTTCTGCTGCGCAGAACCGCGGCGGGGTCGGCGGCGATCCGGTCGTGCAGGCCGCGATAGATACCTGCCATTGCGGCGGTGCACGCCGCGCTCCGCCGGTCCAGCATCGACAGCAGCGGCAGTCCCTGCGCATACCACTCCCGGGCCCGCTCCGCCTCGAAGCGCACGAGCTCAACGAACGGGGCTCCCGGGTCACGGAGGTAGCCGGAATCCTCCGGCTCCAGCCGAACCCCGAAACGGTTGAGATCCTCGGCCGGAAGATAGGTGCGGCCGGTGAGGTGGTCCTCCCGTACGTCCCGCAGGATGTTCGTCAACTGCAGCGCGACGCCCAACGCGTCGGCCCTCGAGGCGGCGACCCGCAGGTCTTCCGCCCCGAAGACGCCCAGCGACAGCCTGCCGATCGACCCGGCCACGCAGCGGCAGTAGTGCAGCAGCTCGTCGAAGGTGACGTACGTGGTCCCCCGTACGTCCGCCGCGCAGCCCTCGATGAGCTCGTCGAACGCCGCGAGCGGGATCGGGAAGCTTGCGGCGGCGTCGGCCAGCGCGACCAGAACCATGTCGTCCAGGTGATCTTCGAGGCGGCCGCTACGCACGTCCTCCAGATCACGCCGGGCGTCCTCCAGCCGGACGAGCTTCTCCTCGTGTGGCAGGTCGCCGTCGCCGATGTCGTCGATGCGCCGCGCGAACGCGTACACCGCGCTGAGCGCCCGCCGCTTCGGCGGGAGCAGCAGCCGGATCCCGTAGGAGAAGTTGCGTGCCTGTGTACGGGTGATGGACTCGCAGTGTCGGTAGGCGTGGTCGACGTCGACCGCTGTCACGTCCCGTCTCACCTCCCCCGCCGCACGAGACGTAGCCACTCCACGAGCACCCGAGCCGGGCGTGGGCGGGGTGAGGTGCTCATCACGTCGTATCCGACCGCGCGGATGGCGGCGGCAGCCGCCCGGCCGCCCGCTACATACCCCGCGACGGCGAGCCGGGCGAAGCCGCGCAGCGTGCCCACCAGCGGGGCTCCCTCGTGCAGGAGCCGCACGGCCCGCTGGGTCTCGAAGGCGACGAGCTCCCGCACGCGCGCTGGCGTGGGAGCGACGAGGTCCGCCTCGGCGCAGCAGAAGCGCTCGAGGTCCTCCTGGGGCAGGTAGACCCGGTCGCGGCCGAGGTCCTCGGCCACGTCCTGCCAGTGCTCGACGAGCTGGAGCCCGGTGCAGATGCAGTCGGACAGCCGCATCCGCTCCGGAGTCGCGGCCCCGAAGATGTACAGGACGACGTGACCGACCGGATTCGCCGAGAGCGTGCAGTAGTCGAGCAGGTCCCGATAGGTGCGGTAACGGGACACCCGTTGATCTTGACGGTTGGCTTCGATAAGGGCGCGGAACGGATCGGCCGGAATTCCGTACCCGCGCGCCGTCGGCTCCAGCGCCTGCAGCACGGGCAGCCGGGCGGCACCCGCATACATCCGATCCAGGTCGTCCTCGATCGCATCGAGCATCTTCCCGCGCTCGCTCCGCGGTACCTCGTCCCCGACGTCGTCGACGAGCCGGGCAAAGCCGTACAGCGCCATCAGGTGCCGACGATAACGACGGGGCAACAGCCTGGAGGCCACCGGGAAGTTCTCCCCGCTCGCCTTCGCAAGCACGGAACCGGGCAGATCAAGGCCGACGACCTCGGGCGATGCTGTCTGCGTACTCTGCGACGACGCGGGGGTGACCGAAGAACACCCAGCCCGATCCACCAGCCGTCTCCTAGACCGATCGACTCTCGATATTCGTTCTTTTACCCACGACAGCACGCCTAGGCAATGCAACCCGCTCCCATCGGCAAAAATTCTAGATGACCGTGGCGTCCAGTTCCATAACACCTTTGCCGGCAGGGAGTTAGGCGGGGCGGAGCCCGGCAATTCCTGACGCTTGCGTCGCTAATTACTGACGTACGCGTCAATTCCTGACGCGTACGTCGTATAAAATGCTGACGCGAATGTCGCAGAAACCACGGGCGGTGACGGCGTCCCCCCAGCCCGTGATCACGGTCTCGATGGGTAGAGACTAGGGGTGTCTGTGGACAGAGATCCACGGGACACCCCAACCCCGACACGACACGTAACGACGACTCACGAGGAGAAGCGATGTCCGGCAGAGGCGAAGAGGTGGGCTGGAAGCTTCTCGGCGGGCTGGCGGCGATCACGGCCGGCTTCGCCGCACGCAAGGCGGTGCAGGCCGCGTGGAAGATGGGGACCGGCAAGGAGCCCCCGGCAAACCCGGAACATCCGGACACCACCTTGGCCGAAGCCATCGGTTGGGCCATGCTGAGCGGTGCGGTCATGGGGCTGGCCCGGATGATCGCCACCCGCGAGGCCGCGAAGCGCTGGCGTAAGGCGACGGGCGCGCTGCCGCCCGGCCTGGAGGACATTGTCTGATCCTGGAGGACGTGCCGATGGTGTTACCGCTGGTGGATGAGCTGCGTCAGGAGCGCAGGCGTCTCCTGGACACGCTGCGGAGCCTCACCGACGAGGAGTTCGAATCGGGGCCGACGCTCTGCCAGGGCTGGGCGCCGCGCGACGTGCTCGCCCACGTCATGGGCGTGGACCGGCCAGGGATGTACGTACGCTGTCTGTTGCGCATCGACACCGCCAACGCCCGTATGGTGGATCACGGCCGACGCATGGACCGTGAGGAGCTCATGGCCGCCGCTGTCGACTGGGCGGAGCGGCCCTCGCTCACTACCCGGCTCGCGGCCGGCTTTCTGCTCGGCGACCTGGGCGTCCACCACCAAGACATCCTGCGCGGCCTCGGCCGGAGCCGAGAGATTCCCCGTGCGGTAACTGCCGCCATCTTCCGCGAAGGGATCATCTGGAGCTGGCCGTTCGGGCGGAAACTCCTGCACCACCGGGTCGTCCCGACGACCGAGGGCGGACGCCCGATCGGCCGGGGCAGCGAGGTGCGCGGACCGACCGAGGCGCTGGGCATGTGGCTCGCCGGACGACACTCGGTGGAGCCGGAGCTGGAGTTCGCGTCCTGACCCCTTGCTGGTAGCCGTGATCTTGCAGAAATTCAACCCCATGGATCTTGAATTTCTGCAAGATCACGGCCGATGGGGGGTGGACACCCCCATGACCTGCCCCCGCAGGTCGTTGCGAACGAGTTCGGCCAGCCGCCGGGTACCCCCGTAGTTCAGGGTTCCGCCGGCGACCGCGCCGGTGAGGAACGGCCCCAGGGTGGAGAGGTTACGGCCGAAGACGCGCATCAGCCGCCTGCGCAGGGCGTGTTTGGCGGCCGCGCCGAGAGCCAGCGTCAACGAGTCGGGCTGCAGGGGATTGACACCTCGCCGCTTGCCCCAGGCCTGGAGGAAGACGACGCTTCGCTGGGTTCGGGTGCCCGGGATCTGCACGCCGTAGGCCTCGTGCAGCTCCGCGATGAGTTTCATCTCGATCGCGGCGACGACGAGGGTCTCCGCGGCGATCTGTACCGGGGCGGAAAGAAGAGTGGGCGGGGCTGCGTACTCGGCGGCGGCGAGCACGCCGCCGGCCGCGCCGACCGCCGCCGTGGACTTGGCGGCGGTGTTCGTGAGGGAGTCGGCCAGCGCCTCGCCGGTACGGCCACGGTGATGCGCCTGCAGCGTCTCGAGGTCCCGTATCGGAACTCGGGGGGCGATCTCATCGATGAACACGTCGGCAAGCCACCGCCCGCCGGCGACACCTCGAGCACCGGCCCGGCGGGCGCCGTCGGCCAGGGCGGCGGCGAGCCGCACCATCAGCCGGCCTCGCGCCTGTCGGCTCAGGTCCTCCTCGGAGGAGAGCCGGCCGACGAGATCACCGACCTCGGTGATCGAAGCGGGCTTCTCACCTCGCCCGCCGTGTTCCGGTCGGCCGGCCTCCCGCTGCTCCGACGGCGGGGTCACTACCGTCTCCCGTGCCTTACGCAGCGCACTCGCGGCAGACCAGCTGACCGTTGCGTTCCTCGGCGAGCTGGCTGCGATGGTGCACCAGGAAGCACCGCGAGCAAGTGAACTCGTCGGCCTGCCGAGGCAGGACCCGAACGGAGAGCTCCTCGTTAGACAGATCGGCGCCCGGGAGCTCCAGGGACTCGGCCACCTCGTCGGGGTCGACGTCGATGGTGCTGGCGGCCTTGTCGGCTCGACGGGCCTGCAGCTCCTGTAGGCTGTCTTCGCCGATCTCGTCCTCTGTCTTGCGTGGGCTGTCGTAGTCGGTGGCCATCTCTCTATCTCCATCCCCCTCGGACTTGTCTTCAGCGCCATCGCGCGGGATGTAACGCTCCAGCGGCTCTAGTTGTGCCCGATCCGAGCGGAAAATTGTGCCACGCGCTCGATGTGTCGGCGGCACGCCACGCCAGGCGGGTCTCCTGACCTGCCGACGAGGGCCCACAACGTGGTGGATATCACAATCCGTAACGAGGCGCCTCGACACAACGCACCCCCTCCGAGCCGACGGTGGCCGCGTGCCGGGTGCCGGGCGGGAGCACCATCCGGTCCCCCGGGCGGAGTTCGACGTCGCCGTCGTCGGTATGGAAGACGATGCCGCCCCGCACGCAGTAGAGCACCTTCTCGTAGACGTGTTCGTGCCAGCCGTACGTATCTCCGGGAGCGTTGCCCCATCGATCCACTCCAGGCAGACCTTCGGCCGTCATGGAGCGCACGATCTCGTCCTCGCTCGGCGGCGGGCCGGAGTGCCGGCGAACCTGCGCGGGCATTGCCAATCGACCTCCTCGTTCACCCTCGGTGTCATCCGGACGGTAGCCGCACGGTGATCACCAGGCCGCCGCCCGAGCGGGGTGCCGCGGTAACCGCGCCGCCGTGGGCCTTGGCGACGGAACGCACGATAGACAGGCCGAGCCCGGCACCCCGGTCGCTACCGACCCGCTCGGGCTGATGGCGGCGGAACGGGTCGAACAGCCCCTCCACATCGTGTGCCGGCACCACCGGGCCGGTGTTCTCCACCTGGAGGACCGTCGAACCGTTCATCGCCGAGGTACGGAGGACGATCTCACCTCCGTCGACGTTGTGCCGTACGGCATTCTGCACGAGGTTCAGGACCAGCTGCTCGAGGAGCACGGGCTCGCCCATGGTCGGGGCGGGCGCGAGCTCCCTGTGCACGGTGGCGTCCCTGCCCGCGACCTCGTCGCCGACGGCGTCGAGCGCCGCCGCGGCGAGGTCGTCGAGGCTCACCCGCTTGCGGGTGGTAAGCGCCCGCTCGCTGCGGGCCAGCAGGAGCAGCCCTTCGATGAGCCGCTCGCTGCGGGCATTGGTGGCCAGCAGGGTACGGCCGACCGCCTTGAGGTCCTCGGAGGCCTCCGGGTCTGCGAGCGCCACCTCGAGCAGGGTCCGGTTGACAGCGAGCGGCGTCCGCAGCTCGTGCGAGGCGTTGGCGACGAACCGCCGCTCGCTGTCGAAGGCCGCGTGCAGCCGGTCCAGCATGGCGTCGAAGGTGTCGGCCAGCTCCTTGATCTCGTCCTGCGGGCCCTCCAGCGCGATCCGCTCGTGCAGGGTGCTCTCGGAGAGCCGGCGCGCCGTCGCGGTCACCTTGTTCAGCGGGGCCAGCGCGCGGTCGGCCACGAACCAGCCGAGGATCAGCGCCGCGATCCCGACCCCCGCGAGGGCGACGAGGGACTGCCGCAACAGCCGGTCTAGCGCCGCGGAAGCGAACTGGTCAGCGACCTGCCTCGGATCTTGGAACAGGTCGAGCGAGCCGAGCGGCAACACCACCAGGGAATCCAGGATCTGCCGCACCAGGAAGTACATCACCGCGAGCAGCAGCGCGCCGGCGAGAAAGAACATCCCCCCGTAGAGCAGGGTGAGCCGCAGCCGCACGCTCATCCGCCGCGGCAGCTGACGTATGTCCTCGATGAGACCGGTCACGGTTTTCTCTTGTTCACGTTCGTGCGGTTCGACGGTCCGCGTGCGTCGCGTGCGTGGCGCTCACAGCCGGTACCCCACGCCGGGCACGGTGTGGATCAAGGCCGGCTCTCCGAGCTTGCGGCGCAGGGTCATCACCGTCACCCGCACCACGTTGGTGAACGGATCGATGTGCTCGTCCCAGGCCTTCTCCAGCAGCTGCTCGGAGCTCACCACCGCGCCATCGGCCCGCATGAGCACCTCGAGCACGGCGAACTCCTTGCGGGTAAGCGGGAGGTGCTGACCGTCGCGGAAGGCGTCGCGGCGCGCCGGGTCGAGCCGTACGCCACCGCGTTCGAGCACGGGTGGCAGCGGCGGCGTCGCCCGGCGGCCCAGTGCCCGGATCCGCGCCACAAGTTCCGCGAACGCGAACGGCTTGGCCAGGTAGTCGTCGGCACCCAGGGACAGGCCTTCGACCTTGTCGTCGAGGTCCCCCGAGGCCGTGAGCATGAGAATGCGCGCGGGCGTACGCCCCTCGACGAGTTGCCCGCACACCTCGTCGCCGTGTACTACCGGCAGGTCCCGGTCGAGCACCACGACGTCGTAGTCGTTGACGCTGGTCCGCTCCAGCGCGCCATCGCCGTCGTAGGCGACGTCGACCGCCATGGCTTCCCCACGCAGGCCGGTGGCGATGGCATCCGCGAGCACCTGTTCGTCCTCGACGACCAGCACTCGCACTCGCTCTCACCTCCGACCTTCTAGCGTGGCGCGCTGGACCGGCACGCCTTTTCTTTCACATGGCGGATAAGCCCAGCGTAAGAGGCCCTGCGCCCGGGATGGACGGCCGAACCCGGTAGATCGCCGCCTGGCGGTGGCCGCCGGCGGGACGCCAGCCCGGCGCTTTCATCGCGGGATGATCACGAAGGCTTGAAGTAGACAACCTACCGGGGCTCCACCCGCGGTCCACGCCCCGGGCAAGGTGGTCGGCAACCTGGGCGCGGTCAGTCCAGCGCGAACGTTCCTGTGACGATCTCGCCTGCCGGCTCGTACGTACCGATCATGACTCCAGTGGTGGAGACCTTGCTGTCGACGAGCTTCAGCCCGGCCGGGATGGCGCCGTCGGCGAACAGGCGTTTGCCCGACCCGACGACGACGGGGAAGATCAACAGGTGGAACTGGTCGACCAGGTTGTGCCGCAGCAGCGTCTGGATCAGGTTCGCGCTGCCGTGCACCTGCAACTCCGGCCCATCTTCCTTCTTGAGCGCCGCGACACCTTCGGCCACGTCTCCCTCGATCAAGACCGAGTTGCTCCACTCCAGCGTGGGGCGCCCACGCGACGCGACGTACTTGGTGGCGTCGTTGAATAGCTTGGCGCCGGCCTCCTCTGGGGCGTGCGGCCAGTGCGCGGCCATGATGTCATAGGTCTTGCGTCCCAGAACCATGGCGAACGGCCTGCTCGTCACCTCGCCCATGACCTGAGCCATCAGCTCGTCCCAGTAGTTCACCGACCAGCCACCGTGCGCGAAGCCGCCGTCGTTGTCCTCTCCAGGTCCGCCCGGGGCCTGCATGACCCCGTCGAGGGTCAAGAAGGTGGTCACCATCAGTTTTCTCATCTCGTGTCCTTTTCGACCGGATCCCGGCTTGAGTTAAGCCCACCGCAGTATGAGACGGCCCAGCGGAGCAAAACTCATCGCGAGCGCAGAGGCGTCATTGCTCTGTGGTGCAGGTGCACGTTCGCGCGGGCTATGCCACCGACGTCGCCGGCATGGCGGCGGCATGGCGGCGGCCAGCAGCCGTCGTCGTCGCTCTCGGGTGGCTCGTGGTCTCGATGTTGATCTGGGCCAGCGGTTTCTTCTCACCTACCGGTACCGAGGTGTGCACCCGTCTACCCGCCGGCTCCCCGGGGACCTCTTCTGGTGACCCACCGGCCCTGGGCCGGCCACTTACTCGGGGAGCTTGCTGAACTGCTGCCGCTCCCAATCCGTCGGCACGAACTCCCCGTTCTTGACCGTGAACACCGCGATGTTGTCGATGTCCGCGCCCTCGTGGTTGGTGGGCGTGTAGGTGTACCGGCCGTTCACGGTCAGCAGCGACACACGGTGAGCGAGTCCGCGACGGCCTCGGGCGCCAGGCTCGATGCCTGCTCCATGGCAGCGAAAAGCAGCTCGGCGCCAGCGTGGGCGTCCCCGGTGAACTGCGCGAACTCGCTGTTGTAGCGCCGCTGCAGCTCGTCCGACAGGGTCTGGTACTTCTCCTTGAGCGCGCCGGCCGGGAGGTGATCCCCGATGACCGCGGCGTAGCCGTTGATGATCACACCCTCCGCCGCATCGCCGGCCGGCTCACTGTACAGGCTCGACGCCTGCGCCCCGGTCATGACGAGTTTCACGTCGTCGTGAAGGTCGGACGCGGCCCACTGTTTGGTGAAGATCACCGCGCCCGGCCCAGCGATCCACAAGAAGATGGCCTCGGCGCCCGATCGGCGGATGTGGGTGAGCGCCGGCGAGAAATCCGTCGCGCCGGTCTCGACCGACTCGTTGGCGACGACCTCGATGCCGTACTTCGGCGCCAAGTCGGCCGTCGAGCGTTGGCCGTTGGAGTGGAACGCGTCATCTTGGGCGTAGACGACGGCGATCTTCTTGATGCCCTCCGCCGCCATCCACTGGAGGTCGCGCTCGGACCACATTCGGCTGGTCGGCGGCACCGTCACCACGTTGTGCAGGCGCTGTTGCACGAGCTCGTCGCTCGGCGAGAGCGAGACGTAGGGGATGCCTTGGCGCTGCGCGAGAGGCGCCACCGCCAAGGCCGCGTTGGAGTTCGAGGATCCGAGGACCCCGACGACGCCCTCCGACAGCAGGCTGTCGAAGGCGACCACCGACTGGTCCGGCTTGGTCTGGTCGTCCTTGACGATCAGGTTGACCTTACGGCCCTTGATCCCGCCGGCCGCGTTGATCTGCTGGACGGCGACCTCGGCGCCCTCTCGGTCACCCTTGCCGAGGGCCGAGTACGCCCCGGTCAGCGGCGCGATGAGCCCGACGTTGATCGGCTCCCCCTGCTTCGCCCCTTCCCCCGTTGAGGTAGAGTTTCCGCAGGCCGCCAGCAGCATGGCTCCGGCGGTGAGACCCACGAGCACGGTACGACGCATCGTCGCTCCTCAGGGGCGGAGTCCGGGTACCCGCCGGACCGCGCAGTCGCGCCGCGCTATGCCTTCCCGACGGCTCCGGTCGCGACTTTGCGCGGTCCGTTCGGCCGGCTTGTCGCGGATCGTATAGGGCTTCCTACACGAGAACAAGAGGGTTATGTGACGTTTTCCCTAACGAGCGTGTCACGAAACGTCAGAGAGCTCGTCCGGCCATCGACAGGTTCGCTCGGCGCGTCTGTTCGTGCCGTAACACGTCAGTTAGGTGATGGTGAACTCCCAATCCCCGCGGACAAGATGGATCTTGTCGCCCTCCGGCGGTATGAACACCTGCACGCCGTACAGCGGGAACTGGGCGTGCTGGAGCCAGTAGTCGCGGAGTTCTTCGAGGATGTCCCACAGTCGGCGTGGCCCGCCTTGGTGCACCATCGGCGGCTCGACGCCGCGGGCAGCGGCGCACGCCCAGGAGCCGTCGGCGTGGACCATCCACGCGGTCCGGGTGCCGTCGTCGGTTTCCTGGTAATAGTGCCGGATTCCGGGAGCGGTGACCTCAAGCATGGATTGCAGCTCCCAACACTCGTTGAGCTGCAGCACCGGGTATCGGCCCAGGGCGATCTTGTCGCCGTCCTTGTGCTCGACGGCCGTGAACAGATCGTCCAGCTCGGTCGGGTAGTCCGGGCCATTCCGGATGGCCATGAACCCGGCCCTGTCCCATTCGATGCGCCCTTGCGCCCACCCGTCGTCGCCCATGGTGGCCGTCAGAAGCAACGTTGTGTCGGCAAGGACGGTGACCAGTCGCCCGCTGGGACGCAGGGCGGCCAGCCAGCTTGCCGGGATCGGTTTGACAGCCACCATGGACACGATCCGGTCGTAGCTGCCGTACAGGGGTCCGGTCGCGTCAACCGTCAACGCGTCGGTGGCATGCTCGCGGTAATCAGCCGGCGATCACCAAACACAGCGCCGCTGCGGGTCTGATCACATCACCCGGCGGCGGAAGCCGCCCTCGGAGTTGATGACCTGACCGGTTATCCACGCGCTGTCGTCGGAGGCGAGCCAACGTACGAGCCGGGCGACCTCCTCGGGTCGGCCCCACCGGCCGGCGGGAAGAGCATGCCCGACGCGGCCGGCGAGGTCGGGGTCGGCCCAGCCGGTGTCGACGGGGCCGGGATTGATCGTGTTGACGGTGATCCCGCGATCGATCAGCGCATCCGACAGGCTGAGCGTCATCTGGTGGATCGCGCCCTTGCTGATGGCATAGGGCAGCTCCTGGCTCATCGGGGCCAGATGCTGGCCTGAGGTGAACAGGATCACCCGGCCGCCGGCGCGGCTGTCGTCGTGGACGGCGGTGAACGCCTGGGCGAGCAGGACGCTCGCCCAGGCGTTCACCGCCCAGGACAGGTCGAGTTCGGCAGCGGTGACCTCGGTCAGGCTCTGTTTGGAGCTGCGGGCGTGGTTGGCGACCAGCACGTCGACCGCGCCGAACGCTTCCACCGCCCGGTTGATCACCTCGGCGGGCGCCGCCGGCTCGGCGAAGTCGACGGCCACGTGTGCGAGCCGGGAGCCTTCACCGCCCAAGTCCTTCACGAGCTCGGCGACGCCGGCCGGGTCGGCGCCCCACGGCTGGGACTCGTCGTGCGGCACCCAGGAGTGGATCAGGACCCGCGCGCCCGCGGCGAGCAGCTCGCGCGCCACCGCGAAGCCGAGGCCCGCCCGCCGGCTGACCCCTGTCACCACCGCGACCCGGCCGGCCAGCGGCGTCGAGCCCCTCATGGCCTCGCCGCTCCGTCGACCGCCGACGCGAGAAGGTCGTGTAGGGGGCCGAACAGCTCCGGAGCCGCCGCGATGGTGAGCTCGTAACCCGGCGGCCTGCCCCGCAGGCCCTGCACACGCCCGCCCGCCTCCCGAGCGATGAGTACGCCGGCAGCCAGGTCCCACTCCTGCGGCCCGCTCTCGTAGTACGCGTCCGCCCGCCCGCAGGCGACGGAGCACAGGTCGACCGCGCACGACCCGCCGCGCCGGATGTCCCGCACCCGCGGAAGAACGCTTCGGAGCACCTCGGCCTGGTGGGCGCGGCGGCTCGACGCGTACCCGAAGCCCGTGGCGACAAGGGCGCGCTCCAGCGGAACATCCTTGTTGCAGTGCACCCGCTCCTCCCCCAGCCAGGCACCCCCGTCGCGTACGGCGACGAACATCTCGCCGCGCGGTGCGATGTTGACCACGCCCACCGCGAGCTGGCCGTCGACCTCGGCGGCGATGCTCACCGCCCACTCGGGGAGCCCGTACAGGAAGTTGACGGTGCCGTCGATGGGGTCGACGAGCCACCGCACGCCCGACGTTCCCGCCTCGCTCGCCCCCTCCTCGCCAAGGATCGTGTCGTGGGGGCGGCTGCCGAGCAGCGTCTCGACGATCAGCCGCTCCGAGGCGGTGTCCATGGCCGTCACCACGTCCGTGGGGCTCGACTTGGTGGCCGTGACGGTCGGCCCCTCCTCCGGACGGGTCTCGACGAGCAGGTCGCCCGCGCGGCGCGCGGCATCGGTAGCAAGATCCAGCAGCTCGGTGAGGTCGATACGGGTCACGGCTCCATCCTGCCAACCCCGCGCGATCTCTAGACCAGCTCGGGCCGTTTCCACTCCTGCCCGAGCACGTGATGGGCCAGGAAGGCGAGGACCGTCTCGTACCACACGATCCCGTTGCCCGGACCGAGCACCCAGTGGTTCTCGTCCGGGAAGTACAGGAACTTGGCGTCGGCGCGCTGCCGCACCAGGTCCCACCACAGCCGCAGCGCCTCGCCGACCGGAACGCGGTAGTCGCGGTTCCCGTGGATGACGAGCATGGGCGTTCGGATGCGCTCGCCACGGCGATGCGGCGAGTTCTCCTCGTACCGCTGGGGCTGGCGCAGCGGATCGCCGAACCAACGCTGCCATTCCGACGCCTCGTCGGTCGTTGCGAACATCTGGTCGAACGACCACAGGCCGGCGTGGCTCACGATCGCCTTGAACCGGTCGGTGTTCACGGCTATCCAGTTCGCCATGTAGCCACCGAAGGATCCGCCCATCGCCGCGGTGCGGGTCCCGTCGATGTCGGGACGCTCCACCGCGGCGCTGGTGATCGTCAACAGATCGGTGTACGGAGGGCCACCCCAGTTCCCCCAGGCGGACCGGATGTGGTGCTGGCCGTACCCGGTGGATAGCGCCGGGTCCGGCAGCAGAACGGCGTACCCGTGCGCCGCCATGATCCACGGGTTCCACCGCCAGTGCCAGCCATTCCAGCTTGCGAGCGGACCACCGTGGATCCACAGCAGCATCGGAACGGGCGCGATCGGGGATACCCCCTTGGGCAGCACCAGCCACGCCCGCAGCGCTCGCCCATCCTCGGCCGTCGCCGTGACCTCGGCGAGCTCGCCGGGAACCGCAACGGGCGTGCCCGGGGCGGGCAGCCGCGCCGGTTCCTGGTCGGCGGCGCTCGTATCCAGCCGAACCGGCGCCGGCGGCTCGTCGACCGAGTTGCGCAGCGCGTACAGATGCGCGCCGTCGGGCGCGGGGCAGATCTCGGAGTACGCTCCGCGGTCTCCGGTCAGCCGGGTGATGGCACCGGTCCGCACGTCGACCCGGAACACCGGCCGCCCGCCTTGCTCGTCCGCGACGAAGAAGACCGCCGCGGAGTCCGGTGCCCAGACCGGCTCCGCCGGCCACAGGTCGAGGCCGGCGGTGAGGTCCCGACCGCCCGAGCCGTCCATACCCACCAGCCACAGCGTCTGGTCATGCGGCTCGTCGTAGCCCATGCGGCGGGAGCGGACGCACACCACCTCGCGGCCGTCCGGGGACACCGCGGGTGCCTCGAACTCGTGGTCCGGATCGTCGCCGAGCGCCCTCCGCTCCCCGGTGGCGGCGGCGACCGCGACCACCGTCTGACGGCGTTCTCCCGCACCCTCGTCCATGAGCCAGCCGGTGACGACGACGGAGCCGTCGGGGGTGAGGGTGGAGCGCTGTTCGTCCAGAGCGCGCCCGGGCTCGGGGGTGAGGTCGCGGGGATCGGACAACCTGCCCTCCGGCCCGTCGGGCGGGTCGGCCACGAAGATCCGCGGTTGGGCCGGGCCGAGGTCGTGGTCCCAGTGGCGCACCGGGTAGGCCTCGTGCAGCAGCGCGCTCACGCCGCCGTCCTCGCGGGCCCTACGGCGCCGCTCGTCCTCCTCGAGGTCACTCGTCCCCGGCATGACGGGAGCGGCGAAGGCGACGGTCCCCGCGTCGCGTGCCACGGCAACGCCGGAGACGCCGCCGGGTGGCGTGGCGACCTGCCGCGCCTCACCCCCGCCCGCCGGCAGCAGCCACAGCGCGGCGGTGTCGGACCCGTCCGCCTTCGCCGCTTCGGGGTCGGGACGGGCGGAGGTGAACAGCAACGATCCGTCCGGCAGGAACTCGGGGCTCGCCTCGCCGGGCGCGGATCGGGTGAGCCGGCGCGGCCGGTCCTTCCCCAGCGGGTCGATCTGCCACAACGCGGTGACGAACTTCTTGCGGTCGGCGGCCAGCTCGGACACCACCGCGACGAGCCGCGCCCCGTCCGGTGAGAGCCGCAGCGCGGACACCCGCTGGATCGCGACGAAGTCACGCAGGTCGTGAAAGGGGGTCATGCTCCGGACCTCATCGGACGGGCGGGTTCGTACCGGCAACATTCTCGAGGGCACTCGTCGTGGCTCGGTCCCAGCGTGCCGAGGGCCCGCCGCGGCGCGTCCGGGGTCATGCGTTCCAGGACGAGCTCGCGGACCATCGCGACGAACCGCGGTTCCGTGCCGACCGTCGCGACACGCGCGAGGTGGATGCCGAGCTCGCCCGCCCGGTCCATCGCCTCGACGTCGAGGTCGTACTTGATCTCGAGGTGGTCGGAGACGAAGCCGATCGGTACCAGTACGGCGGAGCGAACCCCCTTGCAGTGCAGCACGTCCAGGTGGTCGCCCACGTCCGGTTCGAGCCACGGCTGGCCCGGCGGTCCGCTGCGGCTCTGGAACACCAGCTCCCACGGGTGCGTACCGCCGTCCACCCTCTCCTGCACCAGGCGCGCGGCGTCGGCGAGCCCTCGAACGTATTCGCCTCCCCGCGGGCCGCTGTGCTCGGCCATCTGCGTGGGGATGCTGTGCGCGGTGAAGGCGAGATGGGCCTCGCCGCGCACCTCCTCGGGCAGCCGGTGCAGCGCGGCGAGCGTCGCGTCGACCATGGGTTCGACGAAGCCGGGATGGTTGAAGTAATGACGCAGCTTGTCCACCCGCGGGGCGCGGGAACCGACCGCGGCCCGCGCGCCCGCGATGTCCTCCCGGTACTGCCGACAGCTCGAGTACGAGCCGTAGGCGGCGGTCACGAAGGCGATCGCCCGACGAATCCCATCGTCGGCCATCCTCCGCATCGTGTCGGCGAGGTACGGCTTCCAGTTGCGGTTCCCCCAGTACACGGGCAGATCGAGCCCGTGCCCGGCAAAGTCGACCTCGATGGCCGCGATGAGGTCGCGGCACTGTTGGTTGATCGGGCTCACCCCGCCGAACCGGAGGTAGTGCTCGCCGACCTCGGCCAGCCGCGCACGCGGGACGTTGCGCCCGCGGGTGACGTTCTCCAGGAAGCCCATGACGTCCTCAGGGCCCTCCGGGCCGCCGAACGACACCAGCAGCAGCGCATCGTACGGCTCAGTCGACATGCCTCCATCCAACCCGACGCCCGGCGGTGGATGGCACGGACCCCGGGGGTGACTCAGTCGTAGTTTGCGGCGTAGTCGCGGGCGAGCGACAGAACCTCGCGGACATACCACCAGGCGTGGTTGTAGTGCCAGATGGCGTTCGCCAGGGCGCCGCCTCCGCGACCCGCTCCGTTGGCGCACAGATACGCGGCGGCCGAGGGTACGGCGTCGTAGGGGTTCATGATGTCGGCGCGGTTGTCCCCGTCGCCGTCGACCCCGTACGCGGCCCAGGTGCCCGGCATGAACTGCATGGGTCCGAGGGCACCGGCGGTCGAGGGACCGTTGTTGCGCCCGTGCCCGCTTTCGATCTGGCCGATCGCCGCCAGCACCGTCCACGACAGCCCGGGGCACCGCGTGGCGGCCTGCTTGTAGAGGTCGAGGTAGGACCCGGGCTTCCCGCGCGGCGCTGCCTCGGTGGGCAGGCCGCCGGGCGCGGCCTCTCCCCGCAGCGGGATAATCTGCGCCCCCTTGCCGAGCAGCTCGCGGAGGGCAGTGGTCAGGTCGTTCATGTCCGTTCCGGGCGCGTTGACAAGCACGCCGAGGTCGCGGACCAGTCCGAGCCGCTGGCTGGTCCGCTTGCTCACCAACGCGTCGACGCCCGGCAGCCCCAACGAGGCGGCGGCGTCCAGCCGTACCCGCGGGGCCTTGCGTCCCTCGATGTAATACGGCTCGCCGAGTTCGAGGTTCTGAGCGCGGCGAGCTTCGAACGACACCACGAACTGGTCGCGGGCGAGCGCCGTCCACAGCTCGGTAGCGGTGGCGGTGCTCGGAGGTGTCCACGCCCGGAACGTCGACGGGTCGACCCCGAAGACGTTGGCGAATCGCCCCCGCAGGCGGACGGCGCCGCCGTCGAAGGCCGTGACCTCGCGCACTCCTCGTACTCCGGAGATCTTCCGCAACGTCTTCGCGTCGAGGGGCTCCTGCGCGACCGCCAGGACGTCGGGCGGGACCACCCGGTTCAGCGGAGCGATCGCCATGGCCGGAGAGACCGGCACGATCCGGACCGGGTCCTGGGCGCCGTCGCTCGGTCCGGCCCCCCGGCCCCCCGGTCCCTTGCCCGCCGATGCCAGGCCCGTGTCGGGCGAGGAGAGGACGATCACGGCGCCACCGGCCACCGTTCCGGCGATCATCAGCGCGAGGCCGCCTACCAGGATCGGGAACGCGCGACGCCGGATCCCTTTCATGGCAGGTCCAACGAGCGTGAGGCCCCATGGTTACCGAGACGGTCGCCACCGCCGGAAAAAGGACTTGTCGCGCCCAGTACGGTCATACCGGATCAATAAGAAACGAGCGGGGAGCCTTGTGTCCAGCCCCTACCGCGAACTGTTCGCTATGCCGGGGACGCGGGGGTTCGTGGTAGCCGGCTTCCTCGCACGGGTGTCGATGTCCATGAACGGGCTGGGCATCGTGTTGCTGCTCTCCGAGGTCACCGGCTCGTACGGGGTCGCCGGCGCCGTCGCGGCGACGGAGGCGCTGGCTACCGCCGTCGCCGCACCGCAGATCGGCCGGATCGTCGACCGCCACGGCCAGCGCCGCGTGCTGCTGCCAGTCGCCGGGGTGCACGGCGCGGCCCTGGCCGCGCTCATGGTTTGTGCCGAACTCGGTGCGGCGTACTGGACGCTGTTCCTCGCGGCCGCGGTCGCGGGCGTCGCCTACCCCGTCGTCGGGGCGCTCGTCCGGGTCCGCTGGAGCCACCTGCTGGGCGGCGGCCGGCGGCTGGAGACCGCGTTCTCCCTCGAATCCGTCCTCGACGAGGTCGTCTTCGTGACCGGACCGGTTGTGGTAACGGTGCTCGCCACCCAGGTGCACCGGCTGTCCGGCCTTTCCGTTGCCGGGCTGTTGACGGTGACGGGCTCGGTGGCGTTCGCATTGCAGCGCCGTACCGAGCCGCCCGCCGGCCGCCGGAGCGCGGGCAGCGGCCGCACAGTGATCGGGACCCCGGGGTTCGCCCCGCTCACCTTGGTGTTCTTGGGGATGGGCACGGTGTTCGGCTCGCTAGAGGTGACGGTGGTGGCGTTCTCCGAGGAGCAGGACGCACGGGCCGCCGCAGGAGCGGTGCTGGGCCTGCAGGCCCTCGGCAGCCTGGTGGCCGGGCTCGCGTACGGCGCCCGGCATTGGAGCACACCCATCGACCGCCGATTCCGCATCGGGCTGCTGGGTTTCGCCGCCGGTCTGCTGCCGCTGGTGCTGATGCCGAACGTGCCGGCCCTGGCGGTGGTGATCTTCCTCGGCGGCATCGCGATCTCCCCCACTCTCATCCCCGGGTTCGGGCTGATCGAGCGCCTGGTGCCGCCGCACGCGCGGAACGAGGGTTTCGCGTGGGTGACCACGGCGATCGGCGTCGGGTTGGCCGCGGGCGCGCCGATCGCCGGCCGGGTGGTGGACGCCGCGGGCGGACGCCCGGCGTTTCTTGTCCCCGTAGCCGCCGGGCTGCTCGCGGCGCTCGTCGGCGTGATGGCATCCAGGCGGCTGAAACTCGGTCCGCCCCATCGGCCGGTGGACGCCGACAACGAGCCGGAATAACTGCCATAAGTCGGGCTAAACGCCCACGTCCTGCGACAAGTTCGCGACACGCCGTCACAGTTGCCGCTATGGTTAGCCACCCGTGGACGTGTGCGGTGGCCGACCCGGACCGCCGGGGGCACTCAACCGGATCCGTGATCGCCGCGCGAAGACCGGTAGATAGGGGAGCGCTGTGAAGAAGCTCACGGTTGGCCTTGCCGTGGCCCTGCCTCTGTTCGCGGCCGCCGCCATTCCGGCCGCTGCCACGACCATCGAGGTGGGACCGAAGATCGAGATCCGGGATGGGTCCGTCAAGGCCCCGAGCGACGCGAAGGCGGCCCGCCCGTACATCGTGACCTTGAGCGAGGACGCCGACCCGCTGGGCGTCACCAACCTTCTCGGCGTGTCCGCCACGCAGGTCTTCGACAATGCCCTGCTCGGCTTCGCCGCACGGCTCACCGAGGATCAGGTGGCGCTCCTGCGCGGCCTACCTAGTGTGCTCGCCATCGAGCGCGACCACCGGGTACGGACCGCCGAGGTCGACTGGGGCCTGGACCGGCTCGACCAGCGCTCCCTCCCGCTCGACGGCCGGTACAGCGCCTTGGGTGACGGAGCGGGCGTCACGGCCTACCTGATCGACAGCGGCATCGATCCCTCCGTCGCGGACCTCCAGGGGCGCGCGAGGAACGTCTTCGACGCTCTCGGTGACGATGGTCGGGACTGCAACGGCCACGGCACCCATGTCGCCGGAATCGTCGGTGGCGCGGAGTACGGGGTCGCGAAGGCGACCAAGCTCCGCGGGCTCCGCGTGCTCGACTGCAACGGTGAGGGCTGGACCTCGGATGTCATCGCCGCCCTCGACTGGATCGCCGGCAACGCCCGCAAGCCGGCGGTCGCCAACCTCTCCCTCAGCGGACCGCGTTCGAAGGCCCTGAACAACACGGCACGCCAGGTGGTGAGGTCGGGCGTGTACCTGACGGTGGCGGCCGGCAACAACAGCAAGAACGCCTGCACGGAGTCCCCGGCCAGCACGCGCAACGTGCTCACCGTCGCGGCAACCGACCAGTACGACTACGCCGCGGACTTCTCGAACTACGGCAGGTGCGTCGACCTCTACGCACCGGGCGACGCCATCACCTCCGACTGGGTCGGTGGCGGCACCCAGGTAATGAGCGGGACCTCCATGGCCGCCCCGCACGCCGTCGGGGCCGCCGCTCTCTACAAGAGCACCTGGGGCGATGCGAGCGCCGCGGAGATCACCGAGTGGATCCTGAGCAGCGCCACCGAGGACACGGTCGTCGACAATCCGGCGGGCACTCCCGACCGCCTTCTCAACGTGGACAGCATGTGATCCGCTGAGATCCGGACATGCCGGGCGCGATGCTGGCGGTAGACGGGTCCGACACGAGACACTCGGACGCCGGGGGAGATACGGTCATGCGCCTCGGTCAGCCCGCAGCATCCGCGCGGGTGCGGCCTACGGCACGAAGGGACGCTCATGCAGGAGCTCCGCCTCGTGGCAGTGAGCGAGGACGGTCGGTACCTCGTGTTGGCCACGGCTGGCCGGGGCACCCGTTTCACCCTGCCCATCGACGAGCGCCTTCGAACCGCGGTGCGCGGCCAGTTCTCCCGTCTCGGCCAGCACGAGATCGAAGTGGAGAACCCTTTGCGACCCAAGGAGATCCAGGCTCGGATACGCGCCGGGGACACGGCGGAGGACATCGCGGAGGCCGCGGGCATCCCGGTCGAACGCGTTCGCTGGTTCGAGGGACCGGTGCTTCAGGAACGCCAGTACATGGCGCAGCAGGCACAGCGCGTACCGGTGCGGCGCGCCAACGACTCGACTCCGGGGCCGCCGCTGGGCGAGGTCGTCGAGGAGCGTATCCGCAGCCTCAACGTCGATCCGGAGGACGCGGCGTGGGATTCCCGGAAGCGTGAGGACGGCACCTGGAGGGTGCAGGTGGAGTTCCAGCTCGCCGCGGAACGGCAGTCGGCCGAGTGGAGCTTCGACCCGCAGCGCAGGCACGTCACCCCGCTCGACGACCAGGCGGCGCGGCTGTCGTCGATCGACCCGATCCCGGCCGGAGACACGGTGACCCCCCTGACGCCGCGCCGGGCGCCTGCGCAGGAGCAGGCACCCGCACGCGAGCAGCAGCCGACGACGGTCAGGGGCGCGCAGCAGGAGGAGGAGCCCGCCCAGGAGGAGGCCCCTCCTGCCGCCGCGCCGCAGCCGGAGCAGCGGCCGGCCCGCAGGGCGGCCGGCGGACGCGGTCGCCGCGCGTCCGTGCCTTCCTGGGACGAGATCATGTTCGGCGCCCGCCGACGCGACTAGCGCGCTCCCTTGGCCGTGATCTTGCAGAAATTCAAAGCGGCGAGAATTTGAATTTCTGCAAGATCACGGCCACAGGTTGGAGGGCTACCGCACCAGGCGAATGTTGATCGGGTAGCGGAACTCGTTGCCCAGAAGCGAAGCGGCGCCGCCGGCAAGCATGAAGATCATCCATACGAGCATCAGCGGCGCGAAGGCCACGGCGTAGAGAATCCCCCCGAGACCCAGAGTGACCGCGGCCCCGATGATCGCGAGAACGTGCACGAGCAGGAAAGTGAGCTGGAAGTTCACCGCCTCGGCCGACTGGCGACGGACGAAGGGTGACTCCCTGCCCTTGGTGAGCAGGATCACCAGCGGACCGGCGAAGCTAGTGGCGAGGCCGAGCACGTGGCCGAGCATCGCCCAGCCCCTCTCCCCCGCCGTCGGGCGATAGACCGCCGGACGATACGCAGTCGAAGGATAGGTAGGGACCCGATACACGGGAGCCGCCGACGGCTCCTCGAGATCGGTCAGCAGCGGGGCCAGCTCGGGCTGGGTGCGCGCGACAAGGGCCTGCTGCACCCGCAGGCTGAACTCTCGCTGATCCAGCCGACCCTCCACGAACGCGGTCTTCAGCCGCTCGACGACGCGCTCGCGCTCGGCGTCGGTGACCCGCGGGAACGCGGGGCGAGGCGGTGTGGGAGGTTGACGCGCGTGCCGCGTCGTGCCGGAGACGCGAGAAGGTTGCGGAGGATACGGAGCGGCCACCACGGCTCCCTTCGGTGGTCGGGCCGATCGGCCCCAGGCCTTTCCATACTGACCCGCGGCGGGCCCCGGATGGATCGGGGACAACCCTGGTTCGACCCTGAGAGCCGCCCGCGGCAGGACCGCCATCGCGTACCCCGTAGGGTCTTGGACGTGACTCGCCGTACCTTCCCCCCAGCCGAACGCCTCGATCTTGTCGAGGAGATCCACGGACACCGGGTGGCCGACCCGTACCGATGGCTCGAGGATCCCGAGAGCGACGAGACGAAGAAGTGGCTCGACGCCCAGGACGAGCTGTTCCGCACGGTGGCCGAGGAGCTGCCCGGGCGCGATCGGCTGCGGGAGCGGATCCGGCAGCTCATGGCCGCTGGGATGGTGAGCTCTCCGTCCTGGCGCGAAGGGCGCCAGTTCTTCCTGCGCCGCACCGCCGAGCAGGAGCTGGCCGTGCTCTACACCGTCGACCCGGACGGTGGAGCCGGTGACACCGCGGCGCCCCCGGCGGAACGCTGCCTGATCGATCCGCTGGCGCTCGACCCGGGCGGGACCACCACCCTCGACTCCTGGCAGCCCTCCAAGGAGGGCCACCTGCTCGCCTACCAGCTTTCCCAGGGCGGGGACGAGGAGTCGATCCTGCGCGTGATGGACGTGTCGACCGGCGACATCGTCGACGGGCCGATCGACCGTTGCAGGTACTCGCCCATCGCCTGGCTGCCCGGCGGCGAGGCGTTCTACTACGTGCGCAAGCTGCCGCCGGAACAGGTCCCGGAGGGCGAGGAGCAGTACCACCGCAGGGTGTACCTGCACCGGCTCGGCGCCCCGCCGGAAGAGGACGTGATGATCTTCGGGGAAGGGCGGGACAAGACCGAGTACTACGGCGTCTCGGTCAGCCGCGACGGCCGTTGGCTCCTGCTCGGGGCGTCACGCGGCACCGCCCCACGCAACGATCTGTGGATCGCCGAGCTTTCCGCGTCCTCGCCCGAGCGCCCCGAGCTGCGAACCGTGCAGGAGGACGTCGACGCGCGTACCAGCGGGCACGTCGGCCGGGACGGGCGGTTCTATCTTTTCACCGACCGCGACGCGCCCCGCGGCAGGCTCTGCGTCGCCGACCCCCTGACACCCGAGTACGAGTCCTGGCGCGAGCTCGTCCCGGAGGATCCAGCGGCCGTCCTCGAGGACTTCGCCATCCTGGACGGCCCGGAGCTGGAGCGTCCCGTGCTGCTCGCCGGCTGGACCCGGCACGCGGTGAGCGAGATCAGCGTCCACGACCTCCGGACAGGAGAACGGCTCGGGATGGTGCCGACGCCGGGGCTGGGCTCCATCGGCGGCATCGTTGAGCGGCCCGAGGGTGGGCACGAGGCGTGGTTCGGCTACACCGACCACACCACTCCCCCGACCGTCCAGCGCTACGACGCGCGGACCGGCGAGACCACCGTGTGGGCGACGCCGCCGGGAACCGTCGAGGTCCCGCGCATCGAGGCTCGCCAGCTCACCTACGCGTCCAAGGACGGCACCCCGGTCCGGATGTTCGTCATATCCCGCCCGGAGGAGACCGGTCCACGGCCCACCATCCTCAGCGGCTACGGAGGGTTCGGCATCTCGATGACCCCCGGCTACTCCGGGTCGATCCTGGCCTGGGTGGAGGCCGGCGGTGTCTACGCGGTGGCCAACATCCGGGGCGGCGGCGAGGAAGGCGAGGAATGGCACCGCGCGGGCATGCTCGCCGGGAGGCAGAAGGTGTTCGACGACTTCCACTCGGCCGCCGAGCACCTCGTGCGGGAGGGCTGGACCAGCCCGGACCAGCTCGGCATCTCCGGAGGGAGCAACGGCGGCCTCCTGGTCGGCGTCGCCTTGACACAGCACCCCTCGCAGTACGCGGCAGTGGTGTGCAGTGCTCCGCTCCTCGACATGGTCCGCTACGAGCGGTTCGGACTCGGGGCGCTGTGGCAGGCCGAGTACGGCACCGTCGAGGATCCTGAGCAGTTCGGCTGGCTCCTTTCGTACTCGCCGTACCACCACGTGCGCGAGGGTGTCGGTTATCCGCCGGTCCTGTTCACGGTGTTCGACAGCGACTCCCGGGTGGACCAGCTGCACGCCCGCAAGATGTGTGCCGCCCTGCAGCACGCGACCTCCGGCGACGGGCCGATACTGCTGCGCCGCGAGTCCCAGGTGGGCCACGGCGCACGGGCGGTCAGCCGTTCGATCGACCTGGCCGTCGACATGCTGTCCTTCGTGGCCGTGCATACCGGCCACGCCCTTTGACCTTGCTCAGCGGGCGGCCGTCATCCCGAGGATCTCCCGGAAGTCCCGAGCCGCCGCGTGGTCAGGATGGAGCGAAGAGGCGTACGCGTCGAGCTGCCACGCACGTCGGAGCACGATGTCGGTCCGATGCTCCGGCGGTAGGTCGAGCAGGATCGTGCCACCGATGCGCAGCGCCTCGTCGACGTCGCCCTCGTACAGCCGGCAGTTGGCATGGGCGAACCGGATCAGCGCACGATCCAACACCTCCGAGGACGGGTAGGCGGCCAGCGCGTGCGTCAGCAGCTGACCTGCCTGCATGGACTCGCCAAGACCGGTCAGCGTGTCACCCTCGTGGAACAGCAGCTGGCGTTCGGTGTAGCCGAAGGCGGGGTCGCTGCAGTCGTCCGCGGACAGCCGCGACAGGACGGAACGACCTCGGACCAGCGCCCGCCTGGCCTGCCTGGCCGCGTCGGTCCACCCCTTCCGGGCGAGCTGGGCCAGCGCCCGGGCCTCGACCACCGGCGCCATCGCCGCCGCCGAACTGGGCGTACGGCCGGCGAGCCCTCGGCTGCTGCGGGCCAGCTCCAGGGCCTCGATCGGATCGCCGTAGTAGAGCGGGATGAAGGCCTCGCGAACGGTGACCCACGCACGCAGCGCGCGGTCACCGGTCTCGTCGGCGGCGATCCTGGCGGTTCGGAAGAGCGATCGCGCCAGCCTGCGGTCGCCCAGGTCGATCACGATGATCCCGCTGAGCCCGGCGAGCTGCGCGGCCACCCGGCACAGCCGCTCCTGCAGCTCGATCGGCTGGCGCTGCCCGCACAGCCGCCGCGCCTCGCTGAGATCCAGCAGGATGTCGCAGAGCAGCCGGACCGGCGCCGTCCTCATGTACTGCCGGCCGTAGCCGTGCGCGGCATCCTCCCACTGGCCCAGCATCGTCGGTGACACGGTGGCCCGGACGAGCGCATCTTCCATCCGGCCCCGGATGCGATCCACAGCGCCGAGGAACTCCCCCTCCACTGCCGAGCCCGTCCGGGTCAGGACCTGAAGCAGGATCCGCCGCAGCACGTCGTCGTCCCGCTCCTCCACGTCCGCCGCCTCGGCGGTCTGCTGGCTGGCCCGGGTGCCGTTGGGTTCCGGGGTGTCCGAGCCGAGCCGGCGCGGGGGCTCGTCCCTCGGCGCCCGATGGTCCTTGCCGCACAGACACGGCCCCTCGTAGCCGAGGTCCTCCGGGTTGGCCCGGTAGACGACACCCAGGTAGTGCAGGTACTCCGGGCCGGGCTTCTTGTGCCCGCTCTCGTAGGCGGACAGCAGGGTGTCGCCCAGCTTGGGCAGCGGCTTGCCCTCGCGTTCGTACAGCGCCCGGATGTGTTCGACGACGTCGGCGAGGGCCACCCCGTACGCGAGGCGGTAGGCCCGGATGCGGCTGGTGCCGAAGTCCGCGCGACAACGCTCGTGAATGGCACGCGCGATGTCGGCGGGCTGGTCGCACCGGGCAAGTCCTCGCGCTCGGATCAGCCGGACAACCTCGAGCTCCGTGTGCTGGCCGCGCATGGCGGACCCTCCCCCCTCTGCAGCAGCACTATCCCCCGATTGCCGGAATGGTGGCGAACTGCTCACGCAATGTAACGCCCGCGTGGGGGAGAGCCAACCGAAACGGCACAACTGCCGGCTACCAGGACCAGTCGGTCATCCGTCGACCACGCCGCGGGCCACGCGGTCGACCAGGCCGCCGGTCAGACGAGCGCCGCGTCCAGCGTGATAGTCGTGCCCGCCAGAGCCTGGCTCACCGGGCAGTTCTCCTTGGCGCCGGTCGCGACCTTCTGGAAGTCCTCCGGGGACAACCCCGGCACTGTGGCCCGCACGACGAGGTGGATACCGGTGATTCCCTCGCCGGGTTGGAAGGTTACGTCGGCCCTCGTGTCGATGTTCTCCGGCCGGTGGCCGCCCTGGCCGAGGCCGTGCGAGAGCGCCATCGAAAAACACGTCGCATGTGCCGCCGCGATCAGCTCCTCCGGGCTGGTCTGGCCGTTCGGCTGCTCGGCACGGGACGGCCAGCTCACGTCGAAGCGTCCGATCCCCGAGGAGTCCAGCGACACGGTGCCTCGGCCGTCTGCGAGCGCGCCCTCCCAGTTTGCGTTCGCGGTACGCGTAGTGGCCATGGCGAAGGCTCCCTTCTCCGTCTGCGAAAATGAGGGCGTGAACGAACAGCGGCGCGTCACGTTCTACGAGGCGGTGGGCGGCGAGGAGACCTTCCATCGCCTCGTTCATCGTTTCTACCAGGGTGTCGCGGGCGATCCGCTGCTGCGTCGGCTTTATCCCGAAGATGATCTCAGCTCGGCCGAGGAGAAGTTGCGGCTTTTCCTCATCCAGTACTGGGGCGGGCCGCACACCTACAGCGAGCGCCGCGGCCATCCGCGGCTCCGCATGCGTCACGCACCCTTCCCCGTCGGGGAGGCCGAGCGCGACGCCTGGCTGCACCACATGCGGGTCGCCCTGGACGAGCTCGAGTTGGACGAGCCGTACGACCAGATGCTGTGGGAGTACCTTGTCGGGGCCGCACACAGCCTGGTCAACACCGAGGTGTCGCACGGCCGTCAGCTTCCGCTCCGCTGACCACGGAGATCATCGAGCGGCCCGCCCGGGTGGACGGTCCGTCAGCCGAATCACGCTGCCAGCGGCCATGGCGCCCTCGTCGCTGGCGAGGTACGCCGCGTGCGTGCCCACCTCGTCGGCGGTGAGCCAGTCGGGGCGGCCGTCCGGCCGGTTGCGGGTGATGACCGGACCGAGGTAGAGCACGTTCACCCGGATCGGGCTGCCCCGCAGCTCCAGAACCAGCGAGCGGAACAGCGCCAACAGGCCGGCGGCCGCGACCGAGACCAGGGACGCGCCGGCAACCGGGACGTCGGCGGCGTCCCCGGTGATCATCAGGTACGTGCTCGCGCGCTCCCTCAGCACCGGAACAAACGTCCTGGCCAGCACGAAGTGCGTGGTCAGATTGTCGTCCAGGACCCGTCGCCAGGTCGCGGTGTCGACGTCGACGAGGTCGCCGCCCTGCCACCAACCACCGACCGAGGCGACCACCGCGTCGAGGTCTCCGGCCTCGTCGAGGGCGCGGTCGCGGATCTCCGCCGCGCCCTCGACGGTGGAAACGTCGCCCTCCAGGGTCAGCAGGTTCTCTGGGTCGTCCAGCCTGCGGCGAAGGTCGATGAGCCGCTCCGCACTGCGGGACGGGACCACAACAGTTGCCCCGCGCTGAAGGAACGCACGCACGATACCCTCGCCCACGGCACCGGCTCCGCCGGCCACCAGTGCCACGCGATGCGTCAGATCGATCATGGACGCCATGCTTCCCTATTGGACACCCCCTGGCCGTGACGAGTCAGGAGAGTCGAGCGAGGAGGAAGAACAAACGGTGAGCGACGCACGCGAGCCATCGGCGAACCCCCCACGCGGTGAGAACCCGGCGAGCGGGCGGAGAAGCGAACAAAGGAATACCGCGAGCGACGCACGGGAGCAATCGGCGGGCACCAAATGGTGGCGCGACGCCGTCGTGTACGAGACCTACGTGCGTAGTTTCGCCGACGGGAACGGGGACGGTGTGGGTGACCTTCCCGGGATCCGGTCTCGGCTGCCGTACCTTCGTGATCTCGGCGTCGACGCGCTCTGGCTGACCCCGTTCTATACCTCGCCGATGGTCGACCACGGGTACGACGTCGCCGACTACCGGGACGTCGACCCGCTCTTCGGGACGCTGGAGGACTTCGACGCCCTGCTCACCGAGGCGCATCGGCTGGGGCTGCGTGTCATCATCGACGTCGTACCCAACCACACCTCGTCGCGGCATCCATGGTTCCAGGACGCGTTGGCCGCCGCGGCTGGCAGCTCGGCGCGGGAGCGGTACGTCTTCCGCGCCGCGGCCCCGGACGACCCGGCACCGCCCAACAACTGGACGTCGGCCTTCGGCGGCCCGGCGTGGAGCCGCCTGGAGGGACCGGACGGCCGGCCCGGCGACTGGTACCTCCATCTGTTCGCGCCCGAGCAGCCCGACCTCAACTGGCGCAATACCGAGGTGCGGCGGGAGTTCGAGGAGATCCTGCGGTTCTGGCTCGACCGAGGCGCCGACGGCTTCCGCGTCGACGTGGCGATGGGCCTGTTCAAGGCGCAGGGCCTGCCGGACACCACCCACCCGGTCCACCACCCCTCGCAGGAGGGCTTCCGGGAATCTCCGATCTGGGGCCAGCCCGAGGTACACGACATCTACCGGCGGTGGCGGCAGATCCTGGACTCCTTCCGCGGGCAGCGGATGGCGGTCGCCGAAGCGTGGACCGCCGGGCCGGAGGATCTCGCCCGCTACGTCCGTTCCGACGAGCTGCATCAGGCGTTCAACTTCTCCTGGCTCAAGGCACCGTGGTCGGCCGCGGCGTTCCGGGAGGTAATCGACGACTCCCTGGCCGCCACCTCATTGGTCGGCGCGACGACGACGTGGGTGCTATCCAGCCACGACGCTCCCCGGCACGTGACACGGTACGGAGGCGGCTCCCTCGGCCTCCGCCGGGCCCGCGCCGCCTTGCTCACCACGCTGGCCCTGCCCGGTTCGGCGTACCTGTACCAGGGCGAAGAGCTGGGTCTGCCGGAGGTGACCGATCTGCCGGAGGAGGCGCTCCAGGACCCGATCTGGCGGCGCTCCGGGTACACCCAACGCGGCCGCGACGGATGCCGGGTGCCGATCCCGTGGTCCGGTGCACGCCCCCCGTACGGGTTCTCGCTGGACGGAACGCGACCGTGGTTGCCCATGCCCGAGGACTGGGGGGAGCTATCGGTGGCGGCCCAGGACCGCGACCCCGACTCCACCCTGTCGTTCTATCGGAGGGCGCTGCGGATACGCCGGGAGCACCCCGCGCTCGGCGACGGCACGCTGCGTTGGCTCGAGGCGCCCAAGGACACGCTCGTGTTCGCCCGGGATCCGGGGCTGGTGTGTGTGCTCAACTGCGGCGAGAACCCGGTGCGGCTGCCCGACCATCGCCGGGTGCTGCTGGCCAGCTCGCCGCTCGACGGCGACCGGCTCTCCGGCAACGGCGCGGTCTGGCTCGCCATGTAGGCGCACTACGACGGATTTGGTCGTGACCCAAGTGGGGACCTAGGGCTCCAGGTACGTCTCTAGGAAGCCGCGCTCGTCGACGGTGAGGCGGCGTGGGCTGCCGCGCCGGAAGTCGTAGGCCACCAGCACCGTCGAGGCGCGCACGTACGTGTGCTCGCCGTCGAGGACCTCGTAGGCCAGGGTGAACTGGGCGGCCCGAACCGCCGTCACCCACATCTCCACCCGAACCGGCTCCGGGCGCCACTCCAGGGGCAGCAGATAGTCGACCTCGTGGCGGACCACGAGGATGTGGGCCATGCCCTTCGCACCGCTCTTGACCGCGTCAACGAAGAGCATGGCCACCCGCGCGTCCTCCAGGTAACGCAGCATCCGGACGTTGTTGACATGCCCGAACGCGTCGAGATCCCCCCAGCTCAGCGGACAGGTGTAGACGTATCTGCGGGCCGGGGCGGAGCACCCCTCGGTCATCAGCCGCGGGTCAGCTTGCGGTAGGTCACCCGGTGCGGCCTGGCGGCTTCGGGGCCAAGCCGGTCGATCTTGTTCTTCTCGTAGGACTCGAAGTTGCCCTCGAACCAGAACCAGCGTGCGTCCCCCTCCCAGGCCAGGATGTGCGTCGCGACCCGGTCGAGGAACCACCTGTCGTGGCTGGTGATGACGGCGCAGCCCGGGAAGTCCAGCAGAGCGTTCTCCAACGACTGCAACGTCTCGACGTCGAGGTCGTTGGTGGGCTCGTCGAGCAACAGGAGATTGCCCCCCTGCTTGAGGGTGAGCGCCAGGTTGAGGCGGTTACGCTCGCCGCCCGACAGCACGCCGGCCGGCTTCTGCTGGTCGCCGCCCTTGAACCCGAACGCCGCCACGTAGGCCCGGCTGGGGATCTCTATATCGCGGATCCGGATATGGCTCTCCCCGTCGGAGACGACCTCCCAGAGCGTCTTGTTCGGATCGATGCGCGCACGGTTCTGGTCCACGTAAGCGATCTTCACCGTGTCGCCGACCCGCAGGCCGCCGCCGTCCGGCTGCTCCTCGCCAACGATCATCTTGAACAGCGTGGTCTTGCCGACACCGTTCGGCCCGATGACGCCGACGATGCCGTTCGGCGGGAGCGAGAAGTCCAGGTCCTCGATCAGGACCCGGTCGTCGAATCCCTTGGTCAGACCGTCGGCCTCAACGACGAGGGTGCCCAGGCGCGGCCCCGGCGGGATCTGGATCTCCTCGAAGTCGAGCTTGCGGCGCTTGGCGGCCTCGGTGGCCATCTCCTCGTAGCGCTGGAGGCGGGCCTTCTGCTTCGCCTGTCGGGCGCGAGCGTTCGAGCGAACCCACTCGAGCTCGTCCTGCAGGCGCTTCTTGCGCTTGACGTCCTTCTGTCCCTCGACCGTGAGACGGGCGGCCTTCGTCTCCAGGTAGGTCGAGTAGTTGCCCTCGTACGGGTGGGTGCGACCACGGTCCAGCTCGAGGATCCACTCGGCGACGTTGTCCAGGAAGTACCTGTCGTGGGTGACCGCCAAGATGGTCCCCGGGTACTTGGCCAGGTGTTGTTCCAACCACTGGGTGCTCTCCGCGTCCAGGTGGTTGGTGGGCTCGTCGAGCAGCAGCAGGTCGGGATGCTGGAGGAGTAGCTTGCACAGCGCCACCCGTCGGCGCTCGCCCCCCGACAGCTGACTGACCTGGGCGTCCGGCTGCGGGCACCGCAGCGCATCCATGGCCTGCTCGACCTGGCTGTCGAGGTCCCAGGCCTCCCGGTGGTCGAGCTGCTCCTGCAGCTTGCCCATCTCCTCCAACAGATCGTCGGAGTAGTCGGTGGCCAGCTTCTCGGCGACCTCGTTGTAGCGCTCGAGCATCGCCTTGGTCCCGGCCACGCCCTTCTCGACGTTGCCCAACACGTCCTTGCTCTCGTCGAGGGGAGGCTCCTGCTGCAGCAGCCCCACGGTGTACCCCGGCAGGAGACGCGCGTCGCCGTTCGACGGCTGCTCGAGCCCGGCCATCATCCTCAACAACGTCGACTTGCCGGCACCGTTGGGACCCACGACGCCGATCTTCGCTCCGGGCAGGAAGGCAAGCGTGACGTCATCGAGGATCACCTTGTCCCCGTGTGCCTTGCGCACACCACGCATCTGATAGATGAACTCCGGCATGCCCCAAGGGTAGGGGGTAGCGGGAGCTGATCTGGAACGCCACCGACCGCCCGGCCGAGTTCTCGCCAGATGCGTCAGTCGTCCTTGCCTGCGCCCTCGTCGTCGCTCACCTCGATGGTCGGCGACACGCCGACGCGGTTGCGACCCTGATCCTTCGCGCGGTACAGCGCGAGATCGGCGGCGGCCAGCAGCTCGATCAGGTCGTCGCCGTCGGTACGCAGCACCGCGACACCTACCGAGATCGTCACGCCGATCAGATCGTCCTCTACGGGTACGGCCATCCGACCGACCCGAATCCGAAGCCGCTCGGCCACCCTGCATGCTTCGAGGGCGTCGGCCCCCGGAAGCAGGACGACGAACTCCTCGCCCCCGAAACGGCCGACCAGATCGGAGTCGCGGAGCTGCGCGCGCAGCGTGTCGGCCACCCACGCGAGCACCTGGTCGCCGACGAGATGACCATGGGTGTCGTTGATCACCTTGAAGTGGTCGATGTCGGCGATGAGCATGGCAAGCGGCTCGTCGGTACGCGCCGTGCGCGAGATCTCGGTGTCGGCCTCTCGCTGCCACGCCGCCGCGTTCAGCAGACCCGTCTTCGCGTCGGTCCGGGCCGCGGCCTGAAGCTGGGCGTGCAGCAGGCTGCGCTGCAACAGGGCCACCGGCGGCAGGGTGAGCAGGAGCAGCGCCGGGGTAAGCGCGGCCGCGACGGTGACCAAGATGCCGGTGCACAGCTCCACCACGTCGAGCGCGAGGTTCTCGCTCTCCCACAGCAGCTCCCGCCAACTCGTCTCCGGGACCGCCATGTGCGCGGCGACCGCGACGAGCGTGCTGTTGACGACGGTGAACAACGCGCCGCAGGCGACCGCGGCCGGGATGGCCGCCCGCGCCTCCATCACCCACGCAGCGGGGCTGCCCCGCAGCGGCTCCGGCACGACCAGGTGGAAGACGATCGAGGCGACGGCTCCGGCCAACCCGATGGCCGCGGCCGAGAAGACCCTCCTGTACAGCACGGTCCGGCGGACCCGGAGCTGGATCAGTGTGTAGAGGATCGCCGGCGCCAGCAGCGCGTACGGCGACGGCAGCAGCAGCGCGACCGGGATCCACCACGCCGACAGCATGTCTTTCGACATCCCCGCGGGCATCCCGTGCCGGCGTACGGTCTCGATGCAAACCGCACCGCAGCCCATGAGCGCGCCGAAGGTGGCGACGTCTTCGAGCCGCAGCGGCAGGCGGGCCAACCCGACGACGCCCACGATGGCGGCCAGGGTCACGACCGCGAGGATGTAGACGACCAATCGGCCGGGCTGCGCCCACAAGGGCCAGCGCCGCACCGAGCGGATCAGGCTACTTCCCCCGCCCGTGCCCGCGCCGTGCAGTACCGACATGGTCCCCCTATCGCAGTACCTTGGCCCCGTCACTCAGGTACGTTGCGTGACACTATAGTTGCGAACTGTGCACGGCGGGGCCGACACCGGCGATTTCCCTTTACAGGCGCGCCCGGCATCGATATGAGAGAAGAAGATCCCCGGGACGCGGTACGATCGCGCTCGGCATTCCGCTCGGATCATGGTCCGGCCAGGCATGAGGGAACATCGATGAGAGGCTCTACGTGGACCTAGACGGCGTCGCTGCGTGGGTGCAGCCCGCAGGACGGGGCCTCTGGGACCCCTAGCGCCGGTCCGCTCTAGGCGGCCGGGCGCTCCTCGGCGCTCTCCGCCGCCACCTCCTCACGTCGTCCGTCCTCGTTCTCCGCGTCGACACGTTCGGTAAGCGCCCAGGCGTCCGCGAGCTCCTGCGCCGCCTGCCTTTCGGCCATCAGCGACCGCGAGCTCCCCTTCTGGAAGCGGGTCACCCCTCGCGACAGGTCGTGCCCCACAGCGGAGGCTTCGACCTCTACCGACACCCGCCGCTCGCCGTTGCCGCCCGGGTAGTTGCGCACGCGCAGCCGTCCCGTCACGACGAGGGGATCGCCCTTGCTCACGGATGCAGCGACGTTCTCGGCCAGCGCTCGCCAGCAGGACACGGTGAGGTAGAGCGTGGACGCATCTCGCCACTCGCCCAGGGCGCGGTCGTAGCGGCGGGTCGTCGAGGCAAGGCGCATGGACAGCACGTGGACCCCGCTGTCCAGTTTCACGTGCGCCGGGTCCGTCACCACGTTGCCGACGACGGTGACGTAGGTGTCGTTCATGGATGCCTCCCCACTCGAGCGGTGGCCCTGCGCCGCCGCCCGTTCACGCTCCCGCAAGGAGGGGACCCCACGCGACCGCACCGAGGCGACCTGTGGATAACCCGGCCGATGTGGACAGAGCACGCCGCCTTCCCGCCCCTCTGGGGGAAGCGCTACCGGCGGCCCCGGGCGACCACGACGGCGTCGCGGAACCGGGTGTAGCGGTCCAGTTCGTCGTCGACGGGACGGAAGACCTTCTCCTTCGCGACGGCTTCGATCCGCTTACGCATCGAGGCCTCCGCCCGCTGGCGCCGACGTCGTGCCGAGGTAACCGCCGCCCGCCGGCACACCACCATCGTGATCAACCCGAGAAGGCCGCATCCACCCATCAGGGCGAGCGGGTAGGGCAGCAACCCGCGGTCGGTCAGCAGGGGCTGGGAGAGCTCGCCCACCCGAAGGAACGCGAACAGGCCGAGCCCGGCGAGCCAGGCCAGCCCGGCGAGGGCCGCGGCGGCCAGCAGCCACTGCAGCAGGCGCACGAGGTGCCACCACCTCGGCACCTCGGCGGTGTCGGGAACGGCCTCCCGAAGCGCGTCGCCCAACGCCAGCGGCACGTCGTCCACGTGCCCGAGGCCGGCCCGCTGCGTCGCCTGCTGCCAGGGCTCCGGAAGCCCTCGCGCGGCCGAGTCCGTCACGCCCTGCAAGGCGCTCTCGACGTCGGCCTGCTGCGCCGCGATCGCGTCGATGGGCGCGTTGCGCAACTGCTCCCGTACCTCACCCAGCCGGCGCAGCGGGTCCCGGCGTACCCGGCCGACGAGCCGGAGGAACGGCCAGTCGACGTACCGCTGGGAGTGCCGTTGGTGGGTATGCTCCACGGCGTCCGCGAGGGCCGGCCCGCCGGCCGCGACCGCCAAGGCGTCGACCACTGCCGCGCGCTCCCGGTGGTCCAGGCCGAGCGGAACCTCCAGCGAGCAGGCGGCCTCGAAGCGGTGGACGAGCTGGTCGACGTCGGCACCGAGCCGGTCGGCGAAGGCCTGCCGGGTCGCCACCGTCTCCCGTAGCAGTTTGAGGAGGTTGTCCATGCCCGCGCCGGTCACGGTGGACGTCGCGAGCGTCCGCGCATTGTGCAGCCCATCGGTGGCCAGAAGCTCGCGCAGGTGGGTGGCGCACTCCTCCGCATCGCCCGGCTGCAGTCGGTCGACCTGGTTGAGGACTACCACCATCACGTCACCGTGGTGCGCCAGCTCCCGGAGATAGCGCTCGTGAATCACGGTGTCGGCGTACTTCTGCGGGTCGACCACCCACACCAGTAGATCCACGACCTCCACCAGCCGATCCACCTCGAGGCGATGCGCGTACTTGATCGAGTCGTGGTCGGGAAGGTCCAGGAGTACGAGCCCGTGCAGCGAGCCCTCGTCCCGGTCCAGGGCGCTCGCCCGGGCGTAGCGGTGCCGTTTTTCGATGCTCAGCCAGTCCAGCAGGGGCCCCACCCCTTCGAGTCCCCACACGCATGCATGGGTGGCTCCGGTGGTGGGGCGGCGAACCCCGACCGGGGACAGCTCCAGCCCGGAGATCGTGTTGAACAGCGACGACTTGCCGCTGCCGGTGCTGCCCGCCAAGGCGACCACCGTGTGTTGGCCGGAAAGCAACAACCGCTCCCCCGCCCGCCACAGGAGGGCGCGGGTGTCCTCCAGCAGCTTGGGGTCGAGCCTTCCCTCGCCGAAATCAACGAGCTGCTCAACGGCGTTCAGCCGGGCGGCAAGATCACCCCGCACCGGGCGGTCCAGCACCGACGTCAACATCATCGTGCGACCTCGAGGGTGTACGTGGCCTGGTACAGCTGGACGACGGCGGACTCGTCGGGCACCCCCGCTGCCTCGATGGCCTGGGTGAAGCGGGTTGCTTCCTCTTCGAGAAGCCCGGAGACGCGGGCCCGCAGTTCGGTCCGTGTCTTGGTCGCGATGGTGCGCAGCGACTCCGCACCGAAGATGCCGCGCAGCAGCCGCTGCGGCAACGCACTCGGGCTCGCCGACGCCGCGTCCCCGCCGCTCTGCCCCAGGGCGCCGACCATGAGCAGCAGCGCCAGCGTCTCCGGGTCGAACGACGGGATACGCGCCACCGACCGCTTGGTGGTTCCCTCGCTCCGTACGAGGTTGACCACGTGCTGCCGCCAGGTGCTGACCGCCTGAGCGGCCCGGTGGGGCAGTTGCGGCGAGGCGTGGGTCAAGGACTCCGGGGCCGCCGCCAGCAGCCCGGAGCCGGCCGGGTCGGCGCGCCAGCGACCGACGGCGTCCTCCGCTGCGTGCTCGGCACCGGACCTGATGAGCGAGACCAGCGCGTTCGTCAGCGCGACCTCCAGCGCGCGGTCCTGCTCGGGCGCACCGTGCCGGGGTGCGTGCGCCCGCCGGCGCAGCGGTCGGCGCCCGGCCTGAAGGGCGCGGTGCAGGTCAGCGGTGGTGACGAAGTCCTGCCACCGGGCGATGACCTCTCCCCGCAGCAGGGACCCGTTGCGGAGGGTCTCGTCGATCTCGGCGAGCGCGGCCTCGTACGCGGCGTCGACCCGCTCCCGCAGCGTCTCGGCGACCGAAACCTGGGCCTCCACCTGCTTGGCGAGCGAGGGAACCCTGGTGCGGAAGCTGTCCAGCACCCCGCGGAGCGTGCCGCGCACAACCGCCGCGCGCCGATCCTCCTCGGTGACGATCTCGGTGAGCCAGGAACGTACCGGCTCCACCACCTTGCCGCCCAGCATGCCTCCGCTCACCTGCGTCTCGGGCACGACGAAGAGTTCGGCCTCGGCGAGCCCGCCGTCGTCGAGCATGGCCCGAAGGTGCTCCAAGATCTCCTGGGCCGCGTCCCGCGGCACCCGGTTCAGGGTGACGCCAAGGGTCACTCCCCGCTCGCGCGCCGCATGGAGCAGGTTCCACGGGATCGCGTCGGCGTAGCGGGCCGCGGTCGTCATGAACACCCACAGGTCGGCCGCGGCCACCAGCTCGTGCGCGAGCTTGTGGTGCGCGCCGACGACCGAGTCGATGTCCGGGGTGTCCAGCAGCCCAACGCCGCGCGGTACGCCCTCGGCCGCGATGACCGCCAAGGTGCCCTCCCGGCCGGCGGCGTCCCGGACCCTCGTCAACCCGGGCAGCACGTTCCGGCGCTCGAACCAGGAGGCGTCGTCGGGATGGCAGGCGAGAAAGGGGGCTCGGGTCGTGGGCCGGCGCACCCCCGTGGCGGTGACCGACGCCCGCGCGAGGCTGTTGACCAGGGTCGATTTCCCGGCCCCCGTCGAGCCGGCGATAACGACCAGCAGCGGCGCGTCGAGCTCACGAAGCCGCGGCAGAACGTAGTTGTCCAGCTGCCCGAGGATCTCCCGCTGAGCCTCGCGCGCGTCCCCGACACCGGGGGTGTCGAAGACGAAGCGCACGGCCGCCACCCGCTCGCGCAGCGTCACCAACGCCGCGTCGAGCAGGGGGCCGGGGCCCTCGTCGACTGCCCGCGGTGTCATAGTCTTCTCGAGCATGCCGTGATCCGGCGATGACCTCACGGAACCTGCCCTATGTCCTCTCGCAGCATCTCGATCTCCCGTGCGACGTGGACGACGTCTCCCACGACGACGATCGCCGGCGGACGGACGCCCTGCGCCGCCGTTTCGGCCGGCACCGTGGCCAGCGTCGCATGAAGCGTCCGCTGAGAAGAAAGGGTGCCATCCTGAACAACAGCGACAGGGGTGTCTGGTTCACGGCCATAGCGCATCAACGTATGTGCAATCGCGTCAATGCGCTCAACTGCCATGAGGAGGACGAGCGTACCGCGCGAACGGCCGAGAGACGTCCAATCGACTGTGGAACGTGGATCGTCCGGCGTTATATGTGCCGAGACGACGTGAAAATCCTGTACGACACCCCTGTGCGTTACGGGCACGCCCGCCGTCGCCGGCACCGCTGTCGCGCTGGTCACGCCCGGCACGATCTCGACGGGAATACCCGCCGCCGCGCACGCGAGCACCTCCTCGGCACCCCTACCGAAAACAAAAGGATCACCGCCCTTGAGTCGCACCACGAAGCGCCCATTCTTGGCGTTCTCGACGAGCAGGGCATTGATGTGCTCCTGGGCGACCGACCGACCATATGGGATCTTCGCCGCATCAATGACCTCAACGGAGGGAGCGAGTTCGTCGAGCAGTCCGCGCGGCGCCAGCCGGTCGGCCACCACGACGTCCGCGCGGGCGAGCAACCGCCGGCCACGTACCGTGATCAGCTCCGGGTCGCCCGGACCACCGCCCACCAGCGCCACGCCCGGGATCTTGTTCCGCCCCCGCCTGGCCGCGATCGTACCGTCGCGCAAGCCTTCGACGACCGCGTCCCGGATGTCCGCCGCGCGCATCGGATCCCCGTCCGCGAGGACGCCAACGGTCACTCCCCCGTCGCGACCGCTGGCCGGCGTCCAGGCGGCGGAGGCCTCCGCATCGTCGGCCCGCACGCACCAGACGCGATGTGCCTCCGCCTCCGCCGCGACCGCCGAGTTGACCTCCGGGACGTCGGTACAGGCCTGTACCAGCCAGACGCCGGCGCAGTCCTCTGGCCGCCAGCGCCGCCGCTCCCAGCGCAGCTCGCCCCGTTCCGCGAGATCTTCGAGGGCGGGTGTTGCGTGCGGCGAGACGAGGACGACCTCCGCGCCGGCCGCCAGGAGCGTCGGGATCCGACGCTGCGCCACCCGGCCGCCGCCGACGACGAGAACGCGGCGACCGGCGAGGCGTAGCCCCAGAAGGTACGGCGGCACCCTGTCCTCGCTCCCCTCTCGTCGCTGGCGGTCAGTTCTTGTTGGTCAGTTCTTGTTGGTCACGCCGGCCGAGTCGAACGTTGCCACGTCACGCAACGCACGTACCGCCGCTTGCAGGATAGGCAGTGCGAGCAGCGCGCCGGTTCCTTCGCCGAGCCGCAGCTCCAGATCAACCAACGGCCGCAGGCCGAGATGCCCCAGCGCGACCGAATGGCCGGGCTCGGTGGAACGGTGGCCGGCAACGCAGGCGTCGAGGGCGGCGGGGGCGAGCGACCCGACGACCAGCGCGCTCGCGCCCGCGATCACGCCATCGAGCAGCACGGGGACCCGTAGCGCCGCGGCGCTCAGGATAAACCCGGCAAGCGCGGCGTGTTCCAGACCCCCGACCGCCGCCACCACGCCGATGGGGTCGGCCGGATCGACACGATGCAGGGCGAGCGCCCGGCGCACCGCATCGACCTTGCGAGCGTGCGTCGCCTCGTCGGCGCCGGTACCGCGGCCGGTGACCTCGCCCGGGTCCCGGCCGGTGAACGCGGCGATCAGCGCCGCGGAGGCGGTCGTGTTGGCGATGCCCATGTCTCCGGTCAGCAGGCAGTGACTTCCGTCCTGGACGAGATCGCGGGCCACCTCGATCCCGGCGACCATCGCGCGGCGGGCCTCCTCGCGTCCCATGGCCGGCTCGTGGGTGATGTCGGCGGTGCCGCGTCGTACCTTGCGGGAAAGCAGCCGCGGTGCCGGTTCGATGTCCACCGCGACGCCCACGTCAACGACCACCACCTCCGCGCCCGCCTGCGCCGCGAACGCGTTGACCGCCGCGCCCCCGGCGAGGAAGTTACGCACCATCTGCGCGGTCACCTCCTGCGGCCACAGGGTCACCCGCTGGGCGTGCACGCCGTGGTCCGCCGCGAACACGGCAACCGCTGCCGGTGCGGGCAGCGGCGGTGGGCAGCTGCCGGCAAGCCCGGCAAGCTGCACCGACACATCCTCCAGGACACCGAGCGCGCCGCGCGGTTTGGTGAGCCGATCCTGCCGCTCCCGTGCCTCGGCGACCGCACGCGCCTCGAGCGGCGCGATCGCGGCGAGCGTCTCGGCCAGCGGGTCCATGCTGCCTCCTCCGGGTTTCGGCCGTGACCGAATTTCGCATCCACAGGATCTCACCGCCGCATCGTGACGGTGCGCGCATCCAACCCGATGAACTCAACAAAAAAGAGTCTGTTGACGATCTGACTTCTAATTCCGTAGCATCACGCCATTCGCGACGACCCGGGAGGCGCGATGGCCATCTCCCAGGAGCTCTCGGCCTCCGTCGAGCACGCTGAGGACAACCCCTACCTCGTCGGCGTCTACGCTCCCGTCCACACCGAGATCACCGCCGATGATCTGGAGATCGTCGGCACGATCCCCAAGGACCTCGACGGCGTCTTCGTCCGCACCGGGCCGAATCCACAGTACGAACCCCAGGGGCGCTACCACTGGTTCGACGGCGACGGCATGCTGCACGCGATCCGCTTCGCGGACGGGCGCGCGAGCTACCGCAACAGGTGGGTGCGCACGAAGGCGTTCCAGAAGGAGGCACGCGCCGGCCGCACCCTGTGGACCGGGGTGATGGAACACCCCGGCGGCAACGAGGCCGTCAACCGCAAAGGGCTGCCGCTCAAGGACACCGCGAACACCAGCGTGCACTACCACAACGGCAAGGTCCTCGCCCTGTGGTACCTCGCCGGCGAGCCGTACGCCGTCGACCCGCACACCCTGGACACGATCGGGGTGGAGACCTTCGACGGCACGCTGCAGTGCGACATGTCCGCCCACGCCAAGGTCGACGAGCGCACCGGCGAGCTGTTCTTCTTCGACTACGGGCCGCGCCCGCCGTACCTCAGGTACGGCGTCGTGGACGCCGGCGGCCGCGTCACCCACTGCGTCGACATCGACCTGCCCGGCGCGCGTATGCCGCACGACATGGCCATCACCGACAGCTACGCGATCCTGATGGATCTGCCGCTGTACCGGGACCCCGAGGCGGCGCGGGAGGGCCGACACAAGATCATCTTTGACCGGGAGCTGCCCTCCCGGTTCGCGGTGATCCCCAGACGAGGCACCGGCAGCGAGGTCCGCTGGTTCGAGGCCAGCCCGTGCTACATCTACCACATCATCAACGCCTTCGAGGACGGCCCGGAGGTCGTCCTCGACGTATGCAGCGTGAGCCGCCCGCAGCCCATCGGATCGGGAAACCCGCTCGCACGCATGCTTTCGTACCTGCGGCTCGACGCCCACCTGCACCGCTACCGCTTCAACGTGCGTACCGGCGGCACCCGGGAGGAGCGGCGCGACGACGACAACACCGAGTTCCCGGCGATACCGACGCATCTCACCGGGCGACGCAGCCGGTACGCGTACAACGTCCACATCTCCCCGAAGGAAACGCTGCTCTTCGACGGGCTCGTCAAGTACGACCTGACGACGGGGACGAGCGAGCGGTACGCCTTCGGTGAGGGCCGCTGGGGCAGCGAGACGCCGTTCGCCCTGCGGCCCGGCGCGGTCGCCGAGGACGACGGCTACCTGGTGTCGTTCGTGCAGGACGAGCGGGAAGGCCGGTCGGAGGTGGTCATCCTCGACGCCGGTGACATCGCGGCCGGCCCGGTCGGCCGGGTTCTGCTGCCGCAGCGGGTGCCCATCGGCTTCCACGCCACCTGGGTCCGCGGTGACCAGCTACCCAAGGGACCGTCGTGAAGTGCCACCCGGCCGAGCGGGTCGCCGAGTACCGGGCGAAGGGCTGCTGGACGGAGGAGACAGTCGACGGCCTGCTGCGCGCCCAGATCGCCCGCAGGCCGCACGCGCCGGCGATCGTCGACCCGCCGAACAAGAAGGACCTGCTCGGTCTCTCCCCCTTCCGGCTGACCTGGGCCGAGCTCGACGAGCGCGTCGACAGGCTCGCCGCCGTGCTGGGTGCGTACGGCGTGCGGCAGGGCGACGTCGTCGCCGTCCAGCTGCCCAACAGCGTCGAGATCGTGGAGGCGTCGCTCGCGATCATCCGGTTGGGCGCGATCGTCACACCGTTCCCGGTGCAGTACCGGGAGTACGAGCTGATCCAGCTCGGCCGCCTGGCGAAGGTCACCGCGTTCGTCACGGCGACCCGGATCGGGGATCGCGCGAACGCAGAGGCAGTGCGGGCGCTCCGCGCCGAGATCCCGACACTGCGCACGGTGCTCGCCGTCGGCCCCGGGGCACCCGAGGGGGTCGTCGCGCTCGACGAGGTTCTGGAGCGCCCGTACAACGCCGCCGCGCTGCGTGCGTACCTCGACGGCCTCGCCGTCGACCCGAACGACTGCGTGACGATCTGCTGGACGTCGGGCACCGAGGACACCCCGAAGGGCGTGCCGCGCTGCAGCTACGACTGGTTGGCGATCTGTTGGGCCTGCGTGGACGCGCCGCGGCTCACCGAGAACGACGTGCTGCTCAACCCGTTCCCGATGGCCAACATGGCGGGCATCGCCGGCATGTTCCTGCCGTGGCTTCGGGTCGGCTGCGTGCTCGCCCAGCACCACCCGTTCGACCTGCCGACCTTCCTCGCCCAGGTCGCCGAGGAGCGGGTCACGTACACGGTCGCCCCGCCCGCGTTGCTGTCCATGTTGCTGGCCCGGGAGGACATCCTCGGCCGCGCCGACATCTCCTCGCTGCGGCTCATCGGTTCCGGCTCGATGCCGTTGTCCCCGGCGATGGTGGCGGGCTGGCAGGAGCGCCACGGCATCGGGATCATCAACTTCTTCGGTTCCAACGAGGGCGTAGCGCTGCTCAGCGACCCGGTCAACATCCCCGACCCGGCGGAGCGGGCGCGGTACTTCCCCCGGTACGGCGCCGAGGGGATCAGGTGGGCCTCCCGGATCGCCGACTGGATGTCGGTCAGACTCGTCGACCCGACATCCGGGGAGGAGATCGCCGAGCCGGGTCGCCCGGGCGAGCTGGCGATCAAGGGCCCGACGCTCTTCGCCGGCTACCTTGCCGGCACGGGGGCCGCCGAGCCGTTCGACGCGGACGGCTACCTTCGCACCGGGGACGTATTCGAGATCGCCGGCGATCGGGCGCAGTACCTCCGCTACGTCGACCGGGCCAAGGACCTCATCATCCGCGGCGGCATGAACATCGCGCCCGCCGAGGTCGAAGGGCTGCTCTCCGGGCACCCGAGGATCGCCGAGTGCGCGGTCGTCGGCTACCCAGACGAGGTCCTGGGCGAGAGGTGCTGCCTGTTCGCCGTGCCCACACCGGAGGCGTCGCTCGGTCTCGACGAGGTAGTCGCTTATCTGCGGGAACAGCGCATCGCGCCGTACAAGCTGCCGGAGCGGCTGGAGATCGTCGACGCGCTGCCGCGCAACCCGCTCGGCAAGGTGGTCAAGCACGAGCTGCGCGACCGACTCGCGCCGGGCGGCTCGCCTTCGCGCTCGTGATCTTGCGGAAATTCGAGTCGAGGGGGTTCGAATTTCTGCAAGATCACGGGCAAAGGGGCGGGGGCACGGATCGTGTCAACCGCCGTACGGAGCGTGGATCCGATCACTATGCTCACGTCGGGTGAGCGCCACGATAAGTGCCGGCGTGGGGTTGTGGCTGGACCGGCCGCCCGAGGATGCGCTCCACACGGCGGCACTCGCCGACGAGCTGGACTACCCGAACCTGTGGATCGGCGAGATGGCGACATACGACGCGTTCGCCCTCGCCACCGCGATCGCGCTCGGCACCCGACGCATCCCACTCACCCTTGGCCCGCTGGCCGTGACCGTACGCGACCCGGTCATGATCGCCATGGGGGTCGCCTCCGTCGCCAACCTCACCCGCCGGCGGGTCGACGTCGCGCTCGGCACCTCCAGCAGAACTGTCGTCGAGGAGTGGCACGGGAGGTCCCGGGCGGGCTCGTCGGCCGCCCTCGCCGAGACGGCGACCGCGCTGCGCCCGCTGCTCGACGGGGATCGGGCCGAGATCGCGGGTACCGCGGTACGTACCGCCGGGTACCGGCTGCGCCTCGACCCACCGAAGAGCGCGATCGCTGTCGCCGCCTTCGGCGAGATGGCGATCGAGGCGGCAGCGACACGCGCCGACCGGATGGTCGTCAACCTGGTGAGCGCCGAGGCCGCCGGCCAGCTGCGGGAACGGCTGGCGGAGGCCGCCGGCCGGGCAGGGCGACCCGTCCCGCCACTCACCGCGTGGTTGCCGGCGGCGGTGGATCCGACCGAGGAATCTCTCCTCCAGGTGAACCGGGGCCTCGTACCGTATCTCGCCGCACCCGGGTACTCCCGGATGTTCACCGAGGCCGGGTACGGCGAGGTAGTCGAGCTTGCCCGCGGTGAGCCGCGTCCGCAGGAAGTGCTCGCCGCGCTGCCTCTGGATGTCGTCGAGACCGTCGGACTCGTCGGCCCGGCCGAAGTGGTCGAGCGCCGCATCGCGGCCTACCTGGACGCCGGGGTCGACGAGATAGCGATCGTGCCCGCCACCGCCGGCGACCCGGGCGGTCGGCGCACGCTGCAGGCGGTCAAGGAGATGCCGTGCGCAAGGGGCTGATGGCCAAGCTGGCCGCCGGGCTGGGCGTGGTCGCCGTCGTGGGCTCCGCCGCGCCCACGGCCGCCGCACCGGCCGCGCCGGCCGCACCGCAGCGCGTGCCGCAGTGCTCACGGCACGCGCTGCAGGTGAGCATGCAGGAGGGTGCGCCGGCCGATCAGCGGTCGTGGGCTGGCTGTGCAGCATCGGCCCGGCCGCCGGGAAGACCCTGCAGCTACTGGTGCCCGGATACACCTACGACCACTCCTACTGGGACTTCGGCCACCGGCCGGACCGTTACTCCTACATCCGGTCGGCGACGCGGGCCGGATACGCCACCTTCTCCTTCGACCGCCTCGGCGCTGGCCGCAGCAGCAGGCCGCCCGCGCTGCAGGTCGACGTGCCGACGCACGCCTGGACGGTCCACCAGCTGGTGACCTCGCTGCGGGCCGGCCGCTTCGGCGGTAGCGCGTTCGACAAGATCGCCCTGGTCGGGCACTCGATGGGCGCGGCCATCGCGCAGGTCGAGGCGTCGACGTACCGCGACGTCGACGCGGTGGTACTCAGCGACTGGCTGCACACCCCGCTGTGGCGGGGTACCCCGCAGGTACCGATCAGCTCGATCCCCGCCCAGCACGATGCCCGCTTCACCGACACCCCGCTCGGCTACGTCACCACGGCACCGGGGACCCGCCGGCTCATCTTCTACTCGGGGAACGTCGAGGACGAGGTAGTCGCGCACGACGAGGCCACCAAGCAGACGGGCACCCTCGGCGAGGAGCACAGCGTGGTGCCGACGGTCCTGCCGCACGTGACCCGGGGGATCAGGGCGCCGGTGCTGCTGGCGACCGGAGAGCACGATGCCCTGTTCTGCGGGCCGGTGAGCCCGTGCACCGACGCGGCGACCGTACGGTCACGCGAGGTGGGCTTCTTCTCGTCCCAGGCATGTCTGACGACCTACGTCCTGCCCGGAGCGGGTCACAACATCAACCTGCACCGGAACTCGCGGGACTGGCTCGGTGAGGCGAGTCGATGGATCGATGCCGTACTGGGCAAACGGGCCACGACGCCGTCGCCGGGCTGCGCCGGCATCCGGGCCGGCGCCGGCGAATAGCGAACCGGAGCCTCAGCGACCCGAGCCGGTGGCGGGGCCGGGCAGGAAGTAGGCCTCGCCACGCCGCAGCGTTCGGTCGCAATGCGGGCAGATCAGCTCGGGCGCGAGGAGCTGCCCGCAGTCGCGGTGGACGATGTCCAGCTGTCGTCCCTCGGGCGTGGGGAGAAAGCGTTCGCCCCACTCGACGAGCAGCACCAGCACGTCGAAGAACGCCCGTCCCTTGTCGGTGAGGCGGTACTCGGCCCGCCGTACTCCCTCCGCAGGTGGGACGTGGCGCAGAACGCCCAACTCGCCGAACCGGCGCAGCCGCTCGGCCAGCACGCTGGGCGGAATGCCGAGCTCGTGCTGGAAGTCGCTGAACCGGCGGACACGCAGGAAGGCCGCCGCGAGCAGCGCCGTACTCCAGCGGTCGCCGAGAAGCGCCATGGTCTCGGGGAAGAACGACGGAGGGTTCCTGGGGTCCGGGCTCGAGCCGGGGTGCCGGTGCCGGCGCGGCGGGCTCGACCGGTAATAGTCGCCGCCCGAGCGATGGACGTCCACGTCGGTGTCGTACGGGGTGACGCCCTTGCCGCACCGGCCGCATCCCAGCGCGGGAACGATGCTGGCGCCGCAGGTGCCGTGGGTGAGCTCGGGCAGGTCGTCGGCGTGCCGGGCGACCCACCGCTTCTCCCAGGCCCAGATCGACACCAGGATCCGCCAAGTCTCCAGGCCGCTTTCGGTGAGCCGGTACTCGTGCCGGGCCCGGCCGCCGTCCCGGTAGGGGCGCTTCTCCAGCAACCCGCTCGCCACTAGGTCGCGCAGCCGGACGGCGAGCACGGACTCGGAGACGCCCAGCGCGTCCCGCCACCCCTGGAAGCGCTGAACACCGAGAAAGGCGCGCTGCAGGATGAGCAGGGTCCACTGATCGCCGAGCAGCAGTACCGCCCGGCCGATCGCGCTCGGGGACCGAGGGGCCGTGGTCATCGCTTCAGGTACGTGCTCAGCGCTTCCGACCGACCCCGCTGTAGAACATGGTCTTCTCCGGCTCCCGAACCTCTCGATCGTGCCGCACTCCGGCGCGTAAACCAGGCCCGGCTCCACCAGCTCGAACCCGTCGAAGAACCGCAGGATTTGCTGGTGGGTGCGCCCGATGATCGGAGCGGTGGCGCTCTGGTACACCTGCTCGATCTTCGCAGCGTCCTCGGGGCGGCTGTCGCCGGTCCCGTGCGAGATGACCAGGTAGCTGCCGGGCGCCATCGCGTCCCGCAGCTCAGCCACGATCCCGGCCGGATCCTCGTCGTCGGTGATGAAGTGCAGGATCGCGACCAGCAGGACCGCGATCGGCTGATCGAAGTCGATCAGCCGTTGTGTCTCGGCGCGGTTGAGGATCTTGCTCGGCTGGCGCAGATCCTCGTTGATGATCGTGGCGCTGTCGGTATGCACCAACAGCGCGTTGCCGTGCGCCAGCACCACCGGGTCGTTGTCGACGTACACCACCCGGGCGTCCGGCACGAACTCCCGAGCCACCTCGTTAACCTGCCCCTGGGTGGGCAGCCCGGTCCCGATGTCGAGGAACTGCCGGATCCCCGCCTCACCGGCCAGGAACCGTACCGCCCTGCCGAGAAAGGCCCGGCTCTCCCGGACCGCGCGACGCCCGTCCGGTACGGCCGTCAGCACCCGTTCGGCAGCCTCCCGGTCGGCGGCGAAGTTGTCCTTCCCTCCGAGGTAGTAGTCGTACATCCGGGCGACGTTCGGTGTGGTCGGGTCGATGCCGGCCGGTGACCACTCCTCCGCCATCGGGCGACTCTCCTCCTCAGGCCTGCGGGTCTGCATGACATGGTAGTTGCCCCTTGTTCGTGATCTTGCAGAAATTCGACCTGCCAGTTGAATTTCTGCAAGATCACGAACAAAGAAAGAAAGAAATGGGTCAGCCCTTCAGGCCGGTGCCGGCGATGCCCTCCACGATGCGGCGCTGGAACAGCAGGAACACCGTGAGCAGCGGCAGCAGCCCGAGCACCGCCGACGCCATGATCTGGGCGTAGGCGATGCCGATGTCGCTTTGCACCGTCGCCAGGCCCACCGTGAGCGTCATCGTCGGCGTGCTGGTGAGCACGATCAGCGGCCAGAGGAAGTTGTTCCACGACCACACGAACGTGAAGATCGTGACCGCGGAGATCGCGGGTATGGACAGCGGCATGAAGATCCGCAGGTAGACGCGCAGCCAGCTGGCCCCGTCGACGTGCGCCGCATCCACGAGCTCGTCCGGCAGCCCGTCGAAAAACTGCTTGAACACGAAGACGGCTATCGCGAGCGGCACCTGCGGCAGGACAACCGACCAGTACGTGTTGAGCAGGTGCGCCGCGTTGAACTCGCGGAACAGCGGCACGATGAGGGCCTGCGAGGGCACCATGATCCCAGCGAGGATGAACCAGAACCAGATGCTGCGGGCACGCAGCGGCACCCGGGACAGCGCGAAACCCGCCATGCTGGCGAACACCACAGTCGTTGCGGCGATCAGGGTCGAGGTGATCGCGCTGTTCACGTACCAGTTGAGGATCTCGGTACCGCCGAGCACCTTGCCGAACGCCTCCAGGTTGGGCCGGTCGATGAGCCAGGTGACCGGCGCTATCGTGGTCTCCCCCTCCGGCTTGAACGCGGTGTCGACCGCCCAGGCCAGCGGGATGATCCAGATCGCGGCGAAGGCGAGAAGCACGCCCAGGCACAGCCGGTTGAACAGCTTGGCCCGCCAGTCCGGCCGGGCGAGGCCGCCGGCCGGCGCGGCGGCCTCGGCGGAGCGGGTCAGGGTGCTGGTGGCCATGGTCAGACCCCTCTCTCAGCTCGTCGGACCAGGGAGAACCAGCCGACGGAGACGGCCAGGATCACCAGGAACAGCAGCATCGAGGCGGCGGAGGCGTAACCGACCCGGTAGTTGGTGAAGCCGCTTTCGAAGATGTATTGGACCGCCGACCGGGTGCTGAAGTCGGGCCCTCCCTGCGTCATGATGTACATCTGGTCGAAGACCTTGAGCGAGGTGATGACCTGCAGCACCGCGACCAGCGTCGTGGTACGGCCGAGCATCGGGATGGTGATCCGGCGGATCTGCTGCCACGGCCCGCCCCCGTCGATCGCGGCGGCCTCGTACAGCTCGCGCGGGATCTCCTGCAGCCCGGCGAGGTACAGCACGAAGTTGAACCCGAGCGTCCACCAGATGGTGCCAAGGGCGATCGAGGCCAGCGCCCAGTTCGGGTCGCCGAGCCAGGACGGCGCCGCGATGCCGAGCGAACTCAGCCAGCTGCTGTAGAGACCGAAGTCCGGTGTGTAGATCCAGACCCAGATCAGCGCCATCACCGACGACGGGATGACGTACGGCGCGAAGAACACCAGGCGGAAGAACCACCGACCGCGGGCCAGCCGGTTGGTCAAGATGGCCAGCGCCAGGGCCAGGACGACGAGCGGCGGTGTCGTCATGATCGTGAACAGGACCGTGTGCCACAGCGACGACCAGAACTCGGAGCTGGTGAGGGCCTCCGCGTAGTTGCCGAGCCCCGCGAAACCACCGAGGCCCGGGCGGACCAGGCTGGTGTTGAACAGGCTCATCACCGCCAGGTACGCGATGGGGCCGACGAGGAAGAGCAGGTACAGAACGACGAACGGGGCCAGCAGGCCGAGTCCGGCGGGGGTGGGGTGTGCCCGTCGCGCCCGGCCCGGGCGAGCACGGCGGCCGACCCGCGGTCGGGTCAGCGTCTCGGTGGCCATGACGGACCTCCAACGAGCGGGTTCAAAGGGGCGAAGGGGTCTCGGCGAGGCGCTGGAGGGCGCGTCCCATCCGCGCGACGGCAGCCTCCGGTGTGGCTTGTCCGGCCAGGACACTGGCGACGGCCGAGCCGACGTGGATCTCCAACAGCGATCCCGAGCCGGAGTACCAGGCTGGTGGGTGGTAGACGGCGTTGTCGACAGCGGCGGCGTAGTTGGACTGCGGGTCCAGCGAGCGGTACGCCTCGCTTCGCTGAACCGGCTGCCACACCGGGACGTGACCGCCCTCCGCCCAGGTGAGGCTCTCGTCGAGCAGGCCGCGGGCGACGGTGAGGGCGGCGTCCGTGCGCCGCGGGTCGGGGTTGCGGAATCTCGGCAGGACGAACGCGTGGGAGTCGGCCTCGACGACGTACGGGCCGCCGAAGACGTTCGGGAACGGGACCATGCTGAACGGCAGCTTCGCCTCGGTAAAGGTGGTGACCTCCCACTCGCCCTGGATGTAGAAGCCGGCCTTGCCGCTGGCGAACAGGGCGACCGCACCCTCGTAGTCGACGTCGGCCGGCATGAGGCCTTCCTCGACGGTGAGCCGGCGCCCGTAGCTCAGTGCTCGCACCGCCTTCTCCTCGTCGAGCACGACCCGCCTGCCCTCGTCGGCCAGCAGTTGACCGCCGAGCTGGCTGTAGAGGGTGTAGAAGAACCGGAACGTGGAGGGCGTATTGATGTTGATCGCGAGCATCCCGCCCCACCCGCCGGTGGCCTCCTTGACCCTGTGCATCGCGTCCGCGAACTCGTCGGGCCCGTCGAGCGACGTGAGAATCCCGTCCGAGTCGAGCAGCCCGGCCCGCTCGCAGATCTCGGTGTTGTAGTAGAGCACCCACGGGTGGGTGTCGAGGGGGATCGCGTACAGGGTCCCGTCGACATGCGATGCCTCCCACGCCGCGCGGCTGAACCTGTCGGCCGTCAGGCCGTGCCGGGCCAGGTCGTCCGCGGCCAGCGGCTGCAGCAGATCCGCTCGTGCGTAGCCGGTCACCCGGGTGGCATGCGAGACCGCCAGGTCCGGCGGCTGGTCGCCGAGTATGGCCAGGGAGAGCTTGGTGTAGTACGGGTCGCCCCAGAGGAACGTCGCCGTCCTCAGGTCGATCTCGGGGCGACGCTTGCGGAAGGCATCCTCCATCTCCCCCATGCGGCCGCCGTCGCCGCCGGTGAACAGGTCCCAGTAGGTGACCGTACGCGGCGGCGGCCTGCTGCCGGCGAAGCCGGTAGCGAGGTACGACCCGCAACCGGTGAGGCCGAACGCCCCTGCAGATGCGAGCGCGGCGCTTTGCAGCAGGCGACGCCTGGTGAAATCTTCGGCCATGGGCGATCACCCGATCTCGATCTGCAACTGGGTGTAGGAGTGCGGCGGGAACTCGTGGTCGATGCGGTCGCCGTCGACGGGTGTGCGCGTCTCGGCCACGTCCACCGCGCCGGGCCGTTCGAACGAGTTCGTCGCGTCGGTCGAGTCGGCGGTGACGACCCGGCTCACCAGCTCGCCGCGAGCCGCCGACCCGCCGAGGGTGATCGTCGCCTTCACCGGAGCCTCCGGGGCTCGGTTGACGACGGAGACGACTACCCGCCGCCCCTCCCGGTCCCTGGTCGCGGCGACGTCGAGCAGCGGGAACGGCCCGAGGTCGGCCACCCGATGCGGCCACTCGTCGCGCTCCAGGTCGGTGTGGTCGACGGTGTCGCACTCGACGGAGACGTCGAGCGCTACCTCCTGGGTGTGCTCGGCGGCCAACCGCAGCGGGTGGTAGATGGGCTGCAGGAACAACCCGTCCGGAGCGGTCACGATCGGCGCGATGACGTTGACGAGCTGGGCGAGGTTCGCGATTCGCACGGTCGCGGCGTTGCGGACGAACACGTTCAGGTAGGTCGCCACCGCGAGGGCGTCGGCAAGCGTGTAGCGCTCCTCGAGGGTGTTGTCGCGCTTGCGGAACCACACGTTCCACTCGTCGTAGGCGACGTACACGGGTCGCTCCACCCGCTGCACGTACCGGGCGCGGTCGATCAGCGCCTGGGTGATGCGCAACGCCCGCTCGGCCTGGTGCGGGGCGAGCACGTTGGCCCAATAGTCGCGGGACCCGGTGTAGATGTGGATGCTGTGGAAGTCGACGTACCGGATGAGCCCGTCGACGACGTCCCGGTCCCAGTCGCTCCACCCGTTCTCCCCACAGGAGGCCAGCTCGATGTCGGGGTCGAGGCGACGCAGCGCCTTCGCCCACCGGCGCGCCTCGGCCACGTACTCGCCGGCGGAGAGCTGACCGACCTGCCAGTCGCCGTACATCTCGTTGCCCAGGCCCCAGTAGCGGACCCGGTACGGCTCGAGGTGACTGTTCTCCCGACGCCGGTTGGCCCAGTACGTGTCGCCGGTCCCGTTGCAGTACTCCACCCAGGCCAAGGCCTCGTCGAGGGTCCCGGTGCCCATGTTGAGGCAGATGTACGGCTCGGTACCCAGCTCGCGGCAGTAGGCGACGAACTCGTCGGTGCCGAAGCGGTTCGGCTCCTCGGTGTGCCAGGCCAGCTCGGGTCGGCGGGGGCGGGCGTCGCGCGGACCGATGCCGTCCACCCAGTGGTAGCCGCTGACGAAGTTGCCGCCCGGCCAACGCAGCACCGGCATCCGCAGCCCGCGGGCCGCCTCGAGCACGTCGCGACGGAACCCGCGCTCGTCGCTCAGCTCCGAGCCCTCGTCGAAGACTCCTCCGTAGATGCAGCGGCCGAGGTGTTCGATGAACCCTCCGAAGATGCGGCGGTCGACAGTTCCGATCGCCCGGTCGAGGTCGATCTTGACTCTGGCCACTGGGCCTCCTCCCCGCCTTCGGTCGATTCCCGGACGACGAGGTGGACCGGCAGGAGGACCCGCCGGGCCGGCTCGCCGGTCTCGCCAATGCGTCCGAGCAGCAGCGACATCGCCCGCTCCCCGGTCTCGTAGAACGGGAGATGCACGGTCGTGAGCGGCGGAATCAGGTGCGCCGCCAGCGGCATGTCGTCGCAGCCGACGACCGCGCAGTCATCCGGCACCCGCCTCCCGTGCCGGTGCAGGGCGGAAAGGACGCCCGCCGCCATGAGGTCGTTGTGGGCGAAGATGGCGGTGACCGACGGATCGCCCTCGAGCAGCCGGCACGTCGCGGCGTATCCGCCGGCGGCGGTCCAGTCCCCCTCCTCCATCCGGTCGGCCGGCAGCCCGGCGTCCTCCAGGACGGACCGGTAGCCGCGCAGCCGGCTCGCCACCACCCGCCGGGCACCCGGCCCGGTCACCGTGGCGATCCGGCGATGCCCGAGCTCCACCAGGTGCTCGGCGGCCAGCCGCCCGGTCAGCCGGTGGTCGGAACCCACGACCGGAACACCCCCGCCGGGCACGTGATGTATGCCCACCGCGGGGATCGGGCCGCGCAGCAGCTCGGCGACCCGCTCGTCGTCCTCGAGGCTGTTCGGCGCGGCGGCCAGGATGCCGTCCACCCGCCGCTCCAGCAGCAGCTGAAGGTAGCCCTCGGCGTCCGGCCCACCGTGATGCGCCGTGCCGATGAGCACAGCGTGGCCCCTCCGGCGGGCCTCCCGTTCGGCGCCGACCACGAACTGCGCCAGCACCCAATCGGACAGATCGTCGGCCACCACGCCGACCGTGTACGTGGACCTGGTGACCAGGCTTCGGGCTACCGCGTTCGGAACGTAGCCGAGCTCCCGGGCCGCCGCGAAGATCCGCTCCCGGGTTTCCTCCGCCACCACCCCGCGCCGACCGTTGAGGACCTTGCTCGCCGTCTGGAAGCTGACCCCAGCCCGCGCGGCGACGTCCTTCAGCGACACGTACAACGGCTCGCCCTTCCGGTCGGCGCCCTGTTAGGCGAACGTTCGCCTAACAGGTTGGCCCTCGGGCTCCGGAAGGTCAAGGCTGAATTAGAGGATCCCCCGTGGAACACCCCCTACTCGGGATCTAGTCGTTGTCGTTTTGGTTTCCCGCGGGCCACATGACCGGCCCCTCGACGTTGGGAACACTGACCGCGCGGATACGGGCCTGTGTCGCGAGTTCGAGCAGGTACCGCTCGAAGGCAAGCGCACCCCTGACGTTGCGAGAAAGGGGTCGATTCACCACTACCGAAGAGATGCTGCGCTGCAGCATCGAATCCTGGAAGACCACTGGCTCCAGGGGAAGCGGTTCCGGCAGGCTTCCCTGCATCCCCAGGAAGGGCTGAAGGCCCCAGATGGTGTACCCGCCCCGCCCCGCGGCCTCCTGCATCGCGGCCGGTCCGCTCAGACCCAGGTCGAGATACCACCCCTCCCTGTCGGGACGACCGGCAGCGTTCCAGAGCGTGTCCGTCGTGTACCGGATCTGACCGATGTCGTTGACGACGAAGGGCGACTCGCTCTCGGCGATCCGCTCGAACGCCTGGACCGGGTCGGTGACGTCACGGACGCCGGCGGGGTCGTTCGGCGGGATGATGAAGGTGCCGGTCGAGTTGGAGAAGATCATCTTGGGCCACTTCCCCCGCCCTTCGCTGACGAAGTTCTCGAGCTCGGTGAAGCCCCAGTGGGTCATGACGATGTCGGCGTCGCCGGCACCCGCCTGGGCGAACACCTCGCCGGCGGTGCCGATGAACACCGTGACGCGATAGCCGGTCCGTTGCTCGAAGTCGGCAACCAACTGGTTGCCCAGCCCACCGAACTGAAGCGCGTTGACGGCGGCCAGACGGACGACGGGCTGCTGCTGCGGTGGCGCGGCCTCGGCGTCCCGCGTAGCGGGCGTGACGTTGAGGACCAGACCTGCGGCGACGGCGACGAGGGACAAGCGAGCCCCCGCGCGCAGGGATCGGCTCCGCCTCCCTAAGAGGTTTCGATTCATGGTGGGTTGATCCTTTTCTTCTCCGATGCGGCCAGTACCCCTGTTTTAGACATGACGTCGGGTGGCTGCCGGGCGTTCACCCGACCCGTTACCGCCGCTCTTCCAGCATGCTTTCGACGCCCGCGGAGAAGGGCCTGGTGGTGAAGCAGTTGGGCTCGGCGAACTCCTCCATGACGAGCGCCTGCTCCCAGGACATGCTCGATGCCTGGCGAAGCAGCGGCTTGGCCATGGCCAACGCGTGCCGCGGCAGGGCGACGAGGCTCTCGCACCACCACCGCGCCCGGCCGACCAGCTGCTCGTGTTCGGTCACCTCGTTGATCACGCCCATGTCCAGCGCCCGTCGCGCCGGGATGTGCTCACCGGAGACGAAGTACTGGAACGCTCGCTGGTAGCCGAGCCGGCGGGTGATGAACCAGCTCGTACCGACCTCGGGCAGCAGGCCGAGGCGGCCGAAGGCGGGCACCAGCACGGCACGCTCGGAGGCGACTATCAGGTCGGAGGCAAACGCCAAGGCAAGTCCCACGCCGGCCGCCGGACCGTTGACCGCCGCCACCACCGCCGTGTCGCTGTTCGCGATGAGCCGGATGATTCCGCCGAACTGGTAGCGGATGAACTGCCACGGGCCGGTGGAGCCCTCCTCGTCGGCGGGATCGGCGAGCCGTTCGACCGCGTTGCGCATGAGCCGCAGATCCCCACCGGTGCAGAAGCCGGGATCGGTGCCGGTGATGGCCACCGCACGGACGTCCGGGTCGGCGGTCAGCTCCTCGAGGCGCTCGCGGAGCTGCAGGGTCATGCCCTCGCTGAGCACGTTGAGCTTGTCCGGGTCGACGAGCCGAAGGACCGCGTAGCCGTCCGCCCGCTCGACGGTCACCAGCTCTCGGGTATCGGCCCGAGCCCGCTCCATGATTTCCGCGTAGGACAGGGCATGCATCACAGGTCTCCTTACGGTGCGGGATCCGGCTGCAGCAGGGGCCGCCAAGGCCGCCTCGCCCAGCAGTGCCTTCGGTCTGCTCTCATGTCAAGAGTGTCTGGCTCAGCCGTGGACAGGCACCGGTCAGGCAGCGTCCATCAACAGGCTGGAGCTCACGAGCGACCCGACCGCGTGAGGACGCCGCAGACTTGGTCTCCTGAACGGTCGCGGAGGAGATGATCTTCACCACCGCGCTACGTCGTGGCGATGTCGACGACGTCGACGACGAGACCGATGATTGGTCGCCGCTGTCCGAGTTCGGCTGGGGCGACGACACGACCGTCAGCGAGATCATGCAGTACCAGAAGACGACGGAGAAGAAAGAGCTCGCGCTCATCGCTCTGTAGCCGACGGAGCGCCCGTTGGGCCTGACAGGCTGTTGGATCGTGGGTTCCGAGGGGTGTGAGCGTTCGTTGGTGGAACTCCGGTTGCCATCGCCGGTCGTCGAGTTGCGCGACGACCGGCTCGCACGCCGTGGTGTGCGGCTGCTGCTGAAAAGGGACGACCTGATCCATCCGGAGCTGCCGGGCAACAAGTGGCGCAAGCTGAAGTACAACCTGGCCGCGGCGGCGGATCAGGGCCACGACACGTTGCTGACGTTCGGCGGCGCGTACTCGAACCACATCCGGGCCGCGGCGGCCGCCGGCTTCTACTTCGGGTTCGCCACCATCGGCGTGATCCGCGGCGAGGAGCACCTGCCGCTCAACCCGTCGCTGTCGTGCGCGGCCCGCCGCGGGATGCGGCTGACCTACCTGGACCGCACCACCTACCGGACCAAGCACACCTCCGAGGTCGTCGGCCGGCTGCGGCGGGAGTTCGGCGACTTCTACCTGCTGCCGGAGGGCGGCAGCAACGAACTCGCGGTCCGCGGCTGCGCCGAGCTGCCGGCCGAGATCGACGAACCGTTCGACGTGATCTGCTGCCCGGTCGGCACCGGCGGCACGCTGGCCGGCCTCGCCGCGGGCCTGCGACCTGGGCAGCGGGCGCTCGGCTTCGCCGCGCTGAAGGGCGGCGAGTTCCTCGCCACCGAGGTGGAACGGCTACAGCAGCGCAGTCTCGGGGCAAGCTCGGGGAACTGGGGCATCGAGCACGGCTTCCACTTCGGCGGATACGCGAAGAAGAAGCCCGAACTGGAGGGCTTCGTCGCCGAATTCGCCGAGCGGCACGGGATCACCCTGGACTGGGTCTACGCGGCGAAGATGATGTTCGGCATCTTCGCCTTCGCCGAACGAGGCGCCTTCGAGCCGGGCAGCCGGATCGTCGCCGTCGTCACCGGATGACAGGCGTTCATGTCGAGACCCGTTAGGCGGCTCCTAGGACCCTCGCGAGCGCGGCTGTGAAGGCGTCGGACGTCGAGCGGTCGCGGACGGCGACCCGCATCCAGTCCGGACCGAGGCCAGGGAAGGTGTCGCCGCGGCGGACCGCGAAGCCGAGATCCCGCAGCGCGCCCCGGACGTGTTGCCCGTCGGGGACCCGCAGCAGCAGGAAGGATGCCCGGGCGTTAGGTACGACGTGCACGCCGCCCAGGGCGGCGAGCGACTCGGACAGGTGCGTGCGCTCCTCACCCAACTGGCGCGCCCATGCCTCGGCCTCGGCGAGCGCCCCCTGTCCGCAGCACGCCTGCACCGCGACGAGGGCGGGCGTCGACACGGGCCACAGCGGCTGCGCCTCGGCCAGGCGGGCGACGAGCTCGGGCGCCGCGAGCAGGTAGCCGACCCGCAGCCCGGCCAGCCCCCAAGTCTTCGTCAGGCTGCGTACCACCACTAACCCCGGCAGGTCGCGACGGCCGGCGAGGCTGCCCCGCTCCCCCGGCAGGCAGTCGGCGAACGCCTCGTCCACGACGAGCACCCGCCCCGGCCGGGCCAGCGCGGCGAGCGTCCGCGTCGGGTGGAGCACCGAGGTCGGGTTGGTGGGGTTGCCCACGACAACCAGGTCGGCGTCCTCCGGAACCGCCTCCGCCGCCAGGCGAAACCCGTCCTCGGCCGCCAGGACCACCCGGTCGACGGGATGACCGGACGCCCGCAGGGCCGCTTCCGGCTCGGTGAACTGCGGATGCACGACGGCCGCGCGCTGGGGCCGCAGCGCCCGGGCGAGCAGTACGAACGCCTCGGCTCCCCCGGCGGTCAGCAGCACATCGTCGGATGGCCGACCGTGCCGGCGGGCGACGGCGGTACGCGCCGCCGCGGGGTCTGGGTAGCTGGCGACGGCGTCCAGTGCGGCCCGTAGCCGTTCGGCTAGCCACCGCGGAGGGGCGCCGGGACGTACGTTGACCGCGAGGTCGACCAGGCCCGGCGCGATCTCCACATCGCCGTGATGTCCGAGATCGACGTCAGTGATGGTGTGCATGCGCGCCTTCCACCGGGTCGTCGGGATGGTGGTGTGCTACCTGGGCGGCACCGAGCCGATGCTCGAAGCCGGGCATGGGCGCCCGGTAGATGCAGGTGTCGCAGTTCATCCGGATGTCGCCGACGAGCGCCTCCTCGTAGCGCTCCAGCACCAGATCGGCGAGCCCGTCGCAGTCGCCGATCACCCGCGCGCATCGGACGTCGAGGTCGGCGTGCGCCAGTTGGTACGCCTCGGCCTGCCTTCGGGCACGGTCGGGAAGCACGCCGGGGAACAGCAGGTACGGCAGCACGACGATCCGGCGGGCACCGAGCCGCCGGCAACGTTCCAGCCCTTCTTCCGTACCGGGTCGGGTAAGCGAGACGAAGGCGGTCTCCACGTAACCGAGCGACCGGCCCTCCCACAGCAGCCGCGCCACCTTGTGGACCTCGGCGTTCGCGTCCGGGTCGGTGGAGCCGCGGCCAACCAGCAGCACGGCCGTTTCCGCCCGCTCGGCTGGGTCCAGGACCGCGTCGAGTCGCTCGTCCAGCAGGTACAGCAGGCTCGGGTGCGGGCCGAGCGGCCGCCCGTAGGAGTACCGCGTCCCTGGATGCCGTGCCCGCTCGCGGGCGAGCGCGCCGGGAATGTCCCCCTTCGCATGCCCGGCGCCGACGAGCACGAGGGGCATCGTGACGAGGTGCCGCTGGCCGGCCGCGACCAGTTCCCCGACGGCCTCGGCCAGCGGCGGCGGGGAGAGCTCGATGAAGCCACCGGCCACGGCGAGGCCCTCGGCACGTGAACGCAGCCGGCGGATGAACGCGGCGAACTCCGCCGCGCCCGCCCCGTCCCGGGTGCCGTGCCCGACGACAAGCAGCGCGGGTTTGCCCATCAGGCGGCCTCCCCGGCGTTCAGCAACGCGTTGACGGCCGCGGTCGCCATGGCGGAGCCGCCCTTCTCCGAGCGGTTGCTCAGCGCCGGCAACCCGCTGGCCCGCAGCGCCTCCTTGGCCTCGACCGCTCCGACGAAGCCGACCGGGAGCCCGATGACGAGGGCCGGTTCGACGCCGCGGCTGAGGATCTCCTCCAGCGCGGTCGGCGCACATCCGATCGCCCACACCGCCCCGGCACCCACCTCGCTGGCAGACAGCCGGACCGCGGCGGCGGAGCGGGTGATCCCCGCGGTACGGGCCAGCCTGGTCGTCAGGGAATCGTCCACCTTGCAGATCACCTCGCGGGTGGTGATACCGACGGCCACCATCCGGACGTCGGCGATGATCGGCGCCCCGGCCGCCAACGCCAGCGCCCCACGCTCCAGTGCCTCCTCGTCACACACCAGGTCGCTGCAGTACTCGAGATCGGCGGTGGCGTGGATGACCCGTTCGACGACGGCCCGCGTGTACCGCGGCAGATGGCCGGTCGCCACCCGAGAACGCAGGATCTCGTACGACTTCGCCTCGATGGGATGTACGTCCCTCACGGGTTTAGGTCTCCTCGATCGCATCGACGGGACAGATCTCCACGCACTCACCGCAGCCGGTGCACAGGTCACCCGCGACGAGCAGGCCCCCGCCGCGTGCCCGGATCGCGCGTTCGGGGCAGGTCAACAGGCAGGCACCGCAGCCGACGCAGCGCTCGGTCACGGTCACCGCGGCTGCGTCCGGCCGTCGGTCCGCGGCACGGGTCACAGCCACCGATACCCCCGCGGAGTGACCATGCGTCCGGCGACGATGCGGGTGTCGCCGCTGCCGACGATGACGACGGTTTGCATGTCGACGGCCTCCACATCGACGGCATCGAGGGTCGTCAGCGTCGACCGCTCGTCCGGCCGGGACGCGCCCCGTACGATCCCGACCGGTGTTTCCGGCCGCCGGCGCTCGCCGAGCACGGCCAGCGCCCGGGCGAGCTGCCAGTGCCGGGCGACGCTGCGCGGGTTGTAGAAGACGACCACGAAGTCCGCCTCGGCGGCGGCCCGGACCCGGGCCTCGATGACCTCCCAGGGGGTGTGCAGGTCGGAAAGCGAGATCAGGGCGTGGTCGTTTCCCAGCGGCGCGCCGAGCAGCGCTGCGGCGGCAAGCGCGGCGGTGACGCCGGGCACGCCGGCCACGTCGATGGAACCGTCGGCCATCTCCAGGGCCGGGCTGGCCATGGCGTAGATCCCGGCGTCGCCGGAGCCGAGGAGAGCGACCGCATGACCGCCGCGCGCCTCGGCGACGGCGGCCGACGCGCGTTCCTCCTCCGCGCCGAGCCCGCTGGCCAGCACCCGGGTTCCGGGCCGGAACAGGTCGCTGACCGCCTCGACGTACTGGTCGAGCCCGATCACCACCGAGGCGCGGCGCAGCACCGCGACGGCCCGTGGAGGCAGCAGGTCCCGGTCGCCCGGGCCGACGCCGACGAACGTGAGCCGGCCGCGCGGCCGGAGCCGGGCGACCGCGACGGTGGCGTTCGAGGATCTGCGCTTGGCCACGACAAGCTCGCCGCGGGCGCCTGCGGCGTACAGCGCCGCCGCCTCGGCCACGCTGGGGGTGCCGACCGCGACGCGGACGGCCTCGCTCGGGTTCGGGACCCCGACATCGGCGAGGACCTCGGCCGGGTAGGTCGCCATCGGCCAGCCCCGCCGCTCGGCAGCGGTACGGATGCCGGCCTCGTCGGCCTTGGCCTGTACGGTCGCGAGCGTCAGCACCGACGCGGCGGAAAGACCCGCCTCGGCGAGCGCGGCGTCCACCAGGCCCAGAACCTCGTCGGCCGCCACGCCGCGGCTGGCACCGACCCCGACGGCCAGCGACGGCGGCCGGTACACGACCCGCGGCCCCACCGCCGCCCCTTGGCCGTGATCTTGCAGAAATTTGAGCCCTCCGGGTTGAATTTCTGCAAGATCACGGCCAAGCGGGGGCGGGAGCACACGATCCGTGACGAGTATCGCGGGCGTTCCCGGCTCGGGCGCCGGGGTGGACACCACGTTCGGGGGCAGCGCCGGGAGGGGCCAGGTCCCGTCGCAGGTGAGCGTGACCCGCTCCCCGGAGATCACCGCCGCCCCGACCGCGGCGAGGTCGCTGCCGTCCTCGACCCGGAAGCCGAGATCGGCGCCGAGGTCGTCGAGGGGCGTGATCCCCAGCGCATCGCTCGCCGTGGTGATGACCGGGGTGCACCCGAGCTCGGCGGAGACCCGCTCGGCCAGCGCGTTGGCGCCGCCCGCGTGCCCTCCCGCCACCGGAACGGCGAACCGCAGAGACTCGTCGACGCAGACCACCCCGGGGTCGGAGTGCTTTCCGTGCAGCAGCGGACCGATGATGCGGACGGCCGCGCCCACCGCGAGGAAGCACACCAGGCCCCCGCACTCGGCGAACGCGCGCGGTACGGCCTGGCCCGCCGGGCCCTCGTACACCCGGGCCCGCGGCCACGCGGCGGCTAGCCGGGCGGCGGCCGACCTGCCCCGCTCGGTGACGGCTACCAACCCGATCACCATGAGGCGGCCTCCAAAGTGAGCATCGCAGCGAAGCGAGGAGCGGAGCGGAGGAGGACGCCGGGGTACACGGTCACGGCCGGCTCCCGCACAGCACGAACACAGGGTTGACCGGGGCGAGTCGATGGGTGCCGTCCGGCAGCGGAGCGAGCCGGGACGCCTGCAGCTGGATGCCGTCCACCCGGTAGCCGCAGCCCTCGAGCGCCTCGCGGGTGGCACCGACCCGCTCGACGGCGGCAAGCCCCACGACGACGGCGCGCGGGTCGCGTGCCGCGCAGGCCTCGACGACCCGCGGCCCGCCCCCGCCGACGAAGACCGCGTCGGGGTCGGGGAGCGTCGCGAGCGCGGACGGGGCCTCGCCGTGGACGACGCCGACCTCGACGTCGTGCGCTTCGGCGTTGCGGCCGATCCGCGCGCATGCTTCGGCATCCCGCTCGACAGCCACGGCGGCCGCGCCGAACCGGGCACACTCGACGGCGACCGAGCCGCTGCCGGCGCCGACGTCCCACACCAGGTCGCCGAGCCTGGGGCCGAGTCGGGCGAGCACCAGTGCCCGTACCTCCGCCTTGGTGATCACGGAGTCGCGGTGGGCGAACGCGTGCTCCGGCAACGCCCAGGTCGCGGGGCCGGGCTGCCGGCCCGCCACCCAGGTCGCCGGGTTCACCGGACGGGACTCGTCGAGCACGAGGACGACGTTCGGGTCCCGCCATCCCTCCGCCCTGGCCCGAGCGTGATCGCAGCGGGTCACCCGCTCGTCGCCGCCGAGGTTCTCGGCGACCACGAACGTTCGGGGTACGTCCTCCAGCGCCCGGGCGAGCTCGGCGGGGCCACCGCCGGGGCCGGTGAAGACCGCGACCTTCGGGTGCGCGCGGCAGACGTTGACGGCCCGCCGCAGATCGCGTCCGTGCGCCGAGACGACTACCGCGTCGTCCCACGGCAGCCCGAGCCGGGCGAAGGCCAAGGCGACCGACGACCGCGCCGGCAGCACCGCGGGCGTGAGGCCGCGCTCGCGCAGCCCCCGTACGATCCCGAAGAACCCCGGGTCCCCGCTGGCCAGGACCACGGAGTCACCGTCGTGGCCGGCGACCGCGTCGATCGCGGCGGCGACGTCACCCATCGGGGCACGCCGGGCCTCTTCCGGCGCTTCCACGGCCGCGAGGTGTCTCGCGCCGCCGGCAACCAGGGTGGCCGAGGCGAGCGCTCGGCGCGCCTCCGGGGCCAGCGGCGACCCGTCGTACCCGATCACCGTGATGCTCATCCGGCCCACCTCCCGCCGCTCGACGCGACGAGCTGCCCGCCGGCGAAGTCCACCATCGCCACCTCCGCGGTGAGCCGCCCCTCGGCGAAGCGCTCGAGCACCTCGGCGACCCGCCGGCAGAGCAGGTCGCCGGCCGGGCGCAGGAAACCCACCGCCTCCCACAGCTCGTAGGCGTGTCGGGCGGTGTTCGCGGCGTCGACCTGCCGGGCCAGCTCCCCGTCCGCGCCGGCCTCCCGGGTGACCTCGCCGAGCAGGCCGGTCTCCACCCGGGAACGGGTGTAGTGGGTCATCAGCACGCCGGCGGCGAGCTTGGTGAGTTTGCCGATCATGCCGACGAAGATGACGTGGTGCAGGCCGTGCTCGACCGCGCGGCGCAGCGCCGCCCCGGTGAAGTCGCCCACCTCGACGAAGCACACCTCGGGCAGGTCGGGGAGCAGCCGCATCGCTGCCTTCTCGGTACGGCCGCCGGTGCACAGCGCGACCGTGCGTTCGCCCTGCGCGGCCATCACCGAGACAGCCTGCTCCACGCTCGCCCGCCACGACGCGGTGGAGAACGGCCGCACGATGCCAGTGGTGCCGAGGATGGAGATCCCGCCGACGATACCGAGCCGGTGGTTGGTGGTCTTTCGCGCCATCCGCTCCCCTTCCGGGACGCTGATGACGACACGTACCCCACGGGCCGCGAGGTCGATCGCCTCGCCGACGGCCTGAACGATCATCTGGCGCGGTACCGGGTTGATGGCCGGCCCCCCGACCTCGAGTCCCAAGCCGGGCTTGGTGACCACGCCTACGCCCACGCCGCCGTCCAGTTCGATGCCGGGCTCGTGCCGCCACCGCACAGTGGCGGTCAGGTGGGCACCGTGGGTGACGTCGGGGTCGTCGCCGGCGTCCTTGACGACCACGGCCTCCGCCTTGGCCGGGGAGTAGCTGCACAGGTCGACGGCGAAGCCGACACGGCGGCCGGAGGGGAGCGCCACCTCCACCCGCTCCTGGGGCGACTGCGTGGCCAGCGCGAGGGTCGCCGCCTTCGCCGCGGCGGACGAGCATGTGCCGGTGGCCCAGCCGGTGCGGAGCGCCCTGTCCCGGACCTTCGCGGTACGGGGAAGATCCGGCTCGCGCAGCTCGGGACGTCCCGGCGCGCCCGCCGATGGCTCGCGTGCGTCGCTCACGTGCTGGTTTTGTTCGCTTCTCCGCCCGCTCGCCGGGTGCCCGCCATACGAGGTACCCGCCGATGGCTCGCGTGCGTCGCTCACTGGTCGCCGGCCTCTCCGGGTCCGTGCTCGGGAGCCCCTCGTAGTTCACGCCGCGCCGCCGGGTCGGCCCTGCGGTGACCGTGGAAATGACCCGGGTGGTACAGATGCGAACGCGTGCCCGCGGCGGCGAGGGCCGGACCGACGAGCACCAGGGTGTGCTTCCAGAGTCGGTGCGTCCGGATGGTCACCGCCAGCTCGTCCAGCCGGCAGCGCACCACCAGCTCGTCGGGCCAGGTCGCGCGGTGCGCCACCACACACGGTGTCTGCGGAGGGTAACCGCCGGCGAGCAACTCCTCCTGCAGCCGCCGGGACCGGGCGGCGGACAGGAAGACCGCCATCGTGGCACCGTGCCCGGCCAGCCGCTGCACGTCCTCCCCTGGCGGCATCGGGGTCTTGCCGCCGCCGAGGCGGGTGAGGATCACCGTCTGGGCGACCTCGGGGACGGTGAGCTCGCGCTGGGCGAGCGCGGCCGCCGCGCTGAAGCTGGAGACACCCGGCACCACCTCGGTCTCCAGTCCGAGATCGCGGCAGCGGTCGAGCTGCTCCTGAACCGCCCCCCACAGCGAGGGGTCCCCGGAATGGACCCGGGCGACACGCAGGCCCTCGCGGGCCGCGCGCCGATAGTACGGCAGCACCCCCTCGATCGTCAGTTGGGCGGAATCGACGATCTCCGCGTCGGCCCGCGCGTGGTCGAGCACGCCCGGATGCACCAGGCTCGCCGCCCAGATGACCACGTCCGCCTCGGCGATCGCCCGGGCGGCGCGGAAGGTCAACAGGTCAGCGGCGCCGGGCCCGGCGCCGACGAAGGTCACCTTGCCCCCGCTCACCGGTCCCGCTCCGTCCCGGGATCGGCGCCGGCGGGCACGATGAGCGTCGACAGGTACGGCGCCTCACCCGGATCCACCTGGACCGCTGGCCGGATGTCCTCACCCGACAGCCCGAGGTAGGCGCCGTACACCGCCCGGTCGAGCCGATCGGCGGCCCGTACCGCCTCGAGCACGGCGCGCATGTTCCGGCCGCCCTTGTACGCGACGACGGTGTCGAAACCGGCAAGGGCCTCCTCGAAGGCGCCGAGTCCCGCGGTGAGCGGCAGCAACGCGAGCGTCTCGCTGCCGACGCAGAGCGTCGTACCGCTGCGCGAGGCCAGGTCCTGCATGGCGGTGATCCCCGGTACGGTCTCGATCAGCAACTCCGGCACCCGTTCCCGCGCCGCCCGGGCCACGTGGGTGAAGGTCGAGTACACGGCCGGATCGCCGATGGTCGCGAACGCCACGGTCCGCGCCCCCCGGGCGAAGGTGTCGGCCACTACCGCGCCTGCCGCCGCCCAGGCGGCCGCACGGCCCTCGCCGAGCTCGAAGACCACCCGCCGGACGCGAACGGCGTCGGCGTACTCGGCGACTATCGTCTCAGCGCGGCCGGCGTCCCTTGGTTCCGGGTCGCCGGCGAGCACGGGCACCAGGACGGCATCCGCGTCGCGCAGCAGCCGCGCGCCCTTCACCGTGACGAGCTCCGGGTCGCCCGGTCCGACGCCGACGCCGACGAGCCGCCTCCTCACCGCAGGTCACCTCGGACGAGGCTGTAAACGGCGTGATCGACTCGGCCGGCCTTGACCAGCCCGGCGCTGCGCAGCACGCCCTCGCACGTGAAGCCGGCCTTCTCCGCCACCCGGCGCGAGGCGTGGTTGCCCGTCGCCGCCCGAAGCTCTAGTCGCTCGAACGCCTGCTCGGTGAACAGCCATCGGGCGAGGGCGCGTACCGCCTCCGCGGTGAGTCCACGGCCACGGGCCCACGGCGCGGCGAGGTAGCCCACCTCGGTCACCCGGGTCCACCAGTTGGTGTTCTTCAGGTCAATGCTGGCGAGGAACCGGTCGGTGAGCGGGTCGGCAACGGCGAACGCGACGCCGTCCCCGGACTCGCGGATCTGCGGGGCGATCTTCCGACACCAGGCCCGGGCGTGCTCGTCGGTGTACGGGCAGGGCACCGACGTCCACCGCTGTACCAGCTCGTCGGAGCAGGCCCGCCGTACGTCGGTCACGTCCGCCGGGCCGAACGAGCGCAACACCACCCGCTCGGCCACGATTCGCGCCTGCGGAAACGTCGCCGCCGTCACGACATCGCCCCCTGCCGGCGACGCGCCGCCAACGCCACGAACCGGCGCGCGATCGCTGGATGGCCGGCCCAGTGCAGGTGCAGGTAGGAGGCGTGTACGGACCCGACGACGAAGCCCTCGTACGCACCCTCACCATGATCGACGCGCAGCTGCCAGGCCGGTGTGCCGCCGCACCGCGGCTCGGCGACGGTGCGGTGGAACTCGTGGCCACGCACCTCGGTGCCTTCGGCGGCGAGCGGGGAGTCGGCGGGCGCCCTCGCCTCCCGGTAGCCGAGCGTGAGCCGCTCGTTCATCCGCACCTCCGCGTCGACCACCCCGCACATCGGGTGCCCGTCCAGCGAGCGGGCGAGATACAGCAGACCGGCGCATTCTGCCGCGACGGGGGCGCCGTGTGCGGCGAGGCCGGCCACCTCGCGGCGCAGCGCCGCGTTGGCCGACAGTTCGCTCCCGTACACCTCGGGGAAGCCGCCGCCGAGCACCAGCGCACGCGTCCCGGCCGGCAACGCCTCGTCGCGGAGCGGATCGACGGTGACGACCTCGGCGCCGCACGCCTCGAGCAACTCGATGTTCTCCTGGTAGCCGAAGGTGAACGCCGCTCCCCCGCCGACCGCGACCCGTACCCCCGTGCCGGACGTTCCGGGCGGGCCGGGC
>WHSR01000117.1 GCA_009379995.1 Streptosporangiales bacterium
AGCCCAGGCAGATACGGAAAACAGCGAACAAGCGTGTATCTAGGCCGAACAGCGATTCCCACCAGCTGCCAGCCCGCCGACCTGCATCTTCACCCTCGATCGCGGCCCAGCACCCCGATTAGCTGCGGAACCCCGGTCTTGCGGCCGCCAGGTTGGCGGTACGCCCCGACGACTGCGTCGTCGTCGAGGACGCCCCCGCCGGGATACGGGCCGGGCGGGCCGCCGGCGCGACGGTCGTCGCCGTGACCTCGACACACCCGGCGGACGACCTCGGCGACGCGGACGCCGTGGTGCCTTCGCTCGCCCACTTGGAGGTCGCCCGGCAGGCGGCGGGACTGACGCTGCGGGTACGGGGGGCGTAGAAGCGGCGCCGGGTCCGTCCCGCCCGAGAGGGTGCGCGGGACGGACCCGGCCTGTCCCCCCGTTCCCCCGTTCCCCCCCGGCTCCCCCGCCGTACCTGCCTGACCTGCGCCGGCGGCACCGCCCCCGCGGGCGACGCTCCGCTCCCGCGCCCAATCGCCGCCGTCGTGGTTCCATCGTGGCGACCGGGTGCACCGTGGCCCAGAGTCCCCGGACCCATGGCGGGCCCAAATCCTTGGGCCCCCACCGGGCCCCGGCGGAGTGAACCCCGCGGCGCCGTACGGGCAAGAGAGGGTGACCGTGCACCGCGCCTCTCCGCCTTCGGGAGGGAGGCTTCAAGGAAAGGCAGGGCCGCCTATGAGCGCGTCATCGGACGTGGCGGGGCCTCACACGCGGCAGGAGACCGATGCGGCGCTCATCCAGCGGTCCTGCGATGAGCCCGAGCATTTCGCGGCGCTCTTCGACAGGTACGCAGCCGAGATCCACGGGTACATCGCCCGGCGGCTCGGACGCGAAACGGCCGACGACCTGGTGGCGGAAACCTTCCTCGCCGCGTTCGGCAGCGTCAGCGGTACGACACGGACCGGGCCGACGCGCGGCCCTGGCTGTACGGCATCGCGACGAACCTGATCGGCCGGCACCGGCGAGCCGAGCTCCGCGGCTACCGCGCGCTGGCGCGGGTCGGGGTCGATCCGGTTACCCCGGGCCACGACGACCTCGTCGTCGCGCGGGTCGCCGCGGAGGGTGCGCACCGGCGGATCGCCGACGCGCTGGCCGGCCTCGCCGCCCGGGACCGGGACGTGCTGCTGCTGGTCGCCTGGGGCGATCTCACCTATCGGGAGGCCGCCCGCGCACTCGGCAGCCCGGTCGGAACGACCAGTTCATCTACCTGGAGTCGAAGGAGATGAGCGGGGTCACCTCGGTCACCGACGGCCGGTCCCAGGCTTGGCTGGAGCGGTCGCACTGGCGGTCCTGGCACTCGGTGGACGGGACCCGGGAGGGATCGCAGCGCGGCAAGCTGGACGCGGTGTTGCCGATGCCGGGCCAGACGCTTCCACCCGAGGCGAAGGACCAGGCGAAGCACGTGGGGGAGGTCGAGGAGCGCCGCTGCTGCCGTGCAAGACCCCCCACCGGACAGCTACGCGCGGCTGCGCCAACTGCCCACTGACCCAGACGAGCTGCTCTCCCACCTCTACCGGCACGCGCCGGGCGACCGCCCACGGAGCGAGCGGGCCTGGATGTACGTCACGGAGACGCTCGGCGTGTATCCGGTGCCGCCCGAGGTGCAGGCAGCGATGTTCGGTGCGGCGGCGAAGATCCCGGGCGTAACGCTGGTACGGGACTCGGTCGACGCGGCGGGGCGGCACGGCGTAGCGGTAGCCCTCGAGGTGGACGGGGTTCAGGAGCAGCTGATCTTCGATCCCGAGACCTTCCGGTACCTCGGCCAGCGTGGGGTGGTGGCGGACGCGGAGGAGATCGGTGCGCCCAAAGGATCCCTGGTCCGGTCGATCGCGATCCTCGAGACGAAGGTCGTCGATCAACCGCCGGCCCCGAGTCCCGGCACCGAGGGCTGGCCATGCGCCGGCGAATAGGGTCGGGTCGCTGACACTGTCTCGCCCAGCCCCCTCGAACCTGGCATCGTGGTCTCCCGAAGGGAGCGCCAGGTGAGCGAGGACAATACCGGCCACGGCCGCGACGGGTTGGACGAGCCGGAGGCCCGTACGGAGGAGCGCGGCACCCGGTCCCGCTGGCGTGTGCTGGCGGGGGCGGGCGCCGCGCTCGTCGTACTGGCGGTGCTCGCCGTATTGGCGCTGACCGGCGGGCCCGACGGCTCCACCCGGTCGGCGGGTGAGCCTACCGGGAGGGCGGCCGGGAAACTGCCCACGGCTACCTCGACCCCGACCGTCGCCGGACCGACACCGCCGGCGGTCTTCTCCGCCCTGACGCTCGGCCGGGACGACGCGCCGGTGACGATCGTGGAGTTCGGCGACTACCAGTGCCCCAACTGCGGGCAGTTCGCCCGCGAGATCAAGCCACGGCTGGTGCGCGAGTACGTCGACAAGGGCGTCGTCCGGCTGATGTGGCGGGACTTCCCGTTCTACGGCGAGCAGTCGGTGGACGCGGCGGTTGCCGCCCGGGCCGCCGGCCGGCAGGGCGAGTTCTGGGCGTACCACGACGCGCTGTACGCAAACCAGGCCCCGCCCAGAAGCGGCAAGCTGACCTCCGACCATCTGCGGGGCCTGGCCTAAGACCTGGGCCTGGACATGGACCGCTTCGACGCCGACCGGCAAGACCCGAAGCTGCGCAAGGCCGTACAACGCGACTTCGGATTCGGTCAGGCGCTCGGCGTCCCCGGCACCCCGGCCTTCCTCGTCGGCGGCGCGCCGCTGTTCGGCGCCCAGCCGTACGACGTGTTCGAGCGAGCGATCGACCAGGCCCGCAAGGGCCAGTGATTCTGGTGCGCCGCCCCGGCGCGGGGGTCCCGTGACAGGCATCGGCTACCTGGGCGCGTTCCTCGGCGGGATGCTCACCCTGGCGGGACCCTGCGGCGCGCTGCTGCTCCCAGCTTTCTTTGCCTACGCCTTCCCCCGCCCCGCCCAACTGCTCGGCCGCACCTTGGTGTTCTACGTCGGGCTCGCCGCCGTGCTCGTACCGCTGGGCATGGGCTCGGCGCAGGCGAGCCGGCTCGTCTACGGGCACCAGGCGGCACTTACCACGGCCGCCGGGACGCTGCTGATCGCCCTCGGCCTCGTGCAGCTTGGGCGAAGCCTCGGCCGCACGCACGGCAGCGGGGGCAGCCGATCCGGCGTGGCGGCAAGGGCGCGCGCCGGCCTCATGGCGCTGCGGAACCGCCTGGGCGGCGACTCGGTCCCATCGGTGCTGGTGCTCGGCGCCGTTTCCGGCCTCGGCGGCTTCTGCACCGGTCCGATCCTGGGCGGCGTGCTCACGCTGGCCGCCGCCTCGGGCACGACGCTGCGCGGTGCCGCCCTGCTGGCCGTGTTCGCGGCCGGCATGACCGCCCCGCTCGCGCTGCTCGCGGCGCTGTGGGACCGCTTCGACCTCGGTCGCCGGCGCTGGCTCCGCCCGGTCGTGGGCTTCGGACGGTTCCGGGTGGCGGTCGCGCCCGCCGTGTCCGGCCTGATCTTCGGCGGACTCGGCGGGCTGTTCCTGTACTACCGGGGAGCGGCCGGCCTCACCGCGTTGTTCCAGCCGGCGGGCCTTGTCGGCTGGGAGACCCGGATACAGGCATGGGTCGTCCAAATCCAGGCGTACGTCGCGGACCTCGTCCTGCTCGCCGCGCTCGCGGTACTCGTGGTCGCCGTCGCCGTCTGGCGGCTTCGCCGCACCCGGTGAACCGGACCGGGTGAACCGCCCCGCGGGGAATTAAGACGGCTCTGTTTTATTCAGTTTTTCTACGCTCGGTGATGGTATGTCCCAGGACGGGAGAAACCTCACGAGGAGGGACGTTACGGTGAACAGACGTCGTCGTACGCTCGTTTCGGTCGGCTTGGCGATCTCGACCGGAGCGGCTCTGCTCGCGACCGCCGGAAGCGCGATCGCCGACGACGCGCGGGAGAAGCCGGTGCTGCGCATCGTCACGGTCGATTCGACACACACGGGCTGCCCGAACGGCGAGCGGGACGCCGCCGGTCAATCGGGCACCGGAGCGGATTCGCTGTGACCTCCGAGCAGCCGCCCCGGCCGTACCGCCACTCCGTCGTCACCGACCCCACGGTGCCGTACGGGGCCGACCCGTCGGCGAGCGCGTCCTCCTCCCCGCCGGCTGGAGACATCGAGCTGCTCGACCGCGCCCTGTTCGAGGTGAAGCGGGTCATCGTCGGCCAGGACCGGATGGTCGAGCGGATGCTGGTCGCGATGCTCGCCCGGGGACACTGCCTGCTGGAGGGAGTCCCGGGCGTGGCGAAGACCCTGGCCGCCGAGACGCTCGCCTCGGTCATCGGCGGGTCGTTCTCCCGCATCCAGTTCACCCCCGACCTGGTGCCGTCGGACATCGTGGGCACAAGGATCTACCGCTCCTCGGAGGACCGGTTCGACGTCGAGCCCGGACCTGTGCTCGCCAACCTCATCCTCGCCGACGAGATCAACCGCGCGCCGGCGAAGGTGCAGTCGGCGCTGCTGGAGGTGATGGCCGAGCAGCAGGTCACCATCGGCGGGCGGACCTTCCCGGTGCCCCAGCCGTTCCTGGTGCTGGCCACGCAGAACCCCATCGAGTCGGAGGGCGTTTACCAGCTCCCCGAGGCGCAGCGGGACCGGTTCCTGATGAAGATCGACATCACCTACCCGACGGTCGGTGAAGAGCTGGCGATCCTCTACCGGATGAGCGTGCATCCGCCGACCGCGCGCCCGGTCCTCGACCCGGCCCGGCTCGACGCCCTGCAACACGCGGCCGACGAGGTGTTCGTCCACCACGCGGTCGCGGAGTACGCGGTGCGCCTGGTGTACGCGACCCGCGACCCGGCCGGGTTCGGGCTTCCCGAGCTGGCCGGGCTGATCGCGTTCGGCGGCAGCCCCCGCGCGACGCTCGGCCTGGTGGCCTCCGCCCGGGCGCTAGCGCTGCTGCGCGGCCGCGAGTGGGTGCTGCCGGTCGACATACGCGACCTCGCCCGCGACGTCGTCGCACACCGTCTGGTGCTGTCCTTCGACGCCCTCGTCGACGGCGTACAGGCGGGGGACATCGTCGACCGCGTCCTGCAGGTCGTGCCCGAGCCGCGCATCGCCCCACAGCAGGACGAGCTCCGGGTGTCGGCATGAGCGGGTACCCGGCCCCTGCGAGCGAGCGATCCTGGGGAAACCCGCAGCCGACGCTGCAGGACCTCGCCCCCGAGGCGGCGCTGCGCAAGCTCGAACTGATCGTCACACGCCGCCTCGACGGGCTGCTGAACGGCGACTACCCGGGCCTGCTCCCCGGACCGGGCACCGAACTGGCCGAGGCGCGGATCTACGAGCCCGGCACCGACGACGTACGCCGGATGGACTGGAACGTCACCGCCCGCACCACCGTGCCGCACGTCCGGGACATGGTGGCCGACCGGGAGCTGGAGACGTGGGCGCTGGTGGACGGCACCGCGAGCATGGACTTCGGCACCGGTCGGGTGGAGAAGCGCGACCTGGCCGTAGCGGCCGTTGCCGCCGTCGGGTTCATCACCGCCCGGGCCGGCAACCGGCTGGGCGCGCTGGTGACCGGCGACCATAGGGGTCGGGGCGGGCTGTACCGGTTCCCCGCGCGCGCTGGCCGGGGCCCGCTGCTCACCCTCCTGCACGCCCTGCTCACCGCGCCGCGCATGCCACCCGGCACCCCGGCCGGGTCGCTGGCCGAGGCCATCGTCGCCATGGATCGGTCGGTACGGCGGCGGGGTCTCGTGGTAGTCGTGTCGGACTTCCTCGACGGACTGGGCGATGCGGGCACCGCGTTTCCCGCCCCAGCGCCCAGTTGGGAACGACCGCTGCATCGCCTCGCGCTGCGGCACCAGGTGGTCGCCGTCGAGGTGTACGACCCCCGCGAGCTCGACCTGCCCGACGTCGGCGTGCTCACCGTCGTCGACCCGGAGACGGGACGGCGACGCGAGGTCGCGACGGCCAGCACGCGGCTGCGGGAACGGTACGCCGCCGCGGCGGCGGAGCAGCGGGCCACCATCCGGGAGTCGCTGCGGCGTAGCGGGATCCCCCGGCTAGCGCTGCGTACCGACGGCGACTGGCTGCGCGACATCGTCGAGCACGTGGAGATCCAGCGCCGGCTGGCCGGCGCACCGCCGGTCGCACCGCCGGTCGCTGATCCGGTCACTGGGCCGGTCACTGGGCCGGTCCCAGGCACACCGGGCGGCAGGCCATGAGCTTCCTCGCACCGGAACGGCTGCTGCTCCTGCTCGGGGTGGCGGCGCTGGTCGGGGTGTACGTGTTCCAGCAGCAGCGCCGCAGCCGTTACGCGGTGCGCTTCACCAACCTCCACCTGCTCGACCGGGTGGCACCGGAGAAACCGCGCTGGCGGCGGCATGTGCCGGCGGCGGCGTTCCTGGCCATGCTGTGCCTGCTCGTCACCGGTTTCGCCCGCCCGGCCGCGGACGTCCGCGTTCCGCGGGAACGGGCGACGATCATGGTCGCCGTCGACGTCTCCCCCTCCATGCGGGCCGCCGACGTTCAACCGACCCGGCTCGACGCCGCCAAGACCGCGGCGCAGGAGTTCGTCGAGCAGTTGCCGGAGAGGTTCAACGTGGGGCTGGTGGCGTTCTCCGGGAGCGCCGCCGTGGCCGTACCCCCGACCACCGATCGCCAGGCCGTGTTGGACGGCATCGGCAACCTGCGGGTCGGTCAGCGGACGGCGATCGGCGAGGCGGTGTTCACGTCCCTGCAGGCGATCTCGACGTTCGACCGCCAGGCCGCCTCCGACCCACCGCCGGCGCGCATAGTGCTCCTCTCCGACGGCGCGAACACCGCCGGCCGCTCGCCCGACGACGCCGCGGCGGAGGCGACCCAGCGGAACGTGCCGGTGTCCACGATCGCCTACGGGACCCCGAACGGCATGGTCCGCCTCGGTGGGGAGCTGCAGCCGGTGCCCCCCGACCTGCCGACGCTGCGCGACCTCGCGACCGTCACCGGTGGGGGCTTCTACGAGGCCGCATCGGTGGAGGAGTTGCGCGAGGTGTACGAGGACATCGGCTCCTCGATCGGCTACCGCACGGAGCGGCGCGACGTGTCGGCGTGGTTCGTCGGGCTCGGGCTGCTCGCCGCCCTGGCGGCGGCCGCCGGATCCCTCGTCTGGTTCTCTCGCCTCCCCTGAGGAGCAGCCGTGTCTTACCCGCCCCCCGAGTCCTATCCGCCCCCCAGCCCGTCGGAGCGCAGCCACCCGGGGTATGGCCCGTCCGGCCCGGGGCGAGGGCTGGGCAGGCCCCGCGGACCCTCGTTTCTCCCTCCGCCGCGCCCGTCCCGCCCGCCCGCACAGCAGCAGCCGCCCGCCGCTCCGCCGACGAGCCCGCCGGCGGGTCCGCCTCCCGGCCCGCACCCGCCGCAGGGCTCGTCGCAGGGCTCGGGACGGCGGGCGGTGGTGCTGGCCGCCGTAATCGCCGTCCTTCTCGGTGGGCTCGGCGGCGTGGGCGCGGCGCGGCTGTTCGGCGGCGGGAACAGCGCGGCCGCGGACTACCAGCTGCCACGGTCGTCCGCCGGCCCGGCGGCCGGTCCGGGGGACATGAGCGACGTCGCCGCCCGCACGCTGCCCAGCGTGGTGTCGGTGCAGGTCGAGGGGATCGGTGTGCGCGGGACCGGGTCGGGCTTCGTCATCGACGGCCTCGGGCACGTCGTCACCAACAACCACGTGGTGGATGCCGGTGCCGACTACACGGTCGTCCTCCACGACGGCCGGGAGCTGCCCGCCAGCCTGGTCGGCCGCGACCCCGGCGACGACCTCGCCGTGCTGCGCATCGAGGATGCCTCGGGGCTGCGCCCGCTCCCGCTCGGCCGCTCCGCCGACGTCAAGGTCGGCGATCCGGTGCTGGCGATCGGTTCCCCGCTCGGCCTGTCCGGCACCGTCACCGCCGGCATCGTCAGTGCGCTCGACCGCGAGGTGCAGCTGGGGCCGAGCGGAAGCCGTACCGCCCTGCAGACCGACGCACCCATCAACGTCGGCAACTCCGGCGGGCCGCTGGTCAACGCCCGCGGCGAGGCGGTCGGGGTGAACACCGCCATTGCGGCCTCACCCAGCGGAGGGTCCGGCTCCATCGGCATCGGCTTCGCGATACCCATGGACCGGGCGGCGGCCAGCGTCGAGCGGATCATCCGCAGCCGCTAGGTCCGGTAGGCAAACGCGATGAACGGCGACGAAAGCGTCGAGGGGGGCTACGGTCGCACCATGAGGCTGCTGGTGGTCGAGGACGAGGAGGACCTGGTAGAGGCGGTACGGCTGCACCTCATCAAGGCCGGGTACGCCACCGACGTCGCCTACGACATCGCCGGGGCGGAGGAGAGGCTCCAGGTTCATCCGTACGACCTGTTGCTGCTGGATCTCACCCTTCCGGACGGCGACGGCTTCGGCCTCTGCCACGCGCTGCGACACGACCGCCTGGACGGGCCGAACGGCCCGGAGCTGCGCATCCTGATGCTCACCGCGCGGGCGGGTGTGGAGGACCGGGTGCGCGGGCTCGACGAGGGCGCCGACGACTACCTGGTCAAGCCGTTCGCGCTGGCCGAGATGCTGGCCCGGGTGAGGGCGCTGCTGCGGCGCGACGCCGGCCCGACATCCGCGGTGCTGCGGCTGGACGAGCTGACGCTCGACGCCGCCCGGCACGAGGCCCACCGCGGGGAACGCCGGCTGGAGCTGACCCGCAAGGAGTTCGGGGCGCTGGAGTACCTGATGACAAGGCCCGGCCACGTCATCTCCGCCGAGGAGCTACTCGACCACGTGTGGGACGAGAACGCCGATCCGTTCACCAACACGGTGCGAGTGACGGTGGGGACGCTTCGGCGCAAGCTGTCCCGCGACGGCGAACCGCCGCTCATCGAGACGGTCGTCGGCCGGGGATATCGGCTCAGGGAGGAGACGTGACCGACGAGATGGGCAGCGATCCTCGACCGCTTCGCCCCCCGAGCTTCGTACGGTCCATCCGTTTCCGGCTGACGGTGCTCTACTCCACCCTGCTGTTCGCGCTCGCGGCACTGGTGCTGGGAGGTATCTACCTCGGGATATCGAGGAGCACCGAGGCCAAGCCGATAACGGAACGGCAGGCGCAGCTGGTCAAGGAGGGGTACGGCGAGCAGAAGGTGGTCGGCACGCTGACCGTCGCCGAGGTCAGCGAGATCGAGGAGAACGTCAACTACCAGACCATCCAGTCGCTGCGCCGCTACTCGATCGGGATGCTCGGCGGGTTGTTCGTGGCGAGCCTCGGCATCGGGTGGGTGCTGTCGGGTCGGGCGCTGCGGCCGGTACGGGCGATCGCGCACACGGCCGAGGAGATCCAGGCGACCGACCTGTCCCGGCGGATCCAGCTGGGCGGTCCCAACGACGAGCTGCGCTACCTCGCCGACACCATCGACTCGATGCTGGACCGGCTCGACGACGCCTTCCAGGCGCAGCGGCAGCTCATTGACGACGCCTCGCACGAAATGCGTAACCCGTTGGCCATCATCAGGGCCAACCTGGACGCGGGGCTGTCGTCCCCGGACGCGACCGAAGAGGAACGGCAGCGCGCCGTGGTCGTGCTGGACCGGGCCACCACCCGGATGACGAGGCTGGTGGAGGACCTGCTCGCGACGGCCCGCCGTTCGGCGCCCGCGTTCTCCGATACCGACGTCGACCTGGCCGCGGTCGCCCGTGAGGCGGGCGAGGAGTTCGCGCCGGTGGCGGCGGCCCGGCACGTCACCCTGAGCTACCGGCTGCGCGACGGACTCACCGTGCTCGGCGACCACGACGCCCTGCGCCGGGCGGTCGGAAACCTGTTGTCCAACGCGGTACGGCTCGCTCCCGAGGGGAGCCAAGTGACCATCGCCGCCGGCGACGGGCACGACGGTTGGCATTGGGTCGCGGTCGCCGACCAAGGCCCAGGGATCGCCGAGGCCGCCAGACCCGGGTGTTCGACCGGTTCTGGCGCCGGGGTGACTCACGGGACGGCAGGGATCGCCGGACCGGGCTCGGACTCGCCATCGTCAGGCAGATCGTCGAGGGTCACGGCGGAGGCGTACGGCTGTACTCCGAGGTCGGTCAGGGAAGCACGTTCGTACTCTGGCTGCCGTCCGGGCACGGGCAGGCAAGCCCCGTCCCCAACGTCGACCCGCTCGCCCGCTTCCGATGAATGGGCCCTTCACCCGATAGGTCCGTATGAAGGGGCCATTCATCGGATTAGATTGGCGTCATGGTGAACCTGCGGCCCGGCAGCACCACCCGCGCCCGGGTGCGGGCGATGGAGGACGGCCGGCAGGTCGTCCGGCGCGACACCCTCGCCACCGAGGAGCCGCTGGAGATCCGGCTGCTCGCCGGGGAAGCGCGGCAGACGCTCGCCATCACCATGCGCACCCCGGGCAACGACTTCGAGCTCGCCGCGGGCTTCTGCCACGGCGAGGGCCTGGTAACCGGCCGCGAGGAGATCTCCCAGCTCAGCTACTGCACCGACCCGGACATCGACGCCGAGCAGCAGTACAACATCGTCAACGTCAAGCTCGCCCACGATGTGCTGCCGGAGCTGCGCGGGCTGGAACGGCACTTCACGACGACCAGCGCCTGTGGGGTATGCGGCAAGGCCAGCCTGGACGCGCTCAAGCTGCGCGGCTGCCCCCTCGTATCCGAGGGGCCGGAGGTCGACGCCACCACCCTGTACCGGCTGCCGGATGCCCTGCGCGAAGCGCAGGGGCTGTTCTCCTCGACCGGGGGCCTGCACGCCGCCGGGCTGTTCACCGCGGACGGTGAGCTCGTCTGCCTGCGGGAGGACGTGGGCCGGCACAACGCCGTCGACAAGCTGGTCGGCTGGGCGCTGCTGGCCGGCAAGCTGCCGCTGCACAACCACCTGCTCATGGTCAGCGGCCGGTCGAGTTACGAGATCATGCAGAAGGCGCTGGTCGCCGGCATCCCGATCGTCTGCGCGGTGTCCGCGCCGTCCAGCCTGGCCGTCGACCTCGCGGCCGAGTTCGGGATGACCTTGGTCGGGTTCCTCCGCGGCCAGCGGTTCAACCTGTACGCCGGCGCCGAGCGGGTCCGCCTACCGGTCCTCTCGCCGCCCTCCTGATTCACAGGTCCGCGGGCTGGGACACCGTGAAACGCGCCTCGACCCTCGCGGTCACGATCTGTGTCTGCGGCTCGAGATCAAGCGCCGGCGGCTCCGGCGGGCCGCTCGGCGCGCCGGCCAGCGCCATTCCGGGGGCGACGTCGGGCGTGGGGTACATACGCGCCCGCGTCGTGAGCCCTTCGTCGGCGAGCTCGACGAGGCCCGTCAGCCTGGCACCGATGGCCTCGGCGTACTCGCGCGCCCTGGTGACCGCGGCCCGGGCCGCCTCGTGCCGCGCCCTTCGGTGCACGTCGCTGTCCCGGCGCAGCCCCCACCACGGACCGTTGACGCTCGTCATCTCCTGGTCGCCGAGCTGGGAGACCAGCTCACCTACGACGGAGAAGTCACGAAGGGTAACGTGAATGCGCACCCCGCCACGGTAGCCGCGGACCTTCTCCCCGCGCCTGTCGCGCAGCTCGGGGTGCACTGTGAATCCGCGGGTCTCGATGTCCTCCACCGCCTCGCCGTAGCCCTTGATCAGTGCGAGGCACTCATCGTTGCGCTTGGACAGTCGCTCCAGCACGTGACGGCGATCCTTGTCGCTGGCGCTGACGATCACGCTGAGCCGTACGACTTCCGGGTCGACCTCGAGAGTGGCCTCGCCTCGGACGCTCACCAGCGGTGACGTCTCCGTCGGGTCGGGCACGTGCCACCTCCCACATGCCACCGGCAGGGCCGCCCGTTGAGCGGCCCTGCCGTCTGGCTATCTGTGCCCCCGCTTCCGATCCCCCGATCCCCCGGTCCCCCCGAGATCCCCCGCTATCAGCACCCCCTACAGAAGAGGCTCCGGGGGCCCGTAGAGATACCGCGGAGAGTGTGACCCGGGTCACTTCTCGATATCATATTTGATCTCCCCTCGACGGTTGCGGGTCACACCGTGATCAAGAAGCATCCCCAGTGGCCAGGCGCCTTCGCGGTCATTCGCCACCGACCGTGCTCCGGAAGAGAGATCCCACTCGGCCAGAAGTACTGGTAGCCCGACCAGGCATGGTGCCGTCGCCGCCGAACCGCTGGATATGCGTCCGCGACGGCTCCCCTACCTTCTCGACCCTTACCATCAACTCTTCCGTCTTGGCGATCTTCTTGTCGCGAGGGACCCAGTAGATCTTGGCCCGGAGTCCGGCTCTCCCGGCCGGCCGAACCCTCCGATGTCGGCGAAGTTGCCCGCGCGAAACTCCCCGGAGCGTACGTCGAGCACGTCGCCACGCCCCAGCCCGTACGACGACCGAAGCGCCTCGGCGTCAACACACTCGTGAGCCGAGGTGCCCCGCACAACCTCTCGCGACGGCCCTAACTCGGACGGGGCCACTGAGGCCCGCCTTGGTGTCTGTGCGCTCTCCCTACCATGCGACGAGCCGAAGCAGGCGGCAACCATCAAGACCGTCGCGACCGCGGGCAACAACCGCCGCCAAGGTAACGAGCGTCGGGACAACAGACGTGGGTGGACGATCTCCGTTCGCGATGCGCGCCGCGGCATGGTCGCTCCTTCTTCCGACGGCGACCTCGTACGAGCATGGCGAATCTCACCCGCCTTTGGCGAGTCCTGGGAGCCGACGCCGGGGTAGGAGAAATCGCGAGATCGGGATAGTTTGCGGTGTCGTGACGGTTTCCGAGACATCAGCCGAAAAGGACGCCGCCGAACGGGCGGCGGCGCGGCACCGGGAGGCCACGGCGGCGCTGCTGGCGTCGTACTCGGCGCTGCCGCCGGGCGCGCCGGTGCGGCTCGCCAAGCGCACCTCCAACCTGTTCCGGTTCCGGGAGCCCGCGCCCGGGCTGGACGTGAGCCGGTTCGACGGGGTGCTGCACGTCGACCCCGACGCCCGGACCGCCGACGTCCAGGGCATGACCACCTACGAGGACCTGGTCGACGCCACGCTGGCCCACGGGCTGATGCCGCTCGTGGTGCCGCAGCTCAAGACGATCACGCTCGGCGGCGCCGTCACCGGCCTCGGGGTGGAGTCGTCGTCGTTCCGCAACGGGTTGCCGCACGAGTCGGTACGGGAGATGGAGATCCTCACCGGGGACGGCCGGATCGTGCTCGCCCGGCGCGACGGCGAGCACAGCGATCTGTTCCACGGTTTCCCCAACTCCTACGGCACCCTCGGGTACGCGCTGCGGCTGGTGATCGAGCTGGAGCCGATCCGCCCGTACGTGCGGCTGCGCCACGTCCCGTTCCGCGACGCGGCGGAGTGCATGGCGGCGCTGGCGACGATCTGCGCGGAACGCGAGCACGACGGCGAGCGGGTCGACTTCGTGGACGGCACGGCCTTCGGGCCGGACGAGCTGTACCTCACGCTGGGCACGTTCGTCGACGACGCACCCGAGCTCAGCGACTACACCGGCCAGCGGATCTACTACCGGTCGATCCGGCAGCGGCGGGTGGACCATCTCACCGTCCGCGACTACCTGTGGCGGTGGGACACCGACTGGTTCTGGTGCTCGCGGGCCTTCGGGGTGCAGAAGCCGTGGGTGCGCCGGCTCGTGCCTCGTCGCTACCTTCGCTCGGACGTGTACTGGCGGCTGGTCGCCTTCGCCCGCCGCTACGGCCTGCTCCGCCGCCTCGGCCGGCTCCGCGGCATGACCACCCGCCGGGAGTCGCCGCCGCGCGAGGACGTGATCCAGGACGTCGAACTGCCGGTCGACCGGACAGCCGAGTTCCTGGACTTCTTCCACCGGGAGATCGGTATCTCCCCGGTGTGGCTGTGCCCGATCCGGCTGCGTGAGGGACAGAAGTGGCCGCTGTACCCCCTCGATCCGGCGACCCTGTACGTGAACGTCGGCTTCTGGTCCACAGTGCCGCTGCCGCCGGGGCAAGAGGACGGCTTCCACAACCGGCTCATCGAGGACAAGGTCACCGAGCTGAGCGGGCACAAGTCGCTGTACTCGACGTCCTTCTACGGCCAGGACGAGTTCTGGCGGCTCTACAGCGGGGGAACCTATCGGCGGGTCAAGGAGACCTACGATCCGCAGGGCCGGCTGCTCGACCTCTACGACAAGTGCGTGCGGGGCCGCTGAAGGCCCGCGAGGAAAGGAGGCTAGATGCAGCTCGCGGAGGTGTTCGAGCGGGTCGTGGGGCCGGGTGCCCCCATCGAGTTCCGCGCGTACGACGACAGCCGTGCCGGGCAGCTGGGCGCGGACGTGCGGGTCGAGGTGCGGTCGCCGGCCGCGGTGTCGTACCTGGCCTCGGCGCCGGGCGCGCTCGGCCTCGCCCGCGCCTACGTGATGGGCGAGATCGAGGTCGTCGGCGACATGTACACCGCGCTCGCCCGGATGTCCGACATCACCCTGCGCGACGTGCCGTGGCGGGAGCGGCTGGAGATGGTGCGCTCCCTCGGCGGGCCGCGGGTGCTGCGGCGGCCGCCGCGACCGCCGCAGGAGGTGCGACTGCGCGGGCGGCGCCACTCCAAGACGCGCGATCAGGCCGCGATCTCCCACCACTACGACGTGTCCAACCGGTTCTACGAGTGGATCCTCGGCCCGTCCATGGCCTACACCTGCGCCGTCTTCCCGCACGAGGACTCCACGCTGGACGAGGCGCAGTACGAGAAGCACGACCTCGTCGCGCGCAAGCTGGGGCTGCGGCCGGGCATGCGGCTACTCGACGTGGGCTGCGGCTGGGGCGGCATGGTCATGCACGCGGCGCGGCACTACGGGGTGCACGCGCTCGGTGCGACGCTCTCGAAGAAGCAGGCCGAGTGGGCACAGAAGGCCATCGCCGACGCCGGGCTGTCCGAGCTGGCCGAGGTGCGTCACCTCGATTACCGGGACGTGGTCGAGGGTGACTTCGACGCGATCAGCTCGATCGGGCTCACCGAGCACATCGGGGAGGCGCAGCAGCCCGCGTACTTCCGCTCGCTGTTCGACAAGCTGCGCCCGGGCGGCCGGCTGCTCAACCACTGCATCACCAGATCGGACAACCACGGGCCGGCCACGGTACGCCGCGGGTTCATCAATCGGTACGTGTTCCCCGACGGTGAACTGGTAAGCGTCGGCCGTCTGGTATCCCTCGTACACGACACCGGGTTCGAGGTGCGGCACGAGGAGAACCTCCGCGAGCACTACGCCAAGACGCTGACCGGATGGTGCGCGAACCTCGACGCGCACTGGGACGAGGCGGTGGCGGAGGTCGGCTCCGGCCGGGCACGGGTCTGGCGGCTGTACATGGCCGGGTCTCGGCTCGGCTTCGAGCGCAACCAGATCCAGCTGCACCAAATCCTCGGCGTGAAGCTGGACGGCACCCGGTCCGGTATGCCGCTGCGACCTGACTGGTAGGCGACCGGATACCGATCCGAGGTGAATAAGCGGTATTCGCTCGATTACCCTCTGGAACTTCCTACAGGATATGTGTTTCCTAGTAGGGGAGAGCGTTTTCCAGGCGAGGGCGAGGTACGCCGCGATGACACTGCTGCTCATCACCCTACTGGTGGTTGCCGTGATCGTCGTCGCCGCCCTGCTGTACCGCGATCGCAGCTACGACGGCATCGAGCGCTGGCACGACGACCTGCGCGCGCTGCGATCGGTCACCGGTGCAGGCAGCCAGGTGCCGACGGACGAGCAGGCATGGGCGGACGCCATCGGCAGCAACGTACGCGTCGTTTCGACGGTGCCCCAGCCTCGGCGGGCTCCCGAGGGGTTAAGCGAGCGAGGGCACATCGGCACAGATGTACCTTCTGACCAATTGCGTCACAGATAACGCTGAATTTACCTCTCCTGAGGAATATCACGTACGCACGGATGTGGTATTCATCGGCCACGGCACTCGGCGCAGCGGCCGAAGACCGTGAGGTGGTGGATATCCGGCTCGAACCCCTGCTCGGCGCGAAGGTCCTGCACGAGGGTGTCCGCTATCGCGGGGCTGACCTCGGTGATCTTTCCGCACTCCCGGCAGACGAGGTGCACGTGGTCGGCGTCGGCGGCGGCGTGGTAGGTCGGCGCACCGTGGCCAAGATGGGTGTGGGTGACGAGGCCGAGCTCCTCGAGAAGCTCCAGGGTCCGATAGACGGTGGAGATGTTGACGCCGTGCGCGGTACGGCGTACCTGCTCGAGGACTTCCTCGGGGGTGGCGTGCTGCAGCGCGGTCACCGCCTCCAGCACCAGCTGCCGCTGTGGCGTCACGCGGTAGCCTCGGGCGCGCAGCTCCTTATGCCAAACCTCGGTCATGCCGCCGAGTCTAGGGTCCGCACGGGCCAGAAATACCGTTGTCACCTGGTCGAGGCATGCCGTAGCGTGCGACGTACGCGGGAAAGGAGGTGGTCCAACAGCATGCATAGCTATGGGACTCGCGAGGTGGCTGCCCGCTAGCCGCCACCCGCTTGTTGCTTCGCCGGCATCGCGTGACGGCGGCTGGCGAATCTCAGGCAGTCACCGGACCCCCGGGCCGCCGGCCTTTGTCCAGCCGGCCCTCGCACGCTCCAGCGTGCAGGAGCGGCCCGGGGGTTTGCCTTGTCAGATGAGCCCGTGAAGGCCCGCCCGGCCTGCCCCATAGGCCGCCGAATCCGGACATTTTTCGCCATTGCCATCTGGTTCACAGATTGCCTGGCTACTCTCATCCCGTGAAGATCCGACGCCCGCTGAAGATCCTCGGAGCCGTGGTGGTCTCCGTCGCCGTCGTCGTCGCAGGGGTGCTGGGCTACTTCGCGTGGCGGTACGACCAGAACGTCACCCGGGCGTCGGGTGCGTTCGGGGAGGTACCCGGCGCCGGCCCGCGCCCGGAGCGGCTGGTCGCCGACGCCGAGAACTGGCTGGTCGTCGGCTCGGACGCACGATCCGAGGGCGCGACGACCGGGTCGGACGCCGGGGACAAGGCCTTTCGGCCCGGCGCCCAGCGCGCCGACACCCTGATGCTCGTCCACCTCACCGCCGGACGCGACAAGGCGTACATCGTCTCGTTCCCCCGCGACTCGTGGGTCGACGTCCCCGGCCACGACATGGCGAAGATCAACGCCGCTTTGTCCTACGGCGGGGCGAGCCTGCTCGTGGCCACGTTCGAGCAGCTCACCGGCATCCGAGTGGACCACTTCGCGGCGATCGACTTCCAGGGCTTCCAGAAGATGACCGACGCCGTCGGCGGGGTGGACGTACGGCTGAGCGAGACCGTACGGGATCCCAAGAGCGACAAGGTCTTCCGCGCCGGGGTCAACCACCTGAACGGCGAGGAGGCGTTGGCGTTCGTCCGCCAGCGGTACGGACTCCCCGGCGGTGACTTCGACCGGATCAAGCGGCAGCAGGCGGTCCTGCGTGCGCTGATGAGCAAGGCCGTCTCCGCCGGCACGCTGGCCAACCCGGTGAAGCTGAACGGCCTGCTGGACGCGGCGACCGAGGCCGTCACCGTCGACGAGACGCTGTCCGGCAACGACCTGCGCGGGTTGGCGTTCGGACTCCGCGGCATGCGGACCGACGACGTGACGTTCCTCACCGTTCCGGTCGCGACCACGGCGAGCCGAGGTGCGCAGAGCGTGGTCCTTCTCGACGAGAAGCGCGCCAAACGGCTGTATGAAGCGGTACGCCGGGACAAGGTACAGGAGTACGTCGCCGGGAGCGGGAAGACCAACGACGTGAAGAAGGTGCGCTAGGGCTCCGTCTCGCTATCCCGCCGAGATCTATGTTGCGGGGGTCGATTTGTCCGGTACGCCACACCACAGAGCCTGTCGCAGAATGCGTGTCGCGTAAGTCTGATCTCTGTCCGCGTGGTGCAGCGGTCGGGATCGGCGGCCGGGGTTTGTGCTGGCTGTTGTCAGGTGGTGGTGGCGCGGTAGATCTTCATGAGGTTGAAAGCGGTGG
>WHSR01000014.1 GCA_009379995.1 Streptosporangiales bacterium
CTTGATGGACGCGACCACCGGCCGGATGTTGATCAGGGTCTGCGGCGTGATCGCCTCGACGTCCTGGGTGGTCATCCGCTCCCGGACGACCCGCTCCATGCGGGCGAGACCCAGGCGCACCTGGTTCTGGATCAGCTCACCGACGGTACGGAGCCGGCGGTTGCCGAAGTGGTCGATGTCGTCGGTCTCGATCGGCACCGCGACGGAGCCGGCCTTCATCTCCTCCTCGCCGGCGTGCAGCCGGACCAGGTAGTCGATGGTGGCGACGATGTCGTCCTCGGTGAGGGTCCCGTCCGACAGCGGCAGGTCGAGGCCGAGCTTCTTGTTGACCTTGTAGCGCCCGACCTTGGCCAGGTCGTACCGCTTCGGGTTGAAGTAGAGGTTCTCCAGCAGGGTCTGCGCCGACTCCCGCGTCGGCGGCTCGCCGGGCCGCAGCTTGCGGTAGATGTCGAGCAGCGCGTCGTCCTGGCTGACGGTGTGGTCCCGCTCCAGGGTCACCCGCATCGACTCGTACGAGCCGAACCGATCGAGGATGCGGGCACTGTCCCAGCCGAGCGCCTTGAGCAGCACGGTCACGCTCTGCTTGCGCTTACGGTCGATACGGACACCGACGTTGTCGCGCTTGTCGATCTCGAACTCGAGCCACGCCCCGCGGGACGGGATGATCTTGCAGTTGTAGATGTCCTTGTCGGACGTCTTGTCGACCTGGCGGTCGAAGTAGACGCCCGGGGAGCGGACGAGCTGCGAGACCACGACGCGCTCGGTGCCGTTGATGATGAACGTGCCCTTGGGTGTCATGAGCGGGAAGTCGCCCATGAACACCGTCTGGCTCTTGATCTCACCCGTCGAGTTGTTGATGAACTCCGCCGTCACGAACATCGGGGCGGAGTAGGTCATGTCCTTGTCTTTGCACTCCTCGACGGAGTACTTGGGCGGCTCGAACCGGTGTTCTCGGAACGAGAGGGACATCGTGCCGGAGAAGTCCTCGATCGGACTGATCTCCTCGAAGATCTCCTCGAGGCCGGACTGGGTAGGTATGTCGCGCCGGCCGGCCTTCTCCGCCTCCGTCAGCCGGACCTGCCACCTGTCGTTGCCGAGCAGCCAGTCGAACGACTGGGTCTGCAACGCGAGCAGGTCCGGAACCTCGAAGGGTTCCACGATGGAGGCGAACGAGACGCGGGGCGGACTAGGGATTGCAGTCGCAGAGGCGTTGCGCGAAGCAGCCAACAGGTGTCCTTCCGGGGCTCGCGGCGGACGAACTACGCACACGCCAGACGACCCCCGAGGTGTAAGGGTCGTCGAAGGGCAGCGCAAAGTGGCAGTGTAGCCCCGACACTACACTGCTGTCGAATAGAACGCTAGTGCGTTGGTCACAGTCCCTCGCAGGATCGCTCTTTCTGGTCTCAACGTCAAGAGGCCACCCCCGTATTTCGTGTAAGAGGGACCTCTTGTCGGGATCTTGTCCTCCCCCTAGGGAGGGCTACAGGGCCTCCACCTTGGAGACGAGCCACTTGTCGTCGACCTTGGTGAGTGTCATCTGCACCCGGTTCTGGTCGAGCTTCACCTGGGAGTCGCCCTCGCGCTCCCGGGCCTGGTTGACGAAGAGCAGGACGACTACCTGGTCACGCCCGGCACTGACCACCGAGGCACCCCGAACCTGGGCTTCCACCACCGCCTTCTGCTCCGTTGCGGTCGGCGTCAGCGCCGCCGAGGCCGTCTTCGTGTACTGCTGCCGGAACTCTCCGGTGGTGTCGGCCTTGGCCCGGGCGATGTCCTCCTCCAGCGTCCGGTAGTCGTAGGAGAGGATCTCCGTGGCGTGCGACCGCGCGGCGGACAGCGCATCCGTCCGAGCCTGCGCCAGCGCATCCAGCCGTCTCGACTCGAAGAAGAGCGCGAGCACCCCCGCGGCGAGGGCAAGCGCCAGCACGACCGCCACGACGACCACCCGGGTCCGCAACGCCATCGCTTCGAGCGAGCGTCCGCTGACGGCGCGGGAGCTCGACCGCAGCGCGCCGCCGATCCTGTCGATCACAACGGTCATCCCACATAGCCAATCTTCGAGACGAGCCACCGTTCCCCGTGCCGCTCCAGCCCCATGGACAGCCGGTAGTGCCGGGACAGCGGCTGCTTCGACTGCTCGCCGCGCACCGTCTGGTCGGCGACCACCAGCACCTCGGCGGAATCGTCGTCGATGGAGACGACGCCCGCGGACTGGACCTGGCCCTGCGAGGTCGACTTGGCCTGGCTCATGAACTTCTCCAGGTCGGCGGTTCGGCTCGCGAACTCATCCCGGAACCTACCGGTCGCGCCGTTCAGAACGCGGTTGACGTCCTGGTCGACGGTCCGGTAGTCGAGGGTGAGCAGGTTGATGGCTTCCTGCCGGGCAGCGTGCAGCGCTGCCTGCCGCTCCGCCTCCGCCTGGTGCTTGTCGTAGACCTTCAGGCCCAGCACCACGCTGGCCGTCGCCAGGCCGACCACAACGGCTGCGAGCAGCCAGAACAGGATGGCCGGAAGACGAGCGCTCAGCCCGCCAGCGGACCGAGCAGAAGCCACTTCCATGAGTCCTTTCCCAAGACACGTTTCTGGCCCCCCATGGAACCCATGACATAAGTGTTGCCGTTGGGGCCTATGACACGGCCGGTAATCGGATCGTAGCCGGCCACGTACGGGGCGTCGCCCGAGGCCGCCGGGCCTGCACCCTGGGCGTCCACCTGCCCGGCGCCGCCCAGACCGGCACCGCCTCCCGATTGCCCCGCGGCGCCGCTCGGCATCCCGGGGGAGGGCGCGTTGCGCGCGCCCCGAACCGCGATCTTGCTGTCCTTCGGCTCCGCGCAGCGGGCCTTGTTGTTGGCGGGGACCTCGGAGGTGTTCTGCGGGTAGCGGCGATCGGTCCCCTCGTACCCCTTCGTACAGGGGGGCGGCTCGTTGACGTTGACCACGAGGCCGAAGTGGGCGGTGCCGTCGCCGGGCGCCACCGAGTACGACCCGGCGACGACCATCGGATAGGCCACGAAAACCTGTCGCAGGCCGGGCAGCCGCATCTCGATGATCTGGCCGACGGTCGTCAGGTTCCCCAGCAGGACCGGTAGCGTCGGCCGGACGTCGGTGAGCAGGCCCTCCAGCTCCCCCGCGGCGGGTATCCCGTTGTCCAGGGTGCGCCGCAGATCCGGGTCGCTCTCCCGGATCTGCCCGGACAGCGACTCCAGGTGGGTCGCGAAGGTACGGATCGAGGACTCCTGGGCACGCTGGGTGTCCAGCACCGTCTTACCGTCGTTGATCAGCGCGACCGTCTCCGGCAGCGACGAGTCCGCCTCCTCGATCAGCTCGTTGCTGGATTCGACCAGCTGTCTCAGCTCCGGGCCGGTGCCCGAAAAGGCGCGGTCCAGCTCGTCCAGGGCCACCCGGAGGTCATCCTTGGGCAGTGAGGTGACCAGCTCGTCGACGTTGAGCAGGACGGTGGACGTCTGGATCGGGACCTTGGTGTTCTCCCGGGGTATGACGCTGCCCGCCTCCAGGTACGGACCGGAGCGACGGTTCGGCCGCAGGTCGAGGTACTGCTCGCCGGCCGCCGACCGGAACGCGACGACCGCCGTGAGGTCGTCCGGGATCGGCGTCCTCCGCTCGAGCTCGAGCGTTGCCCGCGCGCCGCGCTGAGCCAGGTCGATGGAGCTGACCCGGCCGACGGCGACGCCGCGGTAAGAGACCTCGGCGTTCTCGAAGAGCCCGGCGGTGCGGGGCAGGTCGACGGACACCGTGTAGTCGGTGTCCAGCCCCAGCCCGGGAATGACCTCGCCCACGGGGTCGGCGAGGCCCACGTACCGGATGCCGGTGTAGGAGATGCCCAGCGCGGCGATCAGCAGGAACACCAGCAGCTGGATTCGGACGCCACGGCTGATCATGACCCGTCCCCCAAGAGCAGGTCGCCGATGCCGCCGGACCCGGAACCCTTCTTGCCGGGCGACGCCGATCCGGGGGCCAGCAGCGAACCACCCCCACCGTTCTCGTCGGAGTCGTCGCCCGGCACCAGGCCCTCGACCGGCTCGGAGACCGGGTTCAGCGCGGTGTCGGAGAGCAGGTTGTTGAGAAGCATGTCGAGGTTCAGGTCGACGGTCACCCGGAGGTTGGTGTAATCGCCGTTGATCCCCGCGGGGGTGGTCCGCGGGAACGGGAAGGTCAGCAGGATCTCCAGCGACTCAGGCAGATCGTTACCGGACTCCACCAGCTTCCTGAGGGTGGGCTCGAGGGCTCGCAGATTGGCGACGAGATCCTGCTGAGACTGCCGGATCACCCGCGCACCGACCTCGCCGAGATCGTCCAGCGCCACAAGCATCCTGGTCAGGTCCGCGCGCTGCTCGGCGAGGATCTTCACGGCCGGGGTGATCTGGTCGACGGCGTCGGCCAGCGTCTGCTTCTGCTGTTTCAGCGTCCGCGACAGCCGGTCCAGCCCTTCGATCGCCCGGACGATCTCCGACTTCTGCCGGTCGAGCGAGCCGACGAACTCGTCGAGCCGGTGCAGCACGCTGCGGATCTTGTCCTCCCGGCCGGAGAGCGCCGCGTTGAGCTCCCTGGAGATGGTCTGGATCTGCTGCAGGCCGCCCCCGTTCAGCAGCAGCGAGAGCGCCGACAGAACCTCCTCGACCTCCGCGAGCCGGTTCGTCCGGGACAGCGGGATCACGTCGCCCTCGCTCAGCTGGCCGCTGGCGGACTCGGCGGTTGGCCGGCGCAGGGCTACGAACTTCTCACCCAGCAGGCTGGTCTGCTCCACTCTGGCTACGGAATTGTCGGGCAGCCGTACGTCGCCGCGGAGGATGCAGGTCACCTTGGCGTGCCAGCCCTCGAGCTCGATCGCCTCCACCTGGCCGACGGTGACGTCGTCCACCTTGACAGAGGACCGCGGCACCAGATCCAGCACGTTCTCGAAGTGGATCACCACCCGATAGGGGTTGTCGCCGAGATCGCCGCCGCCCGGCAGCGGCAGGTCGTACACGCCACGGAAGCCGCAGCCGGACAGCGTCAGCACGGCGACCAGCGCGGCGACCGCGAGGCGGATCGGTGTGTTCATCGGCCCCCTCCCGGAAGGACCCCGCCGAGGGTCGGATCGGGCTCGGCAGTGCCCGGCACCGCGGCCTCCCCGCTCCCGCCGTTGCCGTAGGCGTCCGGCGGGAGCGGCTCGATGTTGGCGTCAGTGCTCGTGGCCGAGGTCAGCGGGGACAGGTCGAGTCCAAGCGGGAAGTCTTCCTTCTGCGCCAGCGCGTTGAGTGGGCCGAGTAGCGGCTCGCACTGGCTCGGCGGCATGCCGAGCGAGTACACCAGCGAGCAGAGGAACATCACCGGGTCCTGGAGTTGCCCGTTGAAGTTCGCCCGAGTGTCCAGGGTGGCCCCGGTCGGGTTGTAGGCGTTCGCGAGGTTGGACACCGCGAGCGGGGCGGTGTCCAGGACCTTGGCGAGGTTGCGCTGCTCGTTCACCAGCACCTTGGTCACGGTCTCCAGGTCCTCGATGTTCGCCTTCAGCTCGTCGCGGTTGTCCCGGACGAACTTGGTCACCTCGGCGAGCGCTATCGACAGGTTCTTCAGCGCCGCGGCCAGTTCGTCCCGCTCGGCGTCGAGCTGCACCGAAACGTCGGCCAGGTCCTCGTTGAAGGCACGGACCTGGTTGTCGGCCTGGGCCAGTGCCGTGGTGAACTGCTGCAGGTTGCGGACCGTGCCGAACAGGTCCTCCCGGCTGTCGCTCAGCGTGGAGGCGGCGTCGGAGAGGTTCTCCACCGCCGCGCGGGTGTTGTTGCCTTGACCCTCCATGTTGTCGGCGGTGACCTCAAGCAACCGGGACAGCGAGCCGTTCCGGTTCGCGCCCCGCGGCCCCAGCGCGTCGGACAGCTCGTTCATCGAGGCGAAGATCTCGTCGATCTCGACCGGGACCGCCGTGCGGGACACCGGGATCGTGGCCCCGTCCTGCAGCGCCGGTCCACCCCGGTAGATCGGGGTGAGCTGTACGTACCTCCCACTGACCACGGACGGGGACAGCACAACCGCCTTGGCGTCCGCCGGCACCTTCTGCTCCGCGTCGTAGGTCATCTCCACCCGCACCGTCGAGCCCTGCGGCATGATCTTGGTGACCTCACCGATCTTCACCCCGAGCACCCGGACCTCGGACTGCTCGTACAGGCCGACCGTGCGGTCGAAGTACGCGGTCAGCCGGGCGGTGCCGTTGCGGGCCAGCAGCACCCCGACGGTCCCGGCGACAAGGGCGGCCGCCACGACCACCGCGCCGACACGAAGCACGAACGAGGACCTGATCGGCATCAGTCACCCACCCCCAACAGGCCACCGAGGCCGCCGCCATCGTCGTCGGGGCTTTGCGATGGACTCGGCGATCCCGGCGGCGACGACGAAGGGCCGGCGCTCGCACCGGGCTCACCGGGTCCGCCGGCGTTGCCCGAGTTGCCGCCGCGTTGGCCGGCCCCCGGCTGCGACTCCGTGGCGCCCGGCAACTGCACCGACGCCGGCACCGGCGCCAGGTTCTGCAGGTACGTGTCGAACCAGCGGCCGCTGCCGATGGTGTCGGTGAACATCCGGATGAACGGCGCCAGCAGCTCCAGCGATCGGTCCAGGTTGCGCTGGTTACGCACCAGGATGTCGACGACGTCGTTGAGCCGCTGCAGGGCGGGCTCGAGATCGGCCTGGTTCTCCCGGACCAGCGCGCGGAGCTGCTGGGCCAACGCGATGGTGTTGATCAGCACCTGGTGGATGACGGCCCGCCGGGCACGTACCTCCTTCAGCAGGAGGTCGCCGTCGGCAAGCAGCTTGGTGAACTCCTGGTTGCGGTCGGCGAGCACCTTCGTGACGCCCTCGGCGTGCGACAGCAGCTCCCGCAGCTGCTGGTCGCGGGACGCGACCGTCTGGGAGAGCCGGCGGAGTCCGCGCAGCGACGCCCGGACCTCCTCCGGGGAGTTCTTGAACGTCTGAGACAGCGTGTCGAAGGCGCCGGCCAGCTGCCGGGTATCGATCTCGTCGATGGTCGTCGACAGCTGCTCCAACGCGGGCAGCACGTCGAACGGCGAGTGGGTCTGGGCCAGCGGGATCTGCCGGTCCGACGGCCAACTGCCCGGCCCCTCCGGCATCAGCGCCAGGTACTTGTGGCCGAGCAGCGTACGGATCTTGATCGCCGCCCGGGTCCGCGTGCCGAACTCGGTGCCTCGATCCACCCGGAAGTCGACCCGTACGTGGGTTCCCTCCAGGTCCACACCGCTGACCTCGCCGACCTTCACCCCCGCGATCCGTACCTCGTCGCCCTCGCGCAGCCCGGCGGCCTCGCTGAAGGCTGCCGAATAGCCGGTGCCGCCGATGGCGGGCAGCCGGTCGATGCTCAGCGACAAGACGAGCACCGTCGCGGCGACGACGAGGCCTATCGCCCCGAGGGGAACCGGGTTCATCTCCCGGAACGACCGTCTCATGATGCGTTACCCATGTTCACGATGGATTGCAGCGCGGGGTCTGGTTGCGGACCTGTGGCAGGCGGTACGAACCGGTGGGCAGCTGCACCTGCGCGTCCAGGCCGCACAGGTAGAAGTTGAACCACGAGCCGTACGACGCCGTCCGGTTGATCATGTTGAGCTTCCCGGGCAGCCTGTTCAGCCAGCCGTCGATGATCTCCTCGTTCTTGTCCAGCGTGGTGGACAGCTTGAGCAGCTGCTCCACGTCGGCGTCGATGGCCGGGCGGCTCTCCCGGAGCAGCCCCTGGGTCGCCCCGGCCAGGTCGTTGATGTTGACCAGGGCGTCGCCGATCGCGTCGCGGTCCGCGGAAAGGCCGCTGACCAGCGTCTGCAGCTGGGCGATGAGTTGGGACAGCCGTTCGTCCCGCTCGTTCAGGGTGGCCAGCACCTGATTCAGGTTGTCGATCAGGCTGCCGATCACCGCGTCCCGGTCGGCGAGGGTGTTGGTCAGCGAGGCAACGTGCGCCAGCAGGCTGTTCACCGTGCCGGCCTCACCCTGCAGGACCTGGATGATCTCGTAGGCCAGCCGGTTGACCTGTTCCGGGGACAGCGCGCGGAACAGCGGCTTGAACCCGTTGAGCAGCACTGTCAGGTCGAGCGGCGGCTGGGTCTGGGCCATCGGGATCATGCCGTTGTCCGGCAACCGGGTGGCCGGTCCGCCGGGGCCCTCGTACAGCGCCATGTAGCGCTGGCCGACGAGGGTGCGGTAGCGGATGGCGGCCCGGGTGCTCTTACCCAGCGGGACCTCATCCTGCACGGTGAACGTCACCAGCGCCTTGTCCCGCTGGTAGACCTCGATGTCGGTAACCTCGCCGACCCGCACACCCGCGATCCGTACGTCGTCGCCGTCGATGAGCCCGGTGACGTCGCTGAACGCGGCCCGATAGCTACGGGCGTCGAGGAACTGCGCGTCGGCGATCGTGACGGACAGCAGGCCCGTCGCGAGGGCCGTGATCACCATGAAGATGGTGAGCTTGACGCCGGCGGAAGCGGTCCTCATTCCACGTTCACCGCCATTCCGCGCGCCATCGGTCCCCACAGCAGGGTCATCAGATCCGGCACCTGGTCCGGCGGGGTGCCCAGGATCGGCCCCCACAGCGTGTCCACCAGTTGCTGCTCCTCCGCCGTGCCGGCGTAGCCCATGGTCGCGCTCTGCAGGGAGGTGCCACCCGCGCCGCCGTTGCCTCCGGAGGCATCCGGTTGGGAGCTTCGGGTGGGTGGGAGACTGGCAGCGCCCTGGTCGTACCAGGGGTTGTCCTCGGTACCGTCGATGATCTGCTGGCCGGGGAAGGGCACCTCCGGGTTGGGCAGCCCGTGGCAGTTGGGTCCGCGGTGGTCGCCGTACACCGGCGCGTCGATACCCGGCTTGTACGGGGGTCGCGGCTTGACCAGCTCGAGGGTGATGTGCAGCTCCGGCGACCGGCCGCCGAACGCGTCCTCCAGGCGCGGCTGCAGGTTGTTGAGTCCCTTGAAGAAGCAGGGCAGCTGCGGAGAGTACTCCGCCAACAGCGCGGTGGTCGGCCGCGTCACCTCGCCCAGCTGGATGATGCGGTCGCCGTTCTCGACCAGCACCGCCTCGCCGGTCCGACTGAATCCGGTGACGTCGCGCAGGAAGACGTCGATCGTGTCCTCCTTTTCCACCACCGTGCCGCTGGTGACTATCAGGTTGCGCAGCAGGCCGAGCAGGTCGGGTGCGACGTCGGAGTAGACGTCGCTGACGTCGGCGAGCGCGGAGATGTCGTGCGCGACGGTCGGCAGATGCGGGTTGAGCTGCCGAAGGTAGGAATCGAGGCGCTCCAGGTTCTCCCCGATGCGCTCGCCGTTCCCCTCCAGCGCGGTGGCCAGGGCGGTCAGGGTGGCGTTCACCTTCTGCGGCTCCAGCGTCCGCAGCAGCGGCATCAGGTCGTCCAGGATCCTGGTGATCTCGGCCGTCGCGACCGAACGGTCCTGCGTGATGACCTCACCCGTCTCGATCGGCTCCGGTGACGGGGACTTCGGCATCACGAGGTCGACGTACTTCTCGCCGAAGACCGTCTTCGGCAGCAGCCGGGCGGTCGTGTTGCCGGGGATGTGCCCGACCTGCTTCGGGTCGAGGGAGAGGGTGAGGATCGCACCCCGCCCCTGGGAGGCGATGTCGCGTACCTCGCCGACGGAGACGCCACGGACCTTCACATCCGACCGGGGCAACAGCTGCAGGCCCGCGCTGTCGGTGTGCGCCTTGACGAGGACCATCGGGGTGAACCGGTCCTGGTAGATGGCGATCGACAGCCCGATGAGCAACGAGACGACCACGAGGAAGATCAGGCCGTAGAGCATGTATCGCAACCGGGTGAGCGCCAGCATCCTCCTCACCTCATCCCGCGAGCCGTACGGTCGTCGTCGTTCCCCAGATGGCCAGGCTCAGGAAGAAGTCGGTGACGTTGATCGCCACGATGACGGTGCGCACCGCCCGGCCGACGGCGACACCGACCCCAGCGGGCCCGCCCGTCGCATGGAAGCCGTAGTAGCAGTGGATGAGCATCACCACCAGCGCGAAGATCAGCACCTTCCCGAACGACCACAACACATCCTGAGGCGGTAGGAACAGGTGGAAGTAGTGGTCGTAGGTGCCGGGTGACTGTCCGAAGAACCAGGTGACGATCAGCCGGGTGGACAGGTACGAGGACAGCAGCCCGACCACGTACAGCGGGATGATCGCGATGAACCCGGCGATGATGCGCGTCGTCACCAGAAACGGCACCGACGGCACCGCCATCACCTCGAGGGCGTCGATCTCGTCGTTGATGCGCATGGCGCCGAGCTGCGCGGTGAAGCCGCAGCCCACCGTCGCCGACAGCGCCAACCCCGCCACCAGCGGGGAGATCTCCCGGGTGTTGAAGTACGCGGAGACGAAACCGGTGAAGACCGATGTGCCGACGGTGTCCAGCGCGTTGAAGCCCTGCAGTCCCACCTCGGTACCGGTGAAGAAGGTCATCAGACCGACGATCACAACGGTGCCGCCGACGACGGCGAGGCCGCCGGTGCCCAGGCTCACCTCGGCCAGCAGCCGCAGCACCTCGCGCTTGTACCGGAGTAGCGCACGGTAGGTCCAGCCGAAGGCGCGCCCGTAGAAGGACAGTTGATGACCGAGGTCGGCGAGCCCGTCCAGGGGGTACTGCGCCGCCCGCCCCAGCGCCCGAACCGGGCGGGGATAGCGAACCGGGGTCCTGGCCGTCTCCTCTGCCATCAAAGCCCCTTCGGCGGCACGACCTGCAGGTAAACCGCGGTGAGAACGAAGTTCACGAAGAACAGCAGGACGAACGTGATGACCACCGACTGGTTCACGGCGTCACCGACCCCCTTCGGCCCGCCGCCCGCGGTGAGACCCTTGTACGAGGCGACGAGCGCCGCCAGCGCGCCGAACACCACCGCCTTGATCTCCGCCGCGTACAGGTCGGGAAGCTGCGCGATGATCGTGAAGGAGGCCAGGTACGCGCCGGGCGTGCCGCCCTGGACGAGGACGTTGAAGATGTACCCGCCGACCACCCCGACCACTGAGACGAGGCCGTTGAGGAAGACCGCGACCAGCATGCTGGCGAACATCCGCGGCACTACGAGGCGATAGAGCGGGTTGATGCCCAGCACCTCCATCGCGTCGATCTCTTCGCGGATCTTCCGCGACCCCAGGTCGGCGCAGATCGCCGAGCCGCCCGCGCCGGCGATCAGCAGCGCCGTCACCACCGGCGCGGCCTCCCGCACCACCGCGAGCACCGAGGTCGAACCGGTGAAGCTCTGCGCGCCGAACTCCCGGAAGAGGTTGCCGACCTGCAGGGCGATGACCGCACCGAACGGGATCGAGACCAGCATGGTCGGCAGGATCGTGACGCTGGCGATGAACCACGCCTGCTGGATGAACTCCTTCCACTGAAACGGGCGGCGGAACATCACCCGGAAAGTGTCCAGGCACATCGCGACGAAGTTGCCCGGCGCGGACAGTCCGGAGGCCACCGGGCGAGGCGTCGTCAGCCGATTGGCCCGACGGTCCTGGGCCATTACTGCTCACCCCCGCGGGGCGGATCCCGGAACCACGGGAACTCCCCGCGGTAGGGGTCGTCCTGCGGAGGCTGCTGCCCGTAGGACCCGTACGGCCGGGTCTCGGAGGACCGGGGGTCGGAAGACTCGGTACGCGGACCGGTGCCCGAGCGCACGCCGCCGGCGGCGTAGTTGTGCCGATACCACTCCTCGGCCCAGTTACGGCCACGCTCGTCGATGAAGGACCCGGGCGGCGGGGCAAGCCCGTGCTCGCGCAGCCATGCGCCGGGCGGGTGCATCGTCGGCCGCGGCGCGCCGCCGCTCGGCATGAGCTGGGGCGGAATCGGCAGCAGGTGACCGTTGTCAGCACCCTGGGCCTCGGCCTCCGCCTCCAGTTCGGAGACGTCCTTCTCCTCGCTCATCCCGATCGGTCCGTGCCGGCGGGCGGAGAGGAACTGCCGCACCGCCGGCTCGGTGCTGGACAGCAGCATCTCGCGGGGCCCGAACATCACAAGCTCGCGCCGGAACAACAGCCCGATGTTGTCCGGCAGGGTCCGCGCGGTGTTGACGTCGTGGGTGACGATGAGGAACGTCGCGCCGGTCTCGGTGTTCAGGTCGACGATGAGCTGGTTGAGGTAGGCGGTGCGCACCGGGTCGAGCCCGGAGTCCGGCTCGTCGAAGAGGATGATCCGCGGGTCGAGCACCAGCGCCCGGGCCAGGCCGGCCCGCTTGCGCATACCGCCGGAGATCTCGCCGGGCAGCTTTTTCTCCGACCCGAGCAGGCCCACCATCTCCATCTTCTCGCCGACGATGCGCTTGATCTCCGCCTCGCTGGCGTTGGTGTGCTCCCTGAGCGGGAAGGCGATGTTGTCGTAGACGTTCATCGAGCCGAACAGCGCGCCGTCCTGGAACAGCACGCCGAACAGCTTGCGCGTCTCGTACAGGTCGTGTTCGGAGAGGCGGGGAAGGTCCCTGCCCTCGATCCAGATATGACCGCGGTCCGGCTTGAGCAGTCCGACAAGCGTCTTGAGGAAGACGGACTTGCCCGTACCGGACGGCCCCAGGAGGACCGAGATCTCACCCTCGGGGAGGGTGAGCCCCACATCCGCCCAGATCACCTGCCGGCCAAAGGACTTCGTGAGCCCCTCGACCTTGATCTCGACGCCCACTCGTCACCTTTCGTCCATCCGGAATGCCCCGGGCTCAACGAGCGAGTAGCCACGAGGTCACGGTCGACCACTGGCCGAAGAAAATGTGTGACCCACGGTAGCGAGTACCGTGGGTCACACGAGCGGTTTTCGGTTACTTGACGGTCACTGTTGCCTGGCGGTCACCGTCACTTGACGGTCACGGTCGCGCCGGCGCCCTCCAGGGCGGCCTTGGCCTTTTCGGCGGTCTCCTTGTCGACCTTCTCCAGCAGCGGCTTCGGCGCACCCTCGACGAGGTCCTTGGCCTCCTTGAGACCCAGGCTCGTCAGGCCGCGAACCTCCTTGATGACCTGGATCTTCTTGTCGCCGGCCCCCTCGAGGACGACGTCGAACTCGGTCTGCTCCTCGGCCGCCGCGGCCTCGGCCGGCGCGCCGGCCGCCGCACCCGGTGCGGCCGCGACGGCGACCGGGGCGGCCGCCTCGACCTCGAAGGTCTCCTCGAACTTCTTCACGAACTCCGACAGCTCGAGGAGCGTCATCTCCTTGAACGCGTCAAGCAGCTCGTCGGTGCTGAGCTTGGCCATGTTTTCCTTTCCTCCTGCTGATCAGTCGTCGCCCTTGCCGACACCCTGCTGCTCGGGGACATCCTGCTCGCCGACGTCCGGGGACGCCACCTCCTGCGTCGCTTCGCCTGCCGGCTCGCTCGTCCCCTCGCCGCCTTCGGCCTCGGCACGCTTCGCGCGTAGCGCCTCCGCGAGCTGGGCGGCCTGGGTGGGCAGCGCGTTGAAGAGCGACGCCGCCTTGCTCATCGGCGCCTTCATGGCGCCGGCCATCTTCGCGAGGAGTACCTCCCGCGACTCCAGATCGGCGAGCCTGGTGATCTCCTCGGGCGTCATCGCCTTGCCCTCGAGGATGCCACCCTTGATCACCAGGGCCGGGTTGGTCCTGGCGAAGTCCCGCAACCCCTTGGCGGTCTCGACCGGATCTCCCTTGACGAACGCGACAGCCGACGGACCCTCCAGCAGGCCCTGCATCTCATCCGCCAGACCGGCGTCCCGGACCGCGAGCTTGGTCAGGGTGTTCTTCACCACGGCGAACCGAGCGTTCTCGCCGAGAGAACGGCGCAGCTCGCCCAGCTGGGCCACGCTGAGCCCGCGGTAGTCGGCGAGCACGGCGCCGTTCGAGCTCTCGAACTCCTCCGTGAGCTCGGCGACCGCGGCTACCTTCTCCGCCTTCGCCATGCGCCTCCTTTCGTAACCCACGCCGACGAAGGTCCCGACAAACAGAAAACGCCCCGGCGCAGGCGCACGGGGCGTCGGCGGGCCTGGAGGCACACGGCGTCTCAGCCCATCGGCTCTCGTCACCTGCGCGGGCCGCCCGCTCTCGCGGGACCTTCGGCCACCCCCGCCATGTGGGCTTGGGTGACGACCGGCGGTCTTCGGCAAACGTGAGCATACGTACGGGTGGCCGTGCTGGCAAAATCGCGGTCAGCCGCTCCGGACGAAGGACCGGAGGATATCGGCGATCTCCTTGACCTCTTCGAGTTCACCCGCCGCAACCGAGACGACCAAGTCGTACGCCGCATCCTCGGCCGGCTGCAAGCGGACGTCGTTCTTGCGCAGGAAGACTGTGGTCACCAGCCATGCGGCACGCTTGTTGCCGTCGATAAACGGGGGGTTGACCACGAGTGACTGGAGCGGTGCCGCAGCCTTCTCGACGAGGTCGGGATAGGCCTCCTGCCCGAACATCGCCGCCTGCGGGCGATGGATCGCCGAGTCCAGCAAGCCCGCGTCTCGAAGAGGCGGCGGGTCTTCGGGTGAGCGTTCGCACGCGACGGCGGCAAGCTCCAGCGCCTGCTCTACGCTCACATAACGGGTCATTTCATTTGCCCATCCGTCGGGCGAGATACTCCTCGACGGCAGACCTCACCACCTGCTGCATGCTCCGACCCTCGGCATCAGCTTGCCGCCGGAGCGCCTCGGTCTGCTCGTCGCTGAGCCGAAGCGTCATAGCCATACCCGAGATGGCACCCGGGCTCGATACCAAAGTGGTACCGCTAACTCGCGGCGGCGCCGGCCTCCTCGAGGTCCGCGGCCAGGTTGCGGGTGCGGTTGGGGTCGACCGGGATGCCCGGCCCCATCGTGGAGGTGACGGTGACCTTCCTCAGGTAGCGGCCCTTCGCGGCGGACGGCTTGAGCCTGATCACCTCTTCGATCGCGGCCTGGTAGTTCTCCACCAAGGCGCGGTCGGAGAACGAGGCCTTGCCGACCCGGAAGTGCACGTTGCCCTGCCGGTCGACGCGGAACTCGATCTTGCCGCCCTTGATGTCGGCCACAGCCTTGCCGACGTCCGGCGTCACCGTGCCGGTCTTGGGGTTGGGCATCAGGCCGCGCGGGCCCAAGACGCGGCCGAGCCGGCCGACCTTGGCCATCATGTCGGGGGTGGCGACGCAAGCGTCGAAGCCGAGGAAGCCGTTCTGCACTTCTTCGATCATGTCGTCCGACCCCACGTAGTCGGCACCCGCCTCGCGCGCCTCGTCGGCACGGGGGCCGGTGGCGAACACCAACACCCGGGCGGTCTTGCCGGTGCCGTGCGGAAGGTTGACGGTGCCCCGGACCATCTGGTCCGCCTTGCGGGGGTCGACGCCCAGCCGCAGTGCCACCTCGACGGTGCCGTCGAACTTGGTGGGCGACGTCTCCTTGGCCAGCCGCATGGCCTCGCCGGGGCTGTACAGCCGGGTGCGGTCGACCAGCTCGGCGACCCGGCGGTAGTTCTTGCTGCGCTGCATGTTCACTCCTCGTGGAGGTTGGTGGTACGGGTCAGCGCGGACCCTCCCACACGCTTACCTTCCCGTGATCTTGCAGAAGATCACGGGAAACGGGTGCCGGGGTACGGCAGGTCAGTCGTCCTTGACAGTGACGCCCATGGAGCGGGCAGTCCCGGCGATGATCTTCTCTGCCGCCTCGATGGTCGCCGTGTTGAGGTCCGGCATCTTCGTCTGCGCGATCTCTCGCACCTGATCGCGGCTGAGCGCCGCCACCTTGGTCTTGTGCGGCTCGCTGCTGCCCTTCTCCAGGCCTGCGGCCTTCTTGATCAGGTCGGTGGCCGGAGGGGTCTTCGTGACGAAGACGAACGACCGATCCTCGTGGATCGTGATCTCCACCGGGATGATGTTCCCGCGCTGGGACTCCGTCGCGGCGTTGTACTGCCTGCAGAAGTCCATGATGTTGACGCCGTGCGGACCCAGCGCGGTGCCGACGGGCGGCGCAGGGGTCGCCTGCCCAGCGGGAAGCTGGACCTTGACGACGGCGGCGACCTTCTTCTTCGGAGGCATGCTTCTTCCGGGTTCTCGTCAGGGGTACGTACTAGATCTTCGAGACCTGGTTGAACGACAGCTCGACCGGGGTCTCCCGGCCGAAGATCGACACCAGGACCTTGAGCTTCTGCGCCTCCGCGTTGATCTCGCTGACCGTCGCGGGAAGCGTGGCGAACGGGCCCTCCATAACGGTAACCGACTCGCCGACCTCGAAGTCTACCTTCCGGAGCTCCTCCTCCTTCTTCTTCTCCTCCGGCTCGGGAGCAAGGAGCGCCGCCACCTCGCCCACGCTCAGCGGCGAGGGACGGCTGGACAGACCGACGAAACCCGTCACCCCGGGTGTGTTGCGTACCGCCGCCCACGATTCGTCGGTGAGGACCATCCGGACGAGGATGTACCCGGGCAACACCTTCTCGGCCACCTGCTGGCGCTTGCCGCCCTTGACCTCGGTGACCTGATGCGTCGGCACCTCCACCTGGAAGATGTAGTCCTCCATGTTGAGGGATCCGGTGCGGCTCTCGAGGTTGGCCTTCACGCGGTTCTCGTACCCGGCGTACGAGTGCACCACGTACCAGTCGCCGGGGAGGGCCTGCAGGTGCCGCCTGAGCTCCTCGACCGGATCGGACTCGATCTCCTCGATCTCCTCACCGGCCTCGGGCTCCGTGTCGGTGGTCTCCTCCTCGGCGGACTCCAGGGCCGCCTCCTCCGACAGCATGCCCGGGCCCTCGGGAGGCTCGTCGGTGGGCACTGGGGACGACTCGGACACGGCGTTTGCCTTCTCTATCTCATGGGTGTTTCCGGCGGGCCGGAGTACGTGCGCACGAACTCAACCGAAGACTTTGATCACCAGCTGGCTGAAGCCAAAGTCCAGACCGGAGACGATCCCGACCATGATGAGGACGAACACGAGGGCCACGCTGGTGTATGTGACGAGCTCCCTGCGGGTCGGCCAGATGACCTTGCGCAGCTCGGCTACTACCTGACGGTAGAAGAGAGCAGGGGAGGTACGCCCCCCTCCTGGGGTCGGGCGCCCTCTCGTCGGGGTGCCCCCCCGCGTCTGCGTCGCCATACCCTCACCTGACTCGGTCGTGATCGTCGCATGTGCGGACTGCACTCCGCAGGGCAGGAGGGACTCGAACCCCCAACCGCCGGTTTTGGAGACCGGGACTCTGCCAATTGAGCTACTGCCCTTTGTCGTGACCGCCAAAGCTTACATGCCCCGGCGACATCCGGAGTCTACGTGGCCGAGGCCGTGGACGTCGAACGGGCGGCGTGTTTGTGGACTCGATGACGCGGCTGTGTGGACTCGGCGGCGCGACCCGCCGTTATCGGTTGGCGGCCGCGCTTTGCTTCATGGAAGCATGAGAAGCCATGAGAACGGCCACAAGGAGCCCCCGAGGGATCTCCGCACGCATCGCCGGCATCACCGAATCGGCCACCCTCGCGGTCGACGCGAAGGCCAGAGCGTTGAAGGAGGCAGGCCGACCGGTCATCGGCTTCGGCGCGGGCCAACCCGACTTCCCGACGCCCCAGCCCATCGTCGAGGCGGCGGTCGAGGCCTGCCGCAATCCGCGTTACCACGGCTACACGGCGCCGGCGGGTCTGCCCGAGCTCCGCGAGGCGGTGGCGGCGAAGACCAAGCGGGACTCCGACTACTCGGTGGAGCCGAGCCAGGTGCTCATCACCAACGGCGGCAAGCACGCGGTGTTCGCCGCGTTCACCGTCCTCCTCGATCCCGGCGACGAGGTGCTGCTGCCGGCGCCGTACTGGACGACGTACCCGGAGGCGATCAGGCTCGCCGACGGCCGGGCCGTCGAGGTGCACACCGACGAGTCCACCGGTTACCGAGCGACCATCGAGCAGCTGGAGGCGGCACGGACCGAGCGGACCAAGGCCCTGCTGTTCTGCTCCCCGTCCAACCCCACCGGTGCGGTCTACTCGCCCGACGAGGTCGCGGCGATCGGCCGCTGGGCGGTCGAGCACGGCCTGTGGGTGGTCTGCGACGAGATCTACGAGCACCTGGTGTACGGCGACGCGACGTTCTCGTCGATGCCGGCGCTCGTGCCCGAGCTGGCCGACGGGTGCGTGGTGGTCAACGGGGTGGCGAAGACGTACGCCATGACCGGATGGCGGGTCGGGTGGCTGGTGGGTCCGAACAATGTCGTCAAGGGCGCGACCAACCTGCAGTCGCACACCACGTCCAACGTCTGCAACGTCGCCCAGGCGGCGGCCGTCGCGGCGGTCTCCGGTGACCTGTCGGCGGTGGCCGAGATGCGCGCAGCGTTCGACCGGCGGCGGAAGACGATCGTCCGGATGCTGGCCGAGGTTCCCGGCGTCGTGTGCCCGGAACCGGAGGGCGCCTTCTACGCCTACCCATCGGTGAAGCAGGTGCTCGGCCGCACGATCCGGGGACGGACCCCGCAGACCTCGCTCGAGCTGGCCGAGCTGATCCTGGAGGAGGTCGAGGTCGCCGTCGTGCCGGGAGAGGCGTTCGGCGCCGGAGGCTACTTCCGGATGTCGTACGCGCTCGGCGACGACGACCTCGCCGAGGGTGTCACCCGGATCGCCGAACTACTGGGCTGAGGGCGCGAGGCTGTCCGCCGAGATCTATGTTGCGGGGGCCCAAACCGGACAAGACGGTCCCACAACATAGATCTCGGCGGGGGAATCGGCCGGCGGTGCGTCCCGGGATGCGCGCCTGTTTTCGCTTGCGTCCCCTACGTACGCGTGGGCGCCCGGCAAGGTTGTCGGTCGGTACGGCAAGATCTCGTCATGGCACGTCCGGTCGCCTCGCTGCCCAAGGCGCACCTGCACCTGCACTTCACCGGCGCCATGCGCCACTCGACGCTGGTGGAGCTGGCCGGCGAGCACGGGGTGCACCTGCCGGACGCGCTGGTGCGGGACTGGCCGCCCACGCTGTGGGCGACCGACCAGCGCGGATGGTTCCGGTTCCAGCGGCTGTACGACGTCGCCCGTTCGGTGCTCCGCACCGAACGTGACGTCCGGCGGCTGCTCCGGGAGGCTGCGGAGGACGAGCGGGCGGACGGCTCGGGCTGGCTGGAGATCCAGGTCGATCCCACCGGTTACGAACGCCGGCTGGGCGGGCTCACCGCGACCGTCGAACTCATCCTGGACGCCGCGGCGCAGGCCGAGCGGGCCACCGGGGTAGGCATCGCCGTCATCATCGGGGCGAACCGGACCCGCCATCCGCTCGACGCGAAGACGCTGGCGAGGCTCGCCGGACAGTACGCGGGCAGTGGCGTGGTCGGATTCGGCCTGTCGAACGACGAGCGGCGCGGCTTCGCCGACGACTTCGCCGGGGCGTTCCGCATCGCCCGGCGGGCCGGCCTCCTTGCCGTGCCGCACGGCGGCGAGCTGGCCGGGCCGGAGAGCGTGCGCGCCTGCCTCGACCGGCTCGGTGCCGACCGGGTGGGCCACGGCATCCGGGCGACGGACGACCCGGCGCTGATCGGCCGGGCCGCCGCCGCCGGGGTGACGTTCGAGGTCTGCCCGACCTCGAACGTCGCCCTTGGCGTCGCATCTGATCCGGCGGACGTGCCGCTGCGCCGGCTCCTGGACGCCGACGTCGCGGTGGCGCTCGGCGCGGACGACCCTTTGTTGTTCGGCGACCGACTGGCCCGCCAGTACGAGATCGCCCGGGACGTACACGGCCTGCCCGACGAGGCACTCGCCGAGCTGGCCCGCTGCTCGATCCGGGGCTCGGCCGCCCCCGACGACGTCAGGAAACGGCTACTGGCGGGCATCGACGCCTGGCTCGCCCTGCCGAGCGACCCAGCCCGAGCGACTAACTCGCTTTCCGCCAGAACCCCTGGTCCTCCAGGTGACTGACCAGCAGGTCGCCCGCGTGCACGATGTGCTCGTGCATCGCCTTGCGCGCCGCGTCCGCGTCCTTGGCGCGCAGGGCGGCGAGGATGATTCGGTGATCCTCCAGCGACGCCTCGATCCAGCCCTGAATCGTCCCGTAGAACCGCCGGGGCGCGTACCGCACGACGGTGCCGAGCATCCAGGTCAGCTTGGGCGAGTCGGCCGCGACGTTCAGCACGCGGTGGAACCTGTGGTTGTGGTCCTCGATCGCGTCGACGTCGTTGCCCTCCGCCGCCTTGGCCATGCCCTCCTGGAGTCCCTCCAGCTCGTCCAGGTCGCCCGGCGAGATCCGCTCGGCGGATCGGGCCGCCAGCTCGGCGGCGATGCTTGCCTGGACGAAGAAGAGGTCCTCGACGTCCTGCCGGGACAGCGACGCCACAACGAACCCACGGCGCGGCTCCAGATGGACGAAACCCTCACCACGAAGGGAGAGCAGCGCCTCCCGCACCGGTGTCGCACTGATGCCGAGGTCGCTCGCCACCTTCTCCAGACGGAGGAACTCGCCCTGCCGGACCTGTCCGGACATGATCAGTTCCCGGATGTACGTCGCGACCTCGTCGCTCAGCTGCGGGCGCCGGCCCAGTCCTGCGGTGCCCACGATCTCACGCGGAACAGCCATCATCACACCCCCCCAAGCCTGAAAAGGCTCAGTTCATATTGTATGTCGCCGCAATATAGCGGTTCCCGGAACCGCACGTTGGTAACTCGAGGGACAAAACCAACGAGCCGCGCCGATGCCCCCGGCCGGCTAAGGGAGTCGCGTTCGAAAAGCCCTTCAGAGGCCGCCGGCTCATGCATCCGAATCTCCCCGATCGAAGTAACCAAAATGACGTACCACCAGCGTACGAGGATGCCGGGCCAATCGTGCGACGCCTCCGGGAGGCCACACATGCGCCCTGGTGAGCGACGTTGCCTGGCGAACACGAGACACATCTAAGTACACCTGACTTTGGCCGAGCAACGGGCGGCCGACACTCGGTGGCGACCGAAATCCCACACACATCTCAAGAGTGTTTCAGCCCCGGCTCCCACGCCGACTCACCTGCCGATGCGGGCATGTCTGAGATTGTTACCCACAGTAACCTCCAGGGACGGCGCCGAACGGCATCGCCGCCGCGGCCGCCCCAACCGCTATGTCGAGCACTGGTCCGGCAGGCACGGGAGCCGAGCACCGCTGGTCAGGAGATATTTTATATTAGCATCCCGGTCAGGGTGCCTCCCGCAACAGCTCCGCGGCACGGTCGCGCAGCTCGACCCGGCGGATCTTCACCCCGTTGGCGCTGCCGACGGTCGGGAAGGCGGAGAGCCGCACGATGCGCCGGGGCACCTTGAAGGCCGCGAGTCTGGTCCGGCAGCGAGCGATCAGGTCCTCCTCGTCGAGCCGCGCCGAACCGTCGCCGACGACGAACCCGACGGGCACCGTGCCGGTCGGCAAGGACACCCCGACCACCTGCGCCCCGCCGACGCCGGGCAACCCCTCGAGGAACTCCTCGATCTCCCGCGGGTGTACGAGGAACCCGCCGAGCCGCAGCGCGTCACCCAGCCGGGCGAGGTAGACGAACCCCTTTCCGCCTCCCTCCAGGTAGCCCAGGTCACCGGAGCGGACGAACCCGTCCTCGGTGAGCGTTCTCCGCCGCGCCCGCTCATCGCCGAGGTAGCCGGCGAGGATGTTCGGGCCGCGGATCTCGAGCTGCCCCGACTCGCCGGGGCCGAGCAGCCGGTCGGTTTCCGGGTCGCGGACCCGTACCTCGATCTCGTCGGCGACCGGGACCCCACCGCCGAGTGCCCGGCGTTCGGCGCCCGTCCCGGGCGCCTGATAGCACATCAGCGCCTGTACCTCGCTCGAACCGTACGTCTGGAAGAAGTGCGCACCCAGCCGGTCACCGGCGTCGACCAGCGCACGGGGGTCGCCGGAGAAGTTCGCGAATGCGGCCTCGCGCAGCGAGCCGAGCCGCTGCGGGTCGGACGCGGCGAGGATACGGCGCAGCATCTCGTCGGCACCGTTGGTGTGGGTGACCCGGTGCCGTTCGATCAGCCGCGCCGCCTCGTCGCCGTCGAAGACGGGCATCAGCACCGCGGCCGCTCCGCCGGCGAGCGTGCCCAGCAGCGTGTCGAAGCCGAAGACGCCGCACAGCGGCAGCATGCACAGCACCCGGCAGTCCGGCGCGCCGTACCCGAAGGCCGAGGCGACGTGCCGGGCATGGGTGGCCAGCGCCGCCTGATCCAGCAGCACGAGCTTGGGCGCCGAGGTGGTGCCGGAGGAGGTGAAGACGTTGCACGGGGAATCACCGGTGACGCGCAGGTCGGCGGCCGGCGCCGGCGCCCCGCGTCGGGTGCCGGCTCGACGCAGCGCGTCGAACGGCACCGTACGCAGGTCCGCGGGCGCTTCGGGTGGGCGGGCCGACGACCCGACCAGGATCAGGGTGTCCAGCGCCGGCAGCGCCCGGCGGTCGAGGCCGGCCACCATCGAAAGGAAATCGACGTTCTTGACCTCCGGACACAGGACCAGTGCCCGCGCGCCGGACCGGCTCAGTATGTCCTGTGCCTCGTGGGCGCGGAAACGGGTGTTGAGAGCCACCGCTATGGCGCCCAGGCGGGCGAGCGCGAAGCATGTCTCGACGTACTCGGCGCAGTTCGGCAGCCAGAGCGCGACCCGATCCCCCGGGCCTATCCCCGCCTCGACCAGCCCCTCGGCCACCGAGGCCGCCCGGTCCCGCAGCTGGCGGTACGAGACGACCTCCTCGGCGGTCATCAGGGCCGGCGCGGCACCGTCCCTATCGGCTCTCTCGTCCAGCAGGCGCACGAGGGTCGAACCACGCATAGTGGATCCACGATACGTTCCACTGCCGGCACGGCGACTAGAGCGAGAGGCCCACGAGGACGGGCTCGCTGGTTAGCTCCACCCCGAATCTGTCCCGTACGCCGGCACGGACCTCCCGGGCCAGCGCGACGAGCTCGGCGGTCGTGGCGGAGTCCGGGTTGGTCAGCGCCAGCGTGTGCTTGGTGGAGATGCGGGCACGGCCCTTCGCGTACCCCTTACCGAACCCGGCGCGCTCGATGAGCCACGCGGCCGGAACCTTGACCCGGCCGCCCCTCTCGCCGAACCGCGGAAACCCAGGCGCCCGCCGTTCCAGCTCGGCGGCCCGCTCCGGGGTGAGTACCGGGTTGACGAAGAACGAACCGACGCTGCGGGTGTCCGGGTCGGCCGGATCGAGCACCATTCCCTTGCTCCGGCGCAGCGCGAACACGGCGTTCCGGGCGTCGGCGAGCGGCACCCGCTCACCCACCTCGACCCCGAGCACGCGGGCCAGCTCTGCGTAGCGGATCGGGCTGCCGAGCTGCCCGCGGCCCAGCGCCAGCGTCACCTCCAGGACCACGTAGCGGTCGGAGCCCTTGAAGACGCTACTGCGGTAGGTGAAGCCGCACTGCGCCGCGTTCAGGGTCACCACCTCGCCGGTCCGCCGGTCCAGCACGCGGACGGCGACCAGCGTGTCGCTGATCTCCTGGCCGTACGCGCCGACGTTCTGGATCGGGGTGGCGCCGAGGAGGCCAGGGATACCGGACAGGCACTCCACCCCGACGAGCCCTTCGGCGACACACCTGGCGACGAACGGCTCCCACTCCTCGCCCGACTGGGCGCGAACCAGCACACCGTCCTCGGTACGGGAGACCGAGACACCACGGGTCGCCACCCGTACGACAGTGCCCGGGTACCCCTCGTCGGCGACGACGACGTTGCTGCCGCCGCCGAGCACCAACACCGGCTCCCCTGCCCGGTCGGCGCGGGTCACCGCCGCCACCACCTCGTCGGCCGAGGTCGCCTCGACGAAGCGCCGCGCCGGGCCGCCCAGCCGCAGCGTGGTGTACGGGGCGAGCGTCACCCGCTCGCGGACATAGGGCTCAAGCACGCGCTCCATTGTCGGCCATCTTGCCAAGATCACGGCCTAGGAGGGGAGCCGCAGGTCCTCGCGGCCACGGAACCGGGCCAGCAGCCGGTCGTAGTTCCGCTTGGACTCCCGGTCACGGTAGGCGTGATCGGTGTCGTGGTAGCCGCGGTGGCGGGCCTGCCGAACCGGCAGCTCGCCCTCGGGTACGACGAGCCGGCCGAGGCCGGCATCCCGCAGCGCGAGGGAGAACTCCAGGTCGGCGTTGCGATAGAAGCGCGCCTTCCTCGGCAGCCCGCCGACCCCCGTCGCCGCGTCCCGGCGAACCGCGAACAGGTACCCCAGCAGCGCCTCCACCTCGCCGGGCCCGGCGTCGTGGAAGCCGCGCCAGTCGTCGTCGACGGCCACACCGCGCCAGCCGGCCCCGACCACCGAGGGATCGTCGAAGCAGCGCAGCAGTGGGGTCAGCGCGTCACCCTCGAGGATCGTCGAGGTGTCCGCCAGGATGTGGATCTCGGCGGTGTCGGAGGCCAGCAGCGCGTTACGGGCACCGCCCCACCCCGCCGGGGCGGCGACGTGCCACTCTTCCACCCGCCCCGGATGCTCCGTCGCGAGCTCGTGCAGCGCGTCGCCGGCGCCGTCGACGTTCGCCTGGTCGAGGGCGGCCACGGCCACGTCGCCGGGCGCGTGCGCCAACAGCGCTCGAACGCAGGACCGCAGGTCGTGCGGCCAGCCCTCGACCAGCAACGCCACGGTGGCCCGGCGGGTCGGCGCCTCGCCCGTCCGGTCCGGGAGTCCACCGATCGTGGGGTGGACGCGGTACGGCGGTGTACGAGTCGACACCGGCGCAAGCTCGTACCCGCCCGGTGCGTCCCGCACCGTCCAGCCCAGCGCGGCGATCCGGTCGCGCAGCGCGTCGGCGGCCGGGAAATCTCGGCCGGCCCGGGCGGCGGCGCGACGGTCGGCCAGCTCCCTCACCTCGGGGGGCGGATCGCTCATCACCGCCCAGTCTGCCATCGTTGCCGGTTCGCGGGACTGCCCAGATCACGTTCTCACAACGACGCCAGGCCGCCGTCGAACCACCCTTGACAGTCCGTTTGGGGCGGAGTCATCGTTTCGTGGGAGCGCTCCCACACAACCACGAAGGGATACGGCGATGAGGACATACCTGCGCCGCGGCCGGAAACGGGCCGTCGGCGTCCTGCTCGTCGCCGGCGTTCTCGCTGCCGCTGCCTGCTCGGGGGGCGGCGGCAGCGGGGGCGGCGGTGAAGCAGGAGGGAAGATCACACTCACCATCGACACGTTCGGCACGTTCGGGTACGAGGAGCTGTACAAGCAGTACGAGGCCAGCCACCCGAACATCGACATCAGGCCACGCAACATCGTCCGGCTCGAGGACTACCTGCCGCGGCTGGAGCAGTACCTCGCCACCGGCAGCGGGGCCGGCGACGTGGTCGCCCTCGAGGAGGGCATCATCAACCGACTGCTGGCGCAGCCGGACGCGTTCGTGAACCTGCTCGACCACGGCGCCGGTGAGCTGGAGGGCAACTTCCTGTCCTGGAAGTGGCAGGCGGGCATGACTCCGGACGGCAAGCTCATCGGCCTCGGCACGGACATCGGCGCCATGGGCATGGTCTACCGCAAGGACCTGTTCGAGAAGGCCGGCCTGCCGACCGACCGGGAGAAGGTTGGCCAGCTCTGGACCACCTGGGACGACTTCATCGAGACCGGCAAGAAGTTCGAGGCGGCCAACGTCGACGCGAAGTTCGTCGACTCGGCCACCAACGTCTACAACACGATCCTGTGGCAGGAGGCCGGCAAGGCCAGCAACTACACCTACTTCGACACGAACAACAACTTGGTCATCGACACGAACCCGGCGGTCAAGACGGCCTGGGACACCAGCGTCGAGATGGCCCAGGCGGGCCTATCCGCGGAGCTGCGGACGTTCGACGATCCGTGGATCTCCGGCTTCCGGCGGGATAGCTTCGCCACCGTCGCCGCGCCGGCCTGGATGCTCGGCCAGATCCAGGAGTTCGCCGGCGAGGAGAAGGCCGGCCTGTGGGACGTCACCACCGTTCCCGGCGGCGGCGGAGTCTGGGGCGGCTCCTGGCTCGCGGTGCCGGCGCAGAGCGAACACCCGGCGGAGGCCGCCGAGCTGGCCAAGTTCCTGACCAACCCACAGGGCCAGATCGCCGCGTTCAAGGCGCGCACCAACTACCCGTCGTCTCCGCAGGCGATCGAGGACCCGGCGGTGCAGAACTTCAAAAACGAGTACTTCAGCAACGCACCGGTCGGCGAGATCTTCGGCGAGAGCGCCAAGGGTCTGCGCCCGGTCTACCTGGCTCCGGACAACCAGCCCGTGCGCGAGCGGGTGGAGGAGGCACTTCGCGCGGTCGAGGCGGGAGACCTCTCTTCCGACGCGGGTTGGCAACGGGCGGTGCGGGACGCCCAGAGCGAGGCGGGTTGACGACCAGCGATGGGCGTTGACCTCCGTCCGACCCGACAGCGCCCCCGGCCGGCCGCGACAACGCGGCCGGCCGGGGCCACCGAACGCGCCCGATGGCGGAGCCGAATCGACCGGCTGGACGTCAAGGCTTCGCCGTACCTCTACATCGCGCCGTTCTATCTGGTCTTCGCCGTGTTCGGGCTGTTCCCCCTGGGCTACACGCTGTGGGTCTCCCTGCACGACTGGGAGCTCATCGGGAAGGGACCGTTCATCGGGCTGGCGAACTACGCCCAACTCCTGGGGGACCCGTACTTCTGGAACTCGATCCTCAACACGATAGGCATATTCGTGGTTGCCACGGTGCCGCAGCTGGTGCTGGCGCTGATGCTGGCGAATGCGCTCAACCGATGGCTGCGGCTGCCGACCTTTTTCCGGATGGGTGTGCTGCTGCCGATGGTCACCTCGGTCGCGGCGGTCGCGATCGTCTTCGGCCAGCTCTACGCCCGCGACTTCGGGATGATCAACTGGCTGCTCGGCCTGGTCGGCGCGGAGAACGTCGACTGGCGGGGCAGCAAGTGGGCCTCCTGGATCGCGATCTCGACAATGGTCGACTGGCGGTGGACCGGGTACAACACACTGATCTACCTGGCCGCGATGCAGGCGATCCCGCGTGACCTGTACGAGGCGGCGGCCATCGACGGCGCGTCGCGGCGCCGCCAGCTCTGGCAGATCACCGTGCCGATGATCCGTCCGACGATCATCTTCACGGTCATCATCTCCACCATCGGGGGCCTGCAGCTGTTCACCGAGCCGGTGCTGTTCGAACGCAGCGGACACATGGCCGGTGGGACGCTGCGGCAGTTCCAGACCGTGACGATGTTCATGTTCGAGAACGCGTTCCGCGACCACGACTACGGGTACGGCGCGGCGATCGCATGGATGATCTTCTGCCTGATCCTTATCGCCTCGCTCGTCAACTTCCTGATCATCCGCCGCCTCGGCGGGACGAAGTGAGAGGTACACCATGAGCGCCATCACCGGGGTCCGGCCGACGGCGGCACGAGCCCCGTCGGAGCGACCACGGCGCCGGTCAGGTGGCGGCGCCGCGACGCGCCTGTGGCGGGCCAGCCCGCTGACCTACATCACGCTCGTCCTGACCATCGCCCTCTCGGCGTTCCCGATCTACTGGATGTTCGTCGTCGCCACCCGTACCAACGCCGTCGTCGGCGACGTGCCACCGCCGCTGCTCCCCGGCGGCAACCTGGGCGAGAACGTCGGCCGGCTGCTCGCCGCCAGGGACGCGAACTTCGCGAAGGGCCTGCTCAACTCCGCCATCGCCGCGAGTGCGGTGGCGCTCTCGACTGTGTTCTTCGCCTCGCTCGCCGGGTTCGCGTTCGCCAAGCTGCGGTTCCGCGGCCGGAACGCCCTGCTGCTGGTGGTCTTGGCCACGATGATGGTGCCGGTGCAGATGGGCATCATCCCGCTGTACATGATCATGGTGCGGCTCGGCTGGGCCGGCGAGCTGCAGGCGGTGATCGTGCCGTTCCTGGTGACCGGGTTCGGCGTGTTCATGATGCGCCAGTACGCCAGCCAGGCGGTACCCGACGAGCTCATCGAGGCCGCCCGGGTCGACGGCTGCTCCACCTTCCGCATCTACTGGAACGTGGTGCTGCCCGCGCTGCGGCCGGCGGCCGCGGTGCTGGGGTTGTTCACGTTCATGCAGACCTGGAACGAGTTCATGTGGCCGCTGGCCGTGCTCAATCCGGACAACCCCACCGTCCAGTACTCGCTCAGCCAGCTCGCCAGCGCCTACTTCAACGACTACACGCTGATGTTCGCCGGGACGCTGCTCTCCACCATCCCGTTGCTCATCGTCTTCTTCGTGTTCGGTCGGCAGATCATCGGAGGAATCATGGAAGGTGCGTTGAAGGCGTGACCACACACGAGGCTCAGCCGAAGACCCGGGTCGCAGTCCCGGACCGCGCCAGCCCGCCGTTCCCCGCGGACTTCCACTGGGGCGCGGCGACCGCTGCCTACCAGGTGGAGGGCGCCGCCCAGGAGGACGGGCGCGGCCCGTCCATCTGGGACACGTTCAGCCACACGCCGGGCAAGGTGCTCGGCGGGGACACCGGCGACGTGGCGGTTGACCAGTACCACCGCTACCGGGATGACGTCCAGCTCATGGCCGCGCTGGGGCTCACCGCGTATCGGTTCTCCATATCGTGGCCGCGCGTGCGGCCGGCCGGGTCCGGCCCGAGCAACGAGCGCGGGCTGGACTTCTACCGCCGGCTGGTGGACGAGCTACTGGCGGCCGGCATCGAGCCCTGGCCGACGCTCTACCACTGGGACCTTCCCCAGGCGGTGGAGGACGCCGGCGGCTGGCCGGAGCGCGAGACCGCGTACCGGTTCGCCGAGTACGCCCAGCTCGTACACGACGCGTTGGGCGACCGGGTGAAGTCCTGGACGACCCTCAACGAGCCGTGGTGCTCGGCCTTCCTCGGCTACGGCTCGGGCGTGCACGCGCCCGGACGCCGTGACCCGGACGCCGCGGTACGTTCCGCCCACCACCTGCTGCTCGCGCACGGCCTGGCGGTCGAGGCGCTGCGCAGCCGGCGGCCGGACACACTGCGGGGCATCAGCCTCAACCTCTACCCGGTGTCCCCGGAGACCGACGCCGAGGAGGACCGCGACGCCGTCCGCCGCATCGACGGGCTGCAGAACCGGCTCTTCCTCGACCCCATCCTGCTCGGCCGCTACCCGGACGACGTGCTGGCCGATCTCGCCCAGCGGGTCGACCTCGGGCACATCAAGGACGGCGACCTGGCGACCATCGCGGCGCCGGTGGACATGCTGGGGATCAACTACTACAGGCGATACGCCGTTTCGGGTCTTCCCGGCCCGGTCACCCACTCACCCGAATGCTGGCCCGGCAGCGAACACGTCAGGTTCGTACCGCACGGCCTGCCCAGCACCGTCATGGACTGGGAGATCGACGAGTTCGGGCTGTTCGAGGTGCTGTACGGGCTGCACCGGGACTACCCCTGCCCGCCGCTGTACGTGACCGAGAACGGTGCCGCCTTCGACGACGAGCTGACCGCCGACGGCACCGTACGCGACACCCAGCGGATCGCCTACCTGGACGCGCACCTGCGGGCCTCCCACGCGGCGATCCGGACCGGCGTGCCGTTGCGCGGCTACTTCGCCTGGTCGCTGCTGGACAACTTCGAATGGGCGATGGGGTACGCGAAGCGGTTCGGCCTCGTGTACGTCGACTTCCCCACCCAGCGGAGGATCCCGAAGGACAGCGCCTGGTGGTACGCCGGGGTGATCCGGCGGGGCGGCCTGCCCTGAGTCCCTAGCTCTCTTGCCCGTGATCTTGCAGAAATTCAAACCGGCGGGTTTTGAATTTCTGCAAGATCACGGGCAAAGGGGAGCTAAGGCAGGCTACGCGAGCTGGACGACGGCGCGGGCCCTGGTGAGGATGGTGGCGTCGCCGGCCTTGGCGGTGATCGCTACCGCCACCTTGCCGTCGCCGAGCTTCTCCTCCACCTTCCCGCCCACCTGGATGGTCGCCCCCTCCTCGTCGGGTACGACCACCGGGGCGGAGAACCGGACGCCGTACTCGACCACCGCACCCGGGTCGCCGGCCCAGTCGGTCAGCAGCCGGCCCGCCTCGGCCATCGTGTACATGCCGTGTGCGATCACGTCCGGCAGCCCGACGGCCTTGGCGAACCGCTCGTTCCAGTGGATCGGGTTGAAGTCGCCGGAGGCACCCGCGTACATCACCAGGTTCAGCCGCTGCACCGGGTAGGTCTGCGCCGGGATCTCGGCACCGACCTCGACCTCGTCGTACTTCGGCCTGGTCGCCATGTCGTCGCCTCCTCAGCCCTCGGCGCCGCGCTCGACAAGGGACGAGTACGCCGTGCAGACGTGCTCGCCCTCGGGCGTGGCCAGCTCCACCTTGGTGGTCATCAGCTCGTTGCGCCCCGCGGTACGGATGTCCTCGACGGTCGCGGTCGCCAGCAGCACGTCCCCGGCGTGGATCGGCCGGGTGTAGACGAACCGCTGCTCGCCGTGCACGACCCGGCCGTAGTCCAGGCCGAGATCCGGATCCGCGACGGCGCGCCCGCCGGCCGCCATCGTGATCGCGATCGCGAAGGTAGGCGGGGCTATGACGTCCGGATGGCCGAGCGCGCGCGCCGCCTCCTGGTCCCGGTACGCGGGGTTGGGATCGCCGATCGCATTGGCGAACTCCTTGATCTTCACCCGGCTGACCTCGTACGGCTCGTCCGGCGGATAGGACCGCCCGATGAAGTCACGGTTGAGTGCCATCAACCCATCGCTCCCAACTGTCCTCCGGCTACGGGGATGGTGACCCCGCTGACGAAATCGGCGTCCGAGGAGACGAGGAACGCATGAACGTTCGCGACGTCCTCCGGTTGGCCGGGGCGGCCCAGGGCTATCAGCATCACCGCCATGTCCCGCAGGTTCTGCGGGATGCCGATGTCGGAACCCTCCTCCTTTGGCGCGGTGAGGCGGGTCTCGATGAAGCCGGGAGCCACCGCGTTGACGTTGATGCCGAACGGGCCCAGCTCCCGGGCAAGTGTCTTGGTGGTGGCGATGACCGCGCCCTTGGCCGCCGTGTAGTTGTACTGACCGACGTTGCCGGTCATCGCGGCCGAGGAGGAGGTGAAGTTGATCTTACGGTGGTAGGCGACCTTCCCCTGCTCGGCGATCTCCTGCTTGGCCACGTCCCGAAGGTACGGCATGGCCGCGAGCGTGGTGTGGTACGCGGTCCGGAGGTTGACGTCCAGCACGAAGTCGAGCGTTTCGTCGTCCATCCGGTGGAACATCCGGTCCCGGGTGATACCCGCGTTGTTGACGACGATGTCGAGCTTTCCGAAGCGCTCCACAGCGGTCCGCACGAGGCGCTTGGCGGCATCGAGGGAGATAGTGTCGTCGGTGCTCACGGCCGCCTGGCCGCCGTCCCGCCCGATCAGCTCGGCGGTCTCGTTCGCCGGCTCGGGGTCGACGTCGTTGACCACGACGGCGGCACCGTCCCGGGCGAGCCGTACCGCGGTTGCCCTACCGATGCCCCGGCCGGCGCCGGTGACGACGGCGACCCTGCCCTCCAGCCGACCCATAGGGGGACGTTAACAGAACGCCGTTCGGTTCGGTGCGGGCAGGGACTAGCGCGTTTCCCGGTGGGCCTGGTGCCGCCGGCAGTTCGGGCAGTACTTCCGAAGCTCGAGCCGGTCGGGGTTGTTCCGCCGGTTCTTGCGGGTGATGTAGTTGCGGTGCTTGCACTCCTGACAGGCCAGCGTGATCTTCGGCCGAACATCGGTGGTCTTGGTTGCCACGGTGGAGTGCCCCTCCTGGCTGGCTGAATGCGTGGTCCTGCGTAGCGGAGGCCGGACTCGAACCGGCGACACAGCGATTATGAGCCGCTTGCTCTGCCTCCTGAGCTACTCCGCCCCCGGCCGCCGATCGACGGGCGACCGGTAATCAGGGTAGCGGAACGCGCCGACGGTTCGGCAGTGCCGATCGGCGATACCCGTCGGCGCGTTTACCGCAGAGCCCCCTTACGGACTCGAACCGTAGACCTTCTCCTTACCATGGAGACGCTCTGCCGACTGAGCTAAGGGGGCATGGCGAGACAGCAAGAGTGGAGCATACCCGCCGTCCCGCGCAACTCGAAATCGACTGCCGGTCTTCCCGGTGACCCGTACGCTTTCGCACACAGAGGCAGCGGAGTACCATACATCACATAAAATCTTTAATAGGGGGGTTCGTGGCTCATGAGTCCGATCGGCGCGTCGGGGGGGTATGAGCAAGGGAGGACGCACAGAGCCGGCAATCGGGAGCGCTTCGAGGTGGACCCGTCGTGACCCGACTATCCGAGGAAGAGCAGGCCATCGTCGAGGTGGTGGCGGAGTTCGTGGACCGGGAGGTCCGTGAGCGGGTCCGCGACCTCGAACACGCCAACGCCTACCCAGAAGACCTCATCGAGCAGATGAAACGGATGGGGGTCTTCGGGCTATGCATTCCGGAGCCGTACGGAAGCGTCGGGGTGTCGGCGTCGTGCTTCGCCCTGGTGACCGAGGAGCTGTCCCGGGGCTGGATGAGTCTGGCCGGCGCCATGGGTGGACATTCCGTCGTGTCCCACCTGCTCACCCGCTTCGGCACGGAGGAACAAAAGAAGCGCTACCTACCTCGGATGGCCACCGGCGAACTGCGCGCCACCATGGCGCTCACCGAGCCGGGCGGCGGCTCCGACCTGCAGCACATGCGGACGATCGCCCGCCGCACCGGCGACGCGTACGTGGTCAACGGGACCAAGACCTGGATCACCAACGCCCGGCGATCCGGACTCGTCGCGCTGCTGTGCCGGACGGATCCGCAGGCCCAGCCGCCGCACCGCGGGATCAGCGTGCTGCTGGTGGAGCGCGAGACCGGCTACACCGTCTCCCGCGACCTGTCCAAGCTCGGCTACAAGGGCGTGGAGAGCTGTGAGGTCGTCCTCGACGACGTCGAGGTGGGCTCGGACGCGCTGCTGGGCGGCGAGGAGGGCCATGGGTTCGCGCAGATGATGCGCGGCCTGGAGGTGGGGCGCATCCAGGTGGCCGCCCGCGCCGTGGGCGTGGCCCGGGCGGCGTTCGAGGACGCGCTGCGCTACGCGCAGGAGCGGCACAGCTTCGGCCGGCCCATCTGGCAGCACCAGTCGGTTGGCAACTACCTTGCCGACATGGCTACCCAGCTCAGTGCCGCTCGGCTGCTGATGCTGGACGCGGCCGAGCGGCTCGACTCCGCCGGGCGCTGCGACCTCGAGGCGGGGATGGCCAAGCTCTTCGCCTCCGAGGCATGCATGCAGATCGCCCTCAACGCCATGCGCATCCACGGCGGCTACGGGTATTCGACCGAGTTCGACATCGAACGGTACTTCCGCGACGCCCCCTTGATGATCATCGGCGAGGGGACCAACGAGATTCAGCGCAACGTGATCGCCAAGCAACTCGTCAGCCGTCACCCGGTCGCCGGCTGAGGAACGAGGAGGGGGAAGCCGACACATGGGCGAGGCCGATCCCCGCGTCTTGGTCGCCGACCAGGAGCGGGTGAGAACTGTCACGATCAACGTGCCGGCCAAGCGCAACGCCATCGACGTCGTTACCAGGGACGAGCTGGCTCAGGTGCTCGCCGAGGCGATGGACGACCCGGAGGTACGTGCGCTGGTACTGACCGGCGCCGGGGGCACCTTCAGCTCCGGCGGCGACGTGTCCCAGATGCCGCGCGGGAAGACCGCCGGCGAGGCCCCTGGCGAGACCGGTGGCGAGGGCGCGTCCGGCGCCCGGGCCCGCCTGGAGATCATGGGGACGGTGGTACGCCACCTCGTCGCCGGGCCCAAGCCGGTGGTCGCGGCCGTAGAGGGGTACGCCTTCGGCGCGGGCCTGTCCCTCGTGGCGGCCTGCGACCATGTCGTAGCCGCGCGGAACGCCCGCTTCTGCTGCGCGTTCGGCCGCGTCGGGCTGCTCGCCGACGCGGGGGCGCTGTGGACGCTGCCGCAGCGCGTCGGCTTGGGGGCCGCCAAGGAACTGCTGATGTTCTCCGACGTCATCGACGCCGAGCGGGCGCACGCCCTCGGGCTGGTGGACCACGTCACCGAGCCGGGAGACGCGCTCCGGGCCGCCGGCGAGCGTGCCGCGCGGCTCGCCGACGCGGCCCCGCTGCCCATCGCGAAGACCAAGGAGATGCTCGCCCGCTGGCCGCTTACCGTCGACGAGGTGCTCGACGAGGAGGTGAGCACCCAGGCACGGCTGTGGGCCAGCGCGGACTTCGCAGAGGGCGCCGCGGCGTTCCTCGAGCGCCGCGCGCCACGGTTCGAAGGGAAGTGAGACCGATAACGGCAGAGGGGGCTAGCGAGGCGGTTCCGGGACGGACCTACGCGGCGGGCCTCGCCGAGGGAAGGCTGCTGTTTCAGGAGTGTGGGGACTGCTGGCGCGCGGTCTTCTTCCCGCGGGTGGCCTGCCCGCACTGTGGCGGCCGTGCGCTGCGCTACCGGGAAAGCCGCGGTTTCGGCACGGTCTACGCCACGACCTCGGTGTATCGCCGGTCCGGGGAGCCGTACGACGTGTCGCTGATCGATCTCGACGAGGGGTTCCGGATGATGTCACGGGTGGACGGTCCGCCCGCCGAGGACGTCGAGGTGGGCATGCGGGTCCGCTTCGCGGTGGAGACCGTCGACGGCGAGCCGGTCGCCGTGTTCCGTCCGGCGGCGAACGGGGACGGACCGACGACCGGGGCGCGGCGATGACCGGGACCGACCAAGTGGGCGGGCCGACGAAGGGGCGGATCGCGGTAGTGGGGGTGGCCGAGTCGGACCTGGGGAAGGTCACCGACGGACTCACCCCGCTGGACCTGGCCGCCCAGGCGGCCGGCGCCGCCCTCGCCGAGGCCGGCCTGACCAAGGACGACGTCGACGGGCTGTTCAGCGCGTCCTCGTACCACCCCAACGCCACCCTGGAGGTCGGCGAGTACCTGGGGATCCGACCCCGCTACAGCGACGGCAGCAGCATCGGCGGCAGCTCGTTCGTCTCCCACCTGCTGCACGCCGCGGCGGCGATCGAGGCCGGGATGTGCGAGGTCGCGCTGATCGCGTACGGGAGCACCCAGCGTTCCGACGGCGGCCGGTTGATCACCCCGTCCCGGCCGATGCCGTACGAGGCGCCGTACCATCCGCGCTTCCCGGTGAGCATGTACGCGCTCGCCGCGTCGCGGCACATGTACGAGTACGGCACCACCCGGGAGCAACTGGCCGAGGTGGCCGTCGCGGCGCGGGAATGGGCCCGACTCAACCCCAAGGCGTTCCTGCGCGACCCGCTCACCGTCGAGGACGTGCTGGCCTCGCGCATGGTGTCCAGCCCGCTGACCGTGCGCGATTGCTGTCTGGTCACCGATGGCGGCGGCGCGGTGGTGGTGACGAGCGCGGAACGCGCCCGGGATCTCCGGGGCGACCCGATCTACCTGCTCGGTGGCGGCGAGGCGCACCACCACCGCAACATCTCGCAGATGCCGGACCTCACGGTCACCGCGGCGGTCGACTCGGGCTCGCGTGCGTTCGCCGCGGCCGGGCTGCTGCCCGAGGACGTCGACGTCGTGCAGCTCTACGACGCGTTTACCGTCAACGTGCTGCTGTTCCTGGAGGACCTCGGCTTCTGTGAGAAGGGCGAGGGCGGTGCGTTCGTCTCCGGCGGTCGCATCGCTCCGGGCGGCGAGCTGCCTGTCAACACCAACGGCGGCGGCCTGTCGTACTGCCATCCCGGCATGTACGGGATCTTCGTTGTCATCGAGGCGGTACGGCAGCTGCGCGGCGAGGGAGGCGACCGGCAGGTCGCAGGCGCCCAGGTGGCGCTGGCGCACGGCAACGGCGGTGTGCTGTCCAGCCAGGTGACCGCGCTGCTCGGTACCGCCGCCGCGCTCGGCTGAGCTCGCCCCGGACGGGCGTGTTAGATTCCCGGCATGTCCAGCCCTGCCGAGGTCCCGCGGGACGAGGTGGCCGCGGCCCTCGCGGCCCGGCGGGAGCTCGGACCCGACTTCGAGCCCGAGGTCATCGATTCGCTGGTGGACCGGATCGACAGGGTGATCGACGCCCGGGTACAGGCCCGGCTCGCCGAGTCGTTCGAGGACAGCAAGAAGAAGACGGCCGACGACGACGGCGCGATCTGGCTCGCCCTCGGATCGTTGGGCTTGGGCATCCCGATCACCGCGATATCGGGCGGGACCGGCGGTGTGTGGGGCATCATCGCCGTCTGGAGCGGCATCGCAGTCGTCAACCTCGCGTACGCGATAGGACGGGTGGGCCGCGGCAGGCGTTAGCTCAGATCGCGGGCGTTCGGAGCTCCGTTCAGCCGTCGAGGATCCGGCCGCCGTCGTGCACGCGGACGAACGGTCCGTCCGGACGCAGCGCGTCGTGCGTCCGTACCGCGTAGATATCCGTCATGTAGCCGTCGACCTCGTCCGGCCGAAGCCAGAGGATCTCGCTCACCTCGTCGGTGGGGCCTGCCCGCCCACCGACCGGCCGGCAGCGAAAGACGAGGACGACGATGCCGCGGGAGAGGTTCTTGTAGACGCCGGTAAGGACCTCCGGCTCGACGAGGAGACCGGTCTCCTCCTTCACCTCACGGCAGAGGCCCTCGGTGACGGCTTCCCCCAGCTCCAGCACGCCGCCCGGGGGTTCCCAGATGCCGTTGTCCCTGCGCCTGGTCGCCAGCACCCGGCCGTCCGAACCGATGATCACCCCGACCACAGCGACGGAATGCCTGGGGAGCTCGTGGGCCATGTGGTGAGTTCCTCCATGTGTCGGGCAGCGCCGCGGCGGTCATCGTAGCGAACCGATTCTGCCAAGCGGCGGCCGCATGATATGCATGAGTTATGAATGATTCTTCGCCCGCGGCCTCTCGTACCGCCAACCTGCTCGGCGCGGCGGCGCTCGCCATCGGTGAACGGATGCTGGCCGCCGCGACCGGCGTGGCCGGCGTCAGCACCAGCGGTTCGGCCGCCCTCGTCAGGCTGGTCGCCGAGCCCGGCATAGGGGTCACCGAACTCGGCGAGCGAATCGGGCTCAGCCAGCCGGCGGCCGCGCGGATGATGGACAGCCTGGCCGCGCACGGCCTGGCCGAACGGCGGCCGGGAACCAGCGGCCGGTCGGTGGCGGTGCATCCGACCCGCAAGGGCCGCGCCGCCGCACGGAGGGTGTTGCAGGCACGCCAGGGCGAGCTGGGTGGCCTGATCGAGCGGCTGAGCCCAGAGGAGCGGGAGTCCCTGACCAACGGGTTGGAGAAGATACTGGACCGGCTGTTCGACGAGGTCGGCTCGGAGTACGTGCTGTGCCGGCTGTGCGACACGAGGCTATGTCTGACCGAGGGTCAACTCTGCCCGGTAGGTCAGGCAGCGCTGGACCGCGGGGGCGGCAGTGGGTGAGGTCCTCGCGCTGACGGCCGCGGCCTGCTACGGCGTCACCCATTTCGGGAATGGCCTGCTCGCCCGCCGGGCCAACGGTGTGGCGGTTGCGGTGTTCGCCCAGGCGGGCGGGACGGTGCTGATCCTGATCCTCGCCTTGGCAGTGCCGGGTGGCACCGCCACCGGCCCGGCCCTCGGCTGGGGAGCGCTGTCCGGCGTCGCTACCGGGCTGGGCATGGCGTTCCTCTACCGCGGGCTCGGCCGGGGGCGGATGAGCGTCGTGGTGCCGGTCAGCGACGTCAACGCCATGACGATCCCGGTGTTCGTCGGTATCGCGCTGCTCGGTGAGCGACCGTCCTCGCCCGCCGTATTCGGCATCGGCGTCGCCCTCCCCGCGATCTGGCTGATCTCTCGCGGAGGCCGGGCGAACGCGGAACCACGGCTTCGGGCCGCCCGCACCGCCGACGGACCGGGAACGCCGGCCCGTACCCGCCGGGCGGCCGGCGTTACCGACGGCCTGCTCGGCGGGGCCGGCATCGCCCTCACCTGGGTGGCGCTGGCCGAGGTGCCGGCGGGCACCGGACTGTGGCCGCTGGTGTTGAGCAGGGTGGTGTCGGTGGCCGCCATCATTCCGCTGGTTACAGCGACCCGGACGTCGCTGCGGCTGCCCGCCAGCGTCACCGCGCCCGCGGCGGTGGTGGGCGCGGTGGGCACTGTCGCCACCCTGCTGTACATGCTCGCCGCCCGTGAACAGCTCCTCGCCGTCACCTCGGTGCTCTCCGCCCTCTATCCGGCGATCCCGGTGCTGCTCGCGCTCGGTCTGCTGGGCGAGCGCATCACCGCCGCGCAGACGGTGGGCCTGGGATGCGCGGCGGCGGCCATCTCCCTCATCGCCCTTCCGTAGCGCCGACGGCTCCCGATAGGCAGCTTGACAGTGCCCATGACCAGTTACACCGACATTTCGGGCAGGTTTGTGGTCACGAGCTCTGTGAGGCGTCGGAGACGGTGTGGTCCGGGCGGTCCGAGTGGTGCGGGACCGGGCGGTCCGGGCGGTACGGGGTCAGGTCCAGCGGCGCGTCCCGGCCCAGCGCGAGGTCGGCGGCGAGGGCGCCCAGGTAGGGGCCGAGGGTGAGCCCGATCGGGCCCAGTCCGGTGGCGACGACGAGCCCGTCCAGGCCGTCGATGCCGCCCAGCAGCGGCGCCCCGTCGGGGGACAGCGGACGGAACCCAACCCGTACCTCCGCCACCGTCCCGTCGTCCAGCCCGGGCGCTATCGCGAGCGCATCGGTCAGCACCTTGTGCAGACCCCGGGCGGTGACCCGGTGGTCGAAGCCCACGCCGGACTCCCGGGTCGCGCCGGCGACCACCCGCCCGCCGGGGAACGCCAACAGGTAGTGCTCGTAGAGGGTACGGATGATCGGCCAACTCCCGGTGTCGTGGCCCGGCAGATCCAGGTGCAAGATCTGGCCGCGCTGCGGGAACACCGGCAGCGCCACCCCGATCGGCTCGCACAGTGCCCGCGACCAGGCGCCGCCGGCCACCACGACGGCGTCCGCGCCGATGGTCTCGCCGTCCACCGCCACGCCGGTGACCCCGCTTCCGGCCACCGTCAGGCTCGCCCCGCCGGAGCGCCGCTCGGCACCGTGCGCCGCCGCCGCCTGCGCCAGCGCGTCTCGCATCCGCCTGCCGTCCACCCGGACGACCCCGCTCACGTACAGCCCGGCCAGATCGTCCCGCAGCACCGGGAAGGCGCCGGCCGGCTCGCCCGGGGCAAGACGTTCGACCTCGCCGAGCCCCACCATCTGCGGCTGTTCGCGCAGCCGCAGCAGGGCGTCGTGCATCTCGTCCAGCATCGGGCCGTCCTCGGCCACTGTGATGCCGCCCACCGGGACGTACCCGGTGTCGTCGACGCCGGCGGCGACGAGCGCCTCGACCAGCCGCGGGTAGTGCTCGGCGGCGCCGAGGCCGAGCGCCGTCATGCTCGGCGGCGTGCCCCGCAGCAGCCACGGGAAGACGACCCCGGCGCCGGCGGCGGTGGCCTGCCCCTGGTCGGCCCCGTCCACGGTCAGCACCTCGGCGCCCTCCGCGGCAAGGTGGTAGGCGATGCTGGCGCCGACGATCCCGCTCCCGACAACGATCACACGCATGGAGATCACTCTGCCGCATAGGTACGACGAGAGCACAGACATAAGCTGTGGCTGCCTCGTGCTTCGACGCCACCGGCCGCCCGAGCGAATAGTGTCAGCACTCGGACAGTTCGGGTCGGCTCTCGGCGTGGCAACCGCGTTGTCCGGGGAGTCAGCGAGCAGCACACAGCAGCACACGGAGGAGAGGAGCTCGCCATGGCTGTCGAGGACGTCGACGTGGTCGTCGTCGGCATGGGACCCGGCGGTGAGGATGTGGCCGGCCGCCTGGCCGAGGCCGGGCTGTCGGTGATCGGCGTGGAGGCGAAGCTGCTCGGCGGCGAGTGCCCGTACTGGGGCTGCGTGCCGAGCAAGATGATGATCAGGGCGGCGGATCTGCTCGCCGAGACCCACCGGGTCCCGGGCATGGCCGGTACGTCCACGGCGGCGCCGGACTGGACCCCGGTGGCCCGGCGCATCCGGCAGGAGGCCACCGACACCTGGGACGACAAGGTGGCGGTCGACCGGTTCGTCGGCAAGGGCGGGCAATTCGTACGCGGCAGCGGCCGCATCACCGCTCCCGGCGAGGTCACCGTCGCGGTGGCCGACAAGGGCGACGGGCAGGGCGATCGGGTGTTCCGGGCCCGCCGCGGCATCGTGCTGGCGACCGGCACCGAGCCGGCGGCACCCCCGATCGACGGGTTGGCCGGCACGCCGTATTGGACCAACCGGGAGGCGATCGAGACCGAGGTAGTCCCCGAGTCGCTGATCGTGCTCGGCGGCGGCGCGATCGGGTCCGAGCTGGTCCAGGTCTTCGCCCGCTTCGGCGCGCGGGTGACGGTGGTGGAGGCCGTCGACCGGCTCCTTCCCGGCGACGAGCCGGAGGCCGGCGCGCTGCTGGCCGAGGTGTTCGCCCGCGAGGGCATCGAGGTGCACACCGGCGCCCTGGCGACCCAGGTCCGGCACGACGGGGATCGGTTCGACCTGACCTTGAAGGACGGCACCGAGCTGTCCGCGGAGCGGCTGTTGGTCGCCACCGGCCGCCGCGCCGACCTCGCCGCGTTGGGTGTCGGGGCCGTCGGCATCGACGAGAGCGGCAAGGCGATCCCGGTGGACGAGCACCTGCGGGCGGCGACCGGCGTGTGGGCGCTCGGCGACGTGACGGGCAAGGGCGCGTTCACCCACATGGCCGTCTACCAGGCCGGCATCGTCGCCGCCGACATCCTCGGCGAGCGCACACCGTCCGCCGAGTACCACGCGGTACCCCGGGTCACCTTCACCGACCCCGAGATCGGCGCGGTCGGACTCACCGAGGGCCAGGCCCGCGAGCTCGGGCTGCGGGTACGCATCGGGTCGGCGCCGGTCCCGTCCTCGGCCCGTGGCTGGATCCACAAGGCGGGCAACGACGGGTTCATCAAGCTGGTCGAGGACGTCGACCGCGGGGTCCTCGTCGGCGCCACCTCCGCCGGACCGAACGGCGGCGAGGTGCTCGGCGCGCTGTCGGTGGCCGTCCACGCCGCGGTACCCACCGACCGGCTACGACAGATGATCTACGCCTATCCGACCTTCCACCGGGCGATCGAGGACGCCCTCCGGGAGCTCGGGTAGACCCCCCGGCCCCCGGGCCGTGACTCCCGTCAGACCGGGGGCTCGAGCCCGGAGCGCCAGCCGTCACCGTCGCAGAGCTGGCAGATCTCCTCGACGAGCATGGTCCCGAACTGGCCGTTGATCATCGCGGCGCGGGGCACCCGCCGTACCCCCAGTCCGCGGCAGATCGGGCACAGCGTGTTGACCGGCCGCTCGCTCCCCTCGCTCATGTCTGCGAACCTATCGCAATCGATCGCGCCCACCCCGCCGAGATCTATGTTGCGGGGGTCGTTTTGTCCGGTTCAGTGCCCCACAACATAGATCTCGGCGGGGCCTACCCGGCGCCCGCCACCGGAAGGCCGGCGAGCTTCCACTCGAGGAACCCGTCCTCCAGCCGGCGGGCCCGCCGTCTGTTCCGGTGGAGCAGCCGGACGGCGTCGTGGGCGAACACGCAGTACGCACCGCGGCAGTAGGCCACGACGAGGACGGAGTCCGGTATCTCGTCGAGCCGGGCGGGCAGCTGGTCCAGGGGGACGGAGATGGCACCGGGGATGTGCCCGGCCTCGTACTCGACGGCGGGGCGGACGTCCAGGACGGTGACCTCGCCCGCCCGGGCGCGGGCGAGCAGCTCCTCGCGGCCGACCTGCTCGACGTCCTCGCCGAGGTAGGCGGCGGCAGCGCGGTCGGCCTCGGCCCGGTGCGCGACGCCGGTGGCCCGTAGCGCGGCGAGCAGGGCGGCGACGTCGTCGCCGGCGAGCCGGTAGTAGACACGCGTCCCGTCTCGGCGACCGGCCACCAGCCCAGCGTCGCGCAGCCGCTGGAGCTGGGCGGAGGTGTTGCCGACCCGGGCGGCGGCGGTCTCGGCGAGCTGCTCCACGCTGCGCTCCCCCTGGGCGAGCAGGTCGAGCAGCTCCAGCCGCAGCGGGCTGGCCAGCGCCTGGCCCACCCGGGCGAACTCGCTGAGCAACGACGTCTTGGCCTCGTGCTTGGTCTCGCTTGACACGCGTTGATTCTATTATTCAAATAATCCTTAGATATAAGGAGAATCATGATGCGTCGCGTTGGGGTGCACCAGTGAACAGGGCTCCGGAGACCGCCGACGAACGGGCCCTCCACTGGGACACCGTCTACGAAAGCCGCGGCACCGAGGGTGTGAGCTGGTACCAGCCGGCCGCCTCGGTGTCGCTGGAGCTGATCGACGTCCTGGACGTTCCCCGCCACACGGCCGTCGTCGACGTCGGGGGCGGCGCCTCCCGTCTCGCCGACGGTTTGGTCGAGCGGGGATTCACCGACATCTCCGTACTGGACGTATCGAAGTCAGCACTCGACGCGGCCCGTGGACGCCTCGACCCCGACGCGCCGGTGACCTGGCTGCACGAGGACGTGCTCGACTGGCGCCCGGGGCGTCGCTTCGGTCTCTGGCACGATCGCGCCGTTTTCCACTTCCTCACCGAGCCCGAGCACCAGGCCGGCTACCTGGCCGTACTCCGTTCGGCGATCCGGCCCGGCGGCGCGGTCGTTCTTGCCACCTTCGCTCCCGACGGACCCGAGTACTGCTCGGGCCTACCCGTGGCCAGGTACTCGGCGCGGCAGCTCGCCGAGACACTCGGCGAGGACTTCCGGACGGTGGGGGTCAGACGCGAGGAACACACCACACCGACCGGCGCCGTCCAGGCCTTCACCTGGGTGGCGGGCCGAATCGGCTAGGCACGTCATGCGACGGCGCCGAGACGACGCCGGATCAGCCGAGACAGCAGATCGACGGCGAGGATGAGCGCCAGCACGGCAAGCACCAGGGTGGACAGCTCGTCGTAGCGAAACAGCGTGAGCGACACCGCGAGCTCCTGCCCGATCCCGCCGGCCCCGACGAAGCCGAGCACCGTCGAGGTGCGTACGTTGCACTCCCACTGGTACAGCAGCAGCGAGGCCAGGTTGGCACGCGCCTCCGGCACCACACCGAGCAGCGCTACGGACGTACGGTTCGCCCCGACGAGCCGCAGCGCCTCGATCGGACCTGGCTTGACCGCCTCCAGTTGCTCGGCGCCCAGCTTGGCCAGCATCCCTGCGCCGTGCAGGGCCACCGCCAACGCGCCGGCCGCCGGACCCGGACCGATCATCGCCACGAACAGCAGCGCCCACAGCAGGTCCGGTACGCCCCGCAGGAACGCGGCGCTCAGCCGTACCGCCCCGCGCACCGGAGCGGGCGCCTCGACGTTGCGCGCCAGCAGCACCGCGAACGGCATCCCCACGATCGCCGCCAGCAGCAGCCCGGCGAGCGAGATCTGTGTGGTCTGCACGATCGCGCCGCCGATGGTGGCCAGGAACTCACCGGACAGATCGGGGGAGAGGAATCCGCTGAGCAGTTCGCGTGCCCCGTCGCGGCCCGCCACCAACTCGCCAACGCTCAGCCCGGCGCCGTGTACCGCCCACACCAGCACGGCGATCGTCGCGATGCCAACACCCCAGCGCGCGGGACGGGCGCCCGGACCCGGTACCGGAGCCGCCGTCCTAGGCGGGGCGGGACTCTTCGTCGAAGTCAGACCTTCTCCTGTTGATAGATCTTCGCCGAGATCGTCTCGTCGATCGGCGGCCCGTCGTGGACGACGCGCCCCTCGCGCAGCGCCACGACCCGCGGGAACGTAGCGGCCACCGTGAGGTCGTGCGTCGCGGCGATCACCGTCGCGTCGGCCTCGTGCAGGGCACGTACGGCCTCGGCGGACGTCACCGGGTCCAACCCGGTCGTCGGCTCGTCGGCGAGCAGCAGCCCCGGTGCGGGCAGCAGCGCACGGATCAGCGCCACCCGCTGCCGCTGCCCACCGGACAGCTGGCTCGCCCGCGCGGAGAGGCAGTCGACTACCCCGTGCCGTGCCGCCAGCTCGGCGAACCGATCCGCGTACCCGCTAGGTGCCCGGCCGGACAAGACCTTGCACCAGTCCCGCAGCCGCCACCCGGCTACCGTGCCCATCAACGCGTTGAGCCGCCCGGACACACCGAGAATGAGATCGTCGCCCTGCCGGAGGAAACCGGCGTTCCGCCGTATCTCTCTGGTCGATCGCCCGTACGGGTCACGTCCGCCGACGCGCACGGTGCCCACCGCCGGGACCGCTCCGAGCAGGGCGCGCAGCAGCGTGGACTTGCCCGCTCCCGACGGCCCCAGCAGAGCGACCCGCTCGCCGGCATCGACCTCCAGGTCCACCCCGTCGAGCGCGAGGAGACCGCGGTCGGCGAACTCGACGGTGAGGTCCCGCACATAGACGTCGATGGCTACTCCACCTCCACCAGCCCGAGCTCGCTGCCCCGCTCGCGTATTTCGTCGTAGTCGGCCGCGCTCACCCTCTCGTAGCGCTTGGCCCTCATCAGGTCGAGCAGTTTGGGGTCTTCTATTGTGGTGAAGGCCTTGGTGATCCGTTCGGCGGCCCGGTCACCGAGAGCGGTCCGCATGACCCACGGGTAACCCTGCACCTCCCGCTGGGCGATCACTCGGAGTTGCCCCTTGGGTACCGTGTCCTCCTTCTCCAGCCGGTGCAGGATCCGCAGCTCCACGCCGCCCGCGTCGACCTTGTCGCCAAGCACCGCCAACGCCGTGGCGTCGTGACCCCCGGTGAAGTCGACCCGCTCAAGTGGCGGACACAAATCGACTTCCCTGTCGTCGCAGCGGGCGCCGGCGTCCACAAGCATGATCCGCGGGTACAGGCTCCCCGATGTCGAGCTGACGTCGCCGAACGCGAAGGTCCTGCCGCCGCGGACGATGTCGGCGATGTCGGTGTAGCCGGAGTCGCGGCGGACCACTATCGCCGAGATGTACTTCGTCGTCCCGGTCTCGTGGTCGATCTCGGTCACCAGGGGTGTCAGATCGACCTGCTGCTCGGCCTGCGCGTACGTGAGGCCGCCCAGGTAGGCCATGTCGATCCGGCCGCCCACCAGCGCCGCCACCACGCCCGCGTAGTCGGAGGCGACGAACAGCTCTACGTCGACGCCCAGCTCGGACTTCATGTGCTCGGCGAACGGCTGATACTTGGCCTTCTGCTCCTCGGGAGCGATGTTAGGGATCAGTCCAACCCGTAGCGTCGCCGGTACGCCGTCGCGGGTCTGACGTTCCTCCGCGGCCGGTGCTCCGCACGCCGTCAGGGCGAGAGCCGTGAGCAATGCGACGACTGCCTTCCTCATGTACCTCCGCCTTCACTCAGATGCTGCTCGGCAGTCGGATGCAACCACGATCACCCGCGTCTCCGTAAGCGGTCGGCCGATTACCAAGTTGTGACGTCGTACGACCTGGCGCCCGGCGGGGGTGTTTCGCGGCCCTAAGGTCGGCCTAGGGTTGGATGCGGATTGATGGCGGGGGAGGCGGGATGCCGACCGTACGGTTGATCGGCGCCGAGCAGGCGCCGCTGCTCGCGCGGCCGTTCTACGCGAACGGGGATCCGGGGCCGATAGTGGCGTCGCTGGCGCAGGTGCCCGAGTTGCTCGACGTCGCCATACCCTTCATCGGCACAGCCCTTGGTCCCTCCTCGATCTCCTGGCGGGCCAAGGAGCTGGTGATCGTCCGCACGTCGGCGCTGCTGGAGTGCCGGTACTGCGTACAGACACATACCGCGGTGGCACTGGACGCCGGGCTGAGCCGCGAGGAGATCCTCGCCCTGCGCGGGGAGGCGCCGATCGACTCGGTCTTCCGCGACCCCCGTGAGCTCGCCTTGCTGGGCTGGGTGGACGCGGTAGCGAACGGGCGCGGCGCGATCCCCGGCCACACCACCGACGCGATACACGGGCTGTGGGACGACCACGAGGTGGTCGAGCTGACGATGCTCGTCGGGGCGACCATGATGCTGAACCGGTTCGCCACCGCGCTGCAACTTCCCGTCGCCGAGGACACCGTCCACCGCCTGACCGAGGAGGACCTGCTGTGAGCGCGATCGCCGAGGCCGTCGCGGACGGCAAGCTGCCGGGCCGGGTGTGGATGTACGCCGACTACCACTGCAACCTCGCCTGCACGTACTGCCTCACCGAGTCGGCGCCGAAGTCGCCGCATCGCGTGATCGGCCGCGAGCGGATGCTGGAGATCGCCGACGAGGCGGCCGAGCTCGGCTTCACCGATCTCGGTGTCACCGGCGGAGAGCCGTTCCTGCTGCGGTGGCTTCCCGAGACGCTCGCCTCGATGTCGGAACGCCTTCCGGTTCTGGTACTCACCAACGGAACGCTGTTCACCCGGCGACTCCTCGCGTCACTGGCCCCACTGGCGCACCGCGATGTCGCCATGCAGATCTCCCTCGACCGCCCCGACCCCGACGACAACGACGAGATGCGCGGCAAGGAGAACTTCCGCAAGGTCGTCGAGGCCGTACCGAGGCTGGTGGACCAGGGGATCGAGGTACGCATCGCCACCACCGTCGAGTCCATCGAGGACTCGGAACTGGACCGGCTGTGCGCGCTGCACCGCGAGCTCGGCATACCGGACGAAGACCACATCATCCGGCCGATCGTGCGCCGCGGCCGTGCCATCGACCACGATCTCGGCGTCGTCGCCCAGCAGATCGACGTGCCGGCCGAGCTGACGGTCACCGTGGACGGCGCGTTCTGGAGCCCGTTCGGGCCGACCGTGCACGACGGCGTGGTGGACACCGACCTGCTGATCACCCGCACCACCCGGCCGTTGTCGACGCCGGCGAACGCGCTGCTGCGGCTGGTCGGCGAGCGCCCGGAGGGCAGCGACGTCTCGCTGAACATTCGTTGAGCGTGATCACTACGGCGTCCGGTCGGGCGCTTTGCTCACATGCCGGTCAGCGGGACGAGCGCAGCAGCCTCGGCGGCGTGAACCTGGTGAACGCCGGCGGCATGACGGCCTCCTCGAAGGTGCCGAAGTCCAGGACCTTGTGGTAGCCGCTATCGAATCCGCTGGCTGCGGCGTTGAGCCGCCGAGGGCCGAGGTCCGGCCACCGGCCGCGCTCGATGCGCCGTAGGAGGGCCCGGAGGGTGACGATTTCCTCGGCGGCGTTGAGCGAGCAGTGCTGGCCGCGCTCGACGTAGAGCTGGCGCAGCCGGTCGGGGTGGCCAACGCGGCGGACCTGTTCGGCGTACCACCGCTCCTGGTCCGGGAGGGCCCCGGCGTCGCCGGTGGTGTGCAGGGTGATGGTCGGTACCGGAATGGTGCCGCGGGCGACGGCGTAGCGGTACATGTAACGGACCGCGGCCGGGTCGGGGCCGATCCGCGGGGCGGCGGCGAGCCGGTCCAGGTCGGCGCGCAGGTCGAGCCCGGCCGCCCGGTACGCCTTCTTGACCGGGTCGCGCTGGTCGGATCGGGCGAGCTGGCGGCGGTAGTCGACGCCGACGTTGAAGGACGGGTTGCCGCCGGCGCGGCGCTCGATATCCAACCGCCCGCTCGGCCCTGTACCGAAGATGTACGCGTTGTGGATCCACGCCGCCTGTTGGCGGATCCGCTCGGTCGGGTCGGTGGGTCGCGGCTGATGCGCCGAGTACCAGCCGGTGACGTTGCTGAACGCGGCGACCAGCGCCAGCCTGGCCCGGCCCTGCGGCGTGGTGAGGGCCTTCTCGACGGCCTGCAGGAGGGCCTGGGTGCTGCCCTCCGGGTCGCTGGCGCGGACCAGCTCGATGTCCTGCCCCGGGGCAAGCAGGGTCTTCACGGCGAAGGTCATGTCCAGCGCCATGTTGAAGGTCGCGTGCACGTCGTACTCGCCGCAGACGGTCGCCACCCCGTCGAACCGGTGCGGGTTGCGCTCGGCCAGCAGGACCGCGATGGTGGCGCCCATCGACGTCCCGGTCGCGACGGTGCGACGCGGCCGCCCGACATTGGCCTCGAACCAGTTCAGCAACGCGATCTGGTCGCGCAGCGCCGGCTCGTACAGGTAGCCGGTGCCGTCGCCGGTGAACTTCGACGCGGCCAGCGCGTAGCCGTGGTCGAGCAGCCACGTCGCGGTCTCCGACCGGTTCGCCAGGAAGATCTCCGGCGGCGGGGACCCCGGTGGGAAATACCCGTGGCTGAACAGCATCAGCGTGCCGTTCCACCGCTCCGGCACCTCGACGCGGAACTCCGCCCCGTCGATCGTCCCCGTATAGGAACGCCGCTCCCCCGCGACCGGTGCCGCCGCCGACCCTCCCGCCCCTTCCGCGCCGGCGGCCGGCCCGCCGGCGAGCAGGCCGAGGAGGAGGCCGACGAGGAGCGCGGGGAACCCGACGGCCCGCAGTCCTCGACGCAGGCTCGATCTCTGTCTCGTTCGGGGACGGGTCCGGTTCATCGTCGTGTCCTCCCACGTGGCGGTCGTCCATGGGTCGGGTCGGAGCGGACGACGGTCGCCAGGTAAGACCAGCCCGACGGCGAAAATTCATCGGTCAGATGACCGCCATGCGCGCCGGGGCCGCGATGAGTTTCGCGTCGTCCAGCAGTCCAACCCCCGAGTGACCTGTTCCATCGAGATGGGAGACCCGTGATGACGACGGTCAGCGACACGACCGGACGGCGGTCGACCGCCGGCTACGCGCATGTGAACGGCCTGGACATGTACCACGAGGTACACGGCACGGGCCGGCCGCTAGTGCTGCTGCACGGTGGTCTGCTGACCATCGACCTCTCGTTCGGCGCCGTACTGCCGGCGCTCGCCGCGTCGCGGCGGGTGATCGGTGTCGAGCTTCAGGGCCACGGCCACACCGCCGACACCGACCGGGAGCTGACGCTGGAGTATCTGGCCGGCGACGTCGTCGCGCTCCTCGACCACCTCGGGGTCGACCGTGCCGACCTGTTCGGTTTCAGCCTCGGCGGGTTGGTGGCGCTACAGCTGACGATGAGCTACCCGGAGCGGGTTGACCGGCTCGTCCTCGCCGCCACGCACTACCGGCCCGACGGCTACCACGCCGAGATCCGGAGTCCCGACGCGCAGCCCGGCTCCGGGAGGATGCCCACCGAACGCGACTTCCAGGAGATGCACGAGGCCTATGCCCGGGTCGCTCCCAACCCGGATCACTTCCACGCGTTCATGGCCAAGGCCTCGGCAGCGGTCGACGCGTTCCAGGGATGGCCGGCCGACAGCCTGCGCGAGATCACCACGCCCACCCTCCTCGTGGTCGGAGACACCGACTTCGTACGGCTCGAGCACGCAGTGGAGATGTACGAACTCATACCCGGCTCACAGCTCGCGGTGCTCCCCGGCACCACCCACATGGACCTGATGCGCCGCAGCGACCTCGTCGTCCCGATGGTCGAGTCGTTTCTACCCTCTCGGTGACACCCGTGACACGCTTGCCGCATGTCCGTGCGCAAACCGACAGTCGCAGCCTTCTTCGCCGGGTGTGCCGTCGCCACGGCGGCACGGGCCGCGCTCCCACACGTGCTCTTGGTCAAGCTCCGTCGCGACCTGCACGCCCTCAACGCCGGCGACCATCGGCCGCTGCTGGCCAACTACGCCGACGACGCGGTGCTCCGCTTCCACGAGGGCACCCACCGCTGGTCCGGCGAGTACCGCGGCAAGCCGGCCATCGAGCGATTTCTGCGCAACTTCACCGCGGCCGGGCTACAGGGCGAGATCCGCCAACTGTACGTGGCCGGTCCGCCCTGGCGGATGACGCTGATCGCACGATTCGACGACCACGCCACCGGGCCAGACGGGCAACAGCTCTACCGCAACCGCACGGTCCTGCTCGTCCGCTCCCGCTGGGGCCGCATCGTCCACCACGAGGACTTCTACGAGGACACCGAGCGCATCCAGACGTTGGAGACTCGCCTCCGCTCGCTGGGCATCCAGCCGATCTCCTGAATCACCGGCCCTCGCGGCCGACCGAATCGAGCAGCAGGTCGAGCCCGAACTGGTACTGGTCATCGGCCGCGAAGAGACCGTCGGCGGCGAAGCGGCGGAGGTAGGGCGCCGCCTCCGCGGCGAACGGGATCACACCTGGATCGATGCCCGCGAACGGGTCCGGACGGGGATCGATACGACCGCCGGGCGGGAACCCGGCCTGGTTGAGTATGAAGCCGAGGGTGTAGTTGTAGATCGCGTACCAGGTGCGGACGGCACGCTCGACGTCGACGTCCGCCTCCCGCAGGGCACCGAGGACGGCGTCGGTCACGGCGAGCACCGCCCGGGGGGCCGCCGTGGCGGGCCGGGCGAAGATGGGGACCGCGTGCGGGTGCTCGGTCAGCACACGGCGCAGCTCGAACGCGACCTCGCGTACCCGTCGCCGCCATGGCAGCGACGCCGGCGGCAGCCGCATCTGCATGAGGATCAGGTCGGCCACCCCGCGAAGCAGGTCGTCCTTGTCCGACACATGCCGGTAGAGGGCGCGCGGTGTCACCCCGAGGCGGCCGGCCAGCGCGCGCATGGAACCGGCCTCCAGCCCGCCCTCGTCGATCTCGGCCAGCGCGGTCTCGAGCACCAAGGCCCGGGTCAGCCGCCGCCTCGGCATCGCTGCTTCGACGCCGAGAACGTCACCCACCCGGATCGTCTGCAGCTTGACGTCTCCCACCATCGAGATAAGTATACACTGTGTACGTAAGTCCACGCCGTATACTTCGGAGCTGATTCGCATGGGATTGACACCGGGCCAGCAGCGCAAGGCACAGCGGGCCGTACACCTCGCCGTCGCCGGCTTGCTCCTCGTCTACGTGTACGCCCCACCGGTGGCAGGGCTGGTCCACCTGATCCGGTGGGTGGCCTTCCCGGCGCTTGTCCTGACCGGGCTGGCGATGTGGCAGGCACCTCGCATCCGCCGAGCCCTCGGGCGGCGCAGGAGTGGCCGCCGACCGGGCCTCGCCGAGACGGAGGCGCGTGCGGTTACGGTTGGCCGATGACGCTCGGAGATCTTTGACGGTGGAGTCGTGGCAGGCCGCCGTCAACGCTGCCGACGAGGAGCGACTGATCGCCTTGTCGGCGGAGGACGTCGAGGTCGTCGGGCCCCGCGGTGCCGGGCGGGGTCACGGCCTGTTGATCGAATGGCTTGATCGTGCCGGCTTGGCGGTGACGCCCCTGCGGTGGTTCTGCGGCGCGGGACGGCCGCGTTGTCCAGATCGAGCGACATGACGACCTCGAGGCCGCTCTCTCCGCCGCCGGTCTCAGCGTGGACGACGAGGTCGTCGGGCGCGGTCGGTAGCGCCACCGGGCACCGCACCGCCGACCCCGTCCCACCGCCAGGGGGGATCCGGGGGCGACTCCGGGTTATCACCGATGTGCGCCCGCGCTGAAAGCGGGCATCGTTGATGGCATGACCAAGACGTTGACGAGGTCGCGGCAGAACCGAATGATCGCCGGGGTCTGCGGAGGGCTGGCCGAACGCCTGGGGTGGAAGCCGAGGACGGTGCGGCTGCTGTTCGTACTGTCCTGTCTGCTGCCGGGCCCGCAGTTCGTGATCTACATCGTGCTGTGGATCATCATGCCAATGCCCAGCCGGGACTACTGATCTTCTGGCTCACGGCCAGTGCCATGTCTTGAGCGCCTCCGGCAGCGGCAGCAGGGCGGCAACCGAGTCGATGCTGCTCGCGAGGGCGACCGCGCCGAGAAGCGACACCACCACGCCGCCGATCACGCGCGCGTCCAGGATCTCGTGCTCCCGGTTGAGCAGTGTGCTGAAGAACAGGCGGAAGACGACGGACAGCCGTTGGATCGGTGTGACCACGGTGACCGGGGCGATCGCCAGCGCGGCGAAACGGAACATCTGGGAGAGGAACACCCAGAAGCCGGAGGCCAGGAACCATTTGGCGTTGGTCCGGTCGACGGCCCGTACGTGCGCGAGGCGGCCCGGTAGCAGCAGAACCAAGCCGAAGGCGAGCGTCGCCGAGAAGTAGGAGACGAGGCCGCCGGCCATGCTGGCACCCGATCCGGCAAGCCCCGCCTTCACCAGCACGGGGCTGACGCCGTAACCGGTGGCGGACAGGAGGGCGAAGGTGTAGCCCTCCCGCAGCTTCGGCTCGAACGCGGATGCGCGCGCGGCGCGCCGGCGACTCCCGAGGGCTGCGATCGTCGGCCCGCCCACGACGAGCGCGAGGCCGAGGATCTTGACCGGCGTCAGCGTCTCCCCCAGCCACCCGATGGCGAGGGCGAGCGCCACCGCTACGTTGACCTCCTGCACGGGCCCCGCGAGGTTACTTCCGAGTGCCTTGGTCGCCCGGTAGTTGCAATAGCGTCCCCACACGAAGTGCACGACGCCGGCGAGCGCGAGGAATGTGAGCGCGCGGGCGTCGAAGCCGACGAGCGCGCCGAACTGGCCGAAGAGCAGCGTCGCGATGGCGAACAGCGGCACCCCGATCGGGACGGTGATGGCGAGCGCCTGCGACACGGTGCCGGAGATGACCCCGCGGCGGACGGTGGCGTTGTTCAGTCCGAAGGTGGCCGCCGAGAGGACGGCGAAGAGAGCTCCAAGCACGAAAAGTGCATTATGCACGTAACTACGCCGAGACAGCTAATCCTCGGCGTGTCGACGGGGACGCGCCTCCGCGCCCCGCGCGGCGCACCACCCGCCGAGATCTATGTTGTGGGGGTCGTTTGTCCGGTTCGGACCCCCACAACATAGATCTCGGCGGGAGCGTAACGTTTCCTGCCGTGCCGCTGCCGTGAGGAGAGCGCGTGAAGATCACCCAGGTGGAGACGATTCCGCTGTCCGTACCGCTGCCGCGGACCTACGCGGGCTCGCACTACTCCATGACCCACCGCGCCACGCTGATCACCCGGGTGCACACCGACGACGGCTTGGTCGGCGAGACGTACAACGGCGACGAGGACGTCCATCAGGCGAGCATCCAGCGGATCATCTCCGAGGACCTGGCACCCCGGCTGATCGGCAAGGATCCGCTGCGGGTCGAGGCGCGGTACGAGGACATGGTCCCGGCGACCTTCGACATTCTCGGGTACCGACGCCTACCGATCATGGCGGTGGCCGCCGTCGACTCGGCGCTGTGGGACATCGTCGGCAAGGCCGCCGGTCTGCCGCTGGCCACGATCTGGGGCGGGTACCGTACCGCGGTGCCGATCATCGCCATCGGCGGCTATTACGGGACGTCGACCGCCGAACTCGCCAAGGAGGCCGAGGAGTACGTCGAGCTGGGCTTCGCGGGCTGCAAGTTCAAGGTCGGCGGCGCGTCGCCCGAGGAGGACCACCGAAGGTTCGCGGCGGTACGCCGGGCGGTCGGCGAGGACTTCCTGCTCATGGCGGACGCGAACCAGGGCTACACGGTCGAGGAGGCGATGACCTTCTGCCGGCTGGTCGAGCCGCTGGGGCTGCGCTGGTTCGAGGAACCGGTGCACTGGTACAACGACCGGCTCGGTATGCGCGACGTACGGTTCCGGGCCGGTGTCCCGGTCTGCGCGGGCCAAAGCGAGATCGGCCGGGCCGGCGCCCGGGACCTGATCGCCGACGGCGCCATCGACGTCTGCAACTTCGACGCCTCCTGGTCGGGTGGGCCCAGCGAGTGGCGCCGCGTCGCCGGCCTGGCCGCCTGCTACGGCGTACAGATGGCCCACCACGAGGAGTCCCAGGTCGGCGCGCACCTGATCGCGTCGGTGCCGCACGGCACGTACGTCGAGGCCTTCCACCCCGACCGTGACCCCATCTTCTGGCACCTCAACGCGGACCGTCCGCCGCTGGCCGACGGCGAGTTCGCGGTACCGGACGGACCCGGGCTCGGTATCCGGTTCGATTGGGAATGGGTCGGCCGCTACCGCGTCGATACCTGACCGCGAGCCAAACGGGAGGGACGCCAGTCATGGAACGGGCCTGCTTCACCTTCGAGATCTATCCCGGCAAGGAGGCCGAGTACCAGCGTCGCCACGACGAGATTTGGCCCGAGATGGTCGAGGCGCTCAAGGCGTCCGGCTTCTCGAACTACACGCTGTTCCGGCGGGGTACCACCATCCACGCCTACGTCGAGTGCCATCCAGACCGGGACACCGCCTTCGCCGCGATGGGAGCGACCGAGGTGAACAGGCGCTGGTCGGCCTGGTTCGAGGATGTGATCGTCCGGCTCACCGACGAGGACGGCAATCCCTTCTGGGCCGACGAGGTCTGGCACCTCCAGTGACGGAACGCACGAAGCCGCCGCCCGCCCTGCGTCCGCTGTCCTCGCCAAGCTCGCGATAATCTAGTCATACGATGAGCGACAACGAAAAGCCGAGCGCGAAGAAGCTGGGCCCAGAAGAAGCGGGCATCCTGGCGTACCTGACCGGAGATAACGAGTCCGGCGATAAGCAGGACTCACCCAGCTCGCCGCCGCGACGTGCGCGCCGCAGCAGTACGTCCCGAAAGCCGCGCGTCACATACGACCGGGAATTTCCGGTGGAGACACGTAATCGCTACGACGGCACCCATGAGGGACTACGGGACCGGGCGCTGCAAGAGGCCATAAAACGCGGCGTCGATCCCGCCACGGTGCGCGCCACCGGACCGGGAAGCTTCGAATTCGACGTCAGCTGAGGGTCGTCAGGTCGGCGCGGCCACCCTCGGGGACTGTCTGGCCAGGATCACCACGCCCCAGGCCATCATTGCCAGCGTGACGACCTCGACGCCGATGCCCCACGGCGATGCTCACCAGCGGATCCCCGATGGTGATGACGGCGACCGGGGCGGCGAGGGCTGACGCAACAGCTCGATCAGCCTGATCGGAGGCAGGGTCTCCCCCGTACCCAGCCGCTTGGCCGCCCCGTGTCGCGGGACCGCCGCGAGCGCGTTGAAAAGGGCCGCGCCAAGCGCGGCCAGAAGCGCCACGGGGAGCATGTTCATGCCCCCTCTCGTACCCGTGCGTCGCGGGATCACCGGGTACCCGCCGGGAGCTCCGCCGGGCCGTCGGCGCCCTCCCGTCAACCGACTAAGGACCGGCGGGTGGCCCGGCGCCGACCCCGGTCGGTCATCTCGGCGAGCGAGCCGCGCAGCCCGTGGATCGACTCGAGCCACCAGGTGGCCCCGACGTCGGCATAGGCGCGGGGAAGCCGGCGGTCGCCCGCCGCCGAGACCCCTGTCAGCGCGACGTCGTAGGAGCGCGACGGGGGCGCAAGGCGCCCGATCCCCGCGCCGAGCTCTGCGGGGGAAACCCGCATGTGGCCGGCTGGATCGTCACCGCCGACGATCCAGCCGTCCCAGCGGGCGGCCCGTCGTTTGGCCGCGTCGCTGTCCCCGCCGATCCAGATCGGCACCCGCGGGCGCTGCACCGGCAGCGGGGCAAGCGTCACACCCTCCACCGTGTAGTGCCGACCGTGGTGGTCGACCGGACCGCCGGACCACAGCGCGTCCACCACCTCGAGCGCCTCGTCCAGCTTGGCCGCGCGCCCGCGTGCGTCGTCGGGCTCACCGAACGCGCTGAACTCCGCGGGCACGTTGCCCAGCCCGGCGCCGAAGGTCACCCGCCCGCCGCTGAGCTGGTCGAGGGCCGCGACGGCGTTCGCAACCACCTGTGGTCGGCGGCGGGGCAACGCGGTGACCCCCGTACCCAGCCGCAGCCGCGAGGTCGCCTGTGCGACGGCGGCGAGAGTCACCCACGGGTCGGCCGACGGCATGCCTACCGCGAACCCCAGATGGTCCCAGACGAACAGCGCTTCCCACCCAGCCGCCTCCGCGACCTGTGCCAGCTCGACCACCCGGCGCGGGTCGGCATAGTCGCCCAGGGTGCACACGCTGAGCCCATACCGCACGCGCCTGATGGTCGCACCGAGGTACGACACTTCCGTGGTTCGACGGCGACCCGCACTACCCGGCCGTCCTGGCGACCGCTGCTTCGACCGTGCGTTCCAGTTGGTTGAGGTGGGCGAGGTCGTGCCCGCCGACCTTGCTGACCATGCGCCGCACGTCCTCGCTGCCTTGCTCGCCGTGGATCGCCCGACGTTCCCAGTCCTCGGCGGCGAGGCTTCGGAAGAGGGCGAGGTTGGCGGCGCGCAGCGCGGCGAAGCTGTCCAGCAGGACCGCCGGCGCGGGGCGGGCGAGCAACGAGAACGCCTTCTCGTTGTAGCCGGGATAAGAAGGGGTGTCCTCGGTAAGCGCGAGCCGGATGCGGAAGCCGTATACCACGTCGACGTCGAAGAGGTGGCCGACGACCTGATAGGCGTTCCACTCACCCTCGCCGAGCGGGGTGAACCAGCCGGTGTCGTCGAGCGGCGTGCACAGGCGTCGAGCCTGCTCGGCGGTCCTGGCGTAGACCTCCACGGGGTCACGGTCGCCGACCGTGGCCAGCAGGGCGGTCACGTACGCGGCCGGTTCGCGGGTGGCGTCCGGGATGGGGATTTCGTCAACCATGTCACGAGCGTCGCGCGCCCGGGCGCCCGGCGGAAGCGACAGGAATGTCGCTTATCGCTAGATTCTTGCCATGCACGTTGTGGCCGTCGCCGTCACGGCCGGGATGCCGATCTTCGAGCTGGCGGTGCCGTGCGAGGTATTCGGGACCGTTCGCCGGGATCTGGTCGACCCGTGGTACGAGTTCCGGCTGTGCACCGTCGAGCCCGGACCGACCCGGGTCGCCCGGGGCTTCCAGGTCGAGACTCCGTACCGGGCGGCGGACCTGGTCGCGGCGGACACCGTGATCGTCCCGGCCTGTGCGAACGTGCACGACGCGCCGCCGCCCGCGCTGCTGGATGCGGTGCGAGCGGCCCGGGCCAGGGGCGCCCGGATCGCGGCGATCTGCTCGGGCACGTTCGTACTCGCCGCCGCCGGCCTGCTGGACGGGCGGCGGGCCACCACCCATTGGATGCACGCGGCCGAACTGGCTCGCCGTTACCCCGAGGTGACGGTCGACCCCGGCGTGCTGTACGCCGAGGACGGCGGCATCTTCACCTCGGCCGGCACCGCCGCCGGCCTGGACCTATATCTGGAGCTGATGCGCCGCGACCACGGCACCGCTGTCGCCAACGCGTTGGCCCGTCGGATCGTGATCCCGCCCCATCGGGACGGCGGACAGGCCCAGTACGTGGAGATGCCGGTACCCGCCGCCAACGGCGACGGGCTCGCCAAGGTGCTGGACTGGGCGCTGGCGCGGCTCGACCAACCGCTGACGATCGCCGACCTGGCGGGTATCGCGCACGTCAGCCCGCGCACCCTGGCCCGCCGCTTCCGCGGGGCGCTGGGCGTGAGCCCGCTGCAATGGGTGCTGTCCCAACGCATTCGGCGTGCCCAGCACCTGCTGGAGGCCACCGACGAGCCGGTGGAGAGGATCGCCACGCTCGCCGGGTTCGGCGGCCCCGCCAATCTGCGTCGGCATTTCACCCAGGCGGTGGGGGTTTCTCCTGCGGCCTACCGCCGAACCTTCCGCGGCGCGAACGGTACCCCTAGCCCGCATCCGGTTAGTCCAGCACGGCACTGACTTGAACGATGCAGTTCGGGGTCGCGGGCTCAGAGCGCCGGCTGGTTCGAGCGTATGTGGATGAGACCGGCGACCGGGGCACAGGAGTAAAGGCGACGCGGTTCTTCGGAATGTGCGCGGTGGTGGTCGCGGACGAGGATGACCGAGCCCTCCGCGCGGTTACCCGCGAGTTACGTACTACGTTGAAGGTTCCGGCTGGCAAGGGCCTGCACTGGCGAGACCATGTCAAGACTTTCGCACGGCACCAGTACGTAACGTCTCGATACGCCGCACTGAACACCATCGTCATCAACTACGTCCTCTTCGAAAAGGCCGCGATCCCTACCCAGTCCGAACTCGCCAAAGATCAAGTTGTCTTCTACAACTACGCCGCCGGCCTTCTGCTTGAGCGCATCGTTCTCACAGCCAAGGACTGGCCTGGCGAACCACGAGATGTCGTCGCGACCTTCGCCCACGTCCGCGGCTTCGACCACGAAGAGACACTCCGATACTTCGAGGTCAAGCAGCAACGGCCACCCGGCTGGATGCCCTGGAACCTGTTACGGAGCCGACCAACCTTCGCAGACATCAACAGCAGCGACGGGCTGCAGGCCGCCGACCAGTATGCAGGGATGCTGAACCAGGCGATTCGACCCAACGAGTTCGGGCAGTACGAGCCACAGCACCTTGTAGCTATCTGCCACCAGATACGCCGTAGGAGTGGCCAGGCGTGGGGCTACGGCTTCAAAGTAATGGCGCTGCCAGGATGCATGGAGGCATTCCCCTGGTGGCCTCAAACGCGCATCTGATCGGCGAGGGCCCGTGAGGGCCCGGGGCGCCTCAACCGAACGGTGCCGGAAGGGTCTGGCAGCAGACCTGGCGTGCTCCCCGCGACCTCCACGGGCTCTCAGTGTTTGAGTATATCGCAACTCCACCCAGCCGGCACGGGATAGAACAGGTGCCCGCCCACAAAGCGCGAGGTCAAAGCGTTGATTCAAGGCCAAGGCCGGCCCGTCCCGGGCGATCCCGGGGCCGGGCGGCCAGTTGGCAGTCGACGGTCAGTGGTAGACGGCGCTCTCCGCACCCGCGCCGGTCAGCGAACGGACCTCGATCTCGGCGTACTTCGCCGTGTTCCGCTCCCTGCTGAGCACGGTGCCGAGCCAGCCGCACAGGAAACCGAGCGGGATGGAGATGAGCCCGGGGTTCTCCAGCGGGAACCAGGAGAAGTCGGCGTTGGGGAAGAGTGCCTCCTCCGACCCGGACACCACCGGCGAGAAGGCGACCAGAAAGACTGCCGACGCGATGCCGCCGTAGATCGCCGAGACGGCGCCGGCGGTGTTGAACCGCTTCCAGAACAGGCTGTAGAGGATCGCGGGCAGGTTGCCGGACGCAGCGACAGCGAAGGCCAGCGCGACGAGGAACGCCACGTTGAGCCGCTGCGCCAGGATGCCGAGGACGATCGCGATCGCGCCGATGACCAGGGCGGCGTAGCGCGCGACCTTGAGCTCCTCGCCCTCGGTGAGCCTGCCCTTCTTGAACACGTGTCCGTACAGGTCGTGGGCGAACGACGAGGAGGACGCGAGCGTCAGCCCGGCCACCACGGCGAGGATCGTGGCAAACGCGACCGCCGCGATGATCGCCAGCAGCACCGTGCCGCCGACATCGCCGAACATGAGCTGCCCGATTCTTTCGGCGAGCTGCGGGGCCGCGGTGTTGCCCGCCTCGTTCTGCGCGGCGATCTCCTCGCTGCCGACCAGTGCGGCCGCGCCGAAGCCGAGCACCAGGGTGAGCAGGTAGAACGTCCCGATGATGCCGATGCCCCAGATGACCGACTTCCGGGCGTCCCGTGCCGTCGGGACTGTGTAGAAGCGGATGAGGATGTGCGGAAGCCCCGCGGTGCCGAGCACCAGGGCAAGGCCCAGGCTGATGAGGTCGAGCCTGCCGACGAGACCCTCCTCCGGGGTCGCGTAGGCCTGGCCCGGCCGCAGGAAGGCCTCACCCACGCCGCTCTGTGCGGCGGCGTCGCCGAGCAGCGAGGAGATGTTGAACCCGTACCTGCCGAGCACCAGGAGCGTGACCAGGATCGCGCCGCTCATGAGCAGCACGGCCTTGACGATCTGCACCCACGTGGTGCCCTTCATGCCACCGACCGTCACGTAGGTGATCATCAGCGCACCAACCAGGGCGATCGTGGCCGCCTTCGCTGCTTCACTGGTCACGCCGAGGAGCAGAGCGACCAGCGCGCCCGCGCCGACCATCTGCGCGATCAGGTAGAAGATCGACACAGTGATCGTCGAGACGCCGGCGGCGGTACGGACCGGGCGCGGGCTCATCCGGAACGCCAGCACGTCGGCCATGGTGAACCGGCCCGAGTTCCGTAGGAGCTCGGCGACCAGCAGCAACGCCACCAGCCAGGCGACGAGGAAGCCGATGGAGTACAGGAAGCCGTCGTACCCGTTGAGGGCGATGAGCCCGGCGATGCCGAGGAACGACGCGGCCGACATGTAGTCGCCGCCGATCGCGAGGCCGTTCTGCGCCCCGGAGAAGGAGCGCCCGCCCGCGTAGAAGTCGGTGGCGTCCTTGGTGTGCCGGCTAGCCCATACGGTGATGGCGAGGGTGGCGGCGACGAAGAGCAGGAAGAGGGTGATCGAGAGGGCCTGCTGGCTCATCGGGCGTCCTCCTCCACCTTGTCGCGCACCCTGTCGGCCAGCCCGTCCAGCCTGCTGCTTGCGTGCCGGGCGTACAGCCATGCGATCAGGAACGTCGAGACGAACTGCAGCAAGCCGAACACGAGCGCCACGTTGATGTGCCCGAACAGCGTGGCGCCCATGAAACCGCGCGCCCAGCCGGACAGCACGACGTAGAGCAGGTACCACGCCAGGAACACCACTGTCGCCGGGAAGGCGAAGGCGCGGAACCGCCTGCGCAACTCCTGGAAGTCAGTACTGCCCTGGACGCGTTCGTAGACGGTTCCTTCGTCGCGGGTACTCGTCACCGATCCTCCTGACGACGTGATTGGTGGTCACGCACAGTCACGGACAGGCTAGGGGCCGTAGCCCTCGGCGACGAGGCGCAGATCGGCGAGCCGTCCGCCTGGGGCGATCACCGTGGGCGGCGTGCGACGAACGGTCGGTCCAGCGCGACGAACGGTGGGGCGATCAGGACCGCCGGGGACGCCAGTCGCCGCGATCGACGTCCAGCGCCTCGGGTGCGTGCAGCCGCACCATCGTGCGCGCCACGCCGGCCGGGATCCGGCCAGGGGTCAACAACGACGTCGCCACCATCACCCCGAACGCGATCGGCACCGTCCACGCCGCGGGCTCGGCGAGCAGGGCGCCCTGCCAACCGTCCAGCGGGCCGCTCGCGATCGTCCATATCACCGCGCCGCAGGCCAGGCCGCCGCCGACCAGCAGCCCGGCGAGCGCTCCGGTCTCGGTCAGCCGCCGCCACCAGACGCCGAGCACGAGAAGCGGGCAGAACGAGGATGCCGCCACCGCGAAGGCCAGCCCGACGACGTCGGCGACCGGAAGCGAGCGGGCGGCGGCCGCCAACGCCAGCGGCACCACGACGGCGATCAGCGTCGCCAGGCGGAACGACCGGACTCCCCCGCCCAGGATGTCCTGGGCGAGCACGCCGGCGACCGAAACGGTGAGTCCGGACGAGGTGGAAAGAAACGCGGCGAACGCTCCGGCCGTCACCAACGCGCCGAGCAGATCGCCGGCCATCCCGCCGATCACCCGGCCGGGCAGCGTCAGCACAACCGCGTCGCCCCCACCCGTCGCCGCCAGATCCGGCGCGTAGATCCGGCCGAGGGCCCCGTACAGCGCCGGCAGCAGGTAGAACATGCCGAGCAGCGACAGCACGGCCAAGGTGGTACGGCGGGCGGCGCGGCCGTCGGGGTTGGTGTAGAAGCGCACGAGCACGTGCGGCAGGCCCATGGTGCCCAGAAAGGTCGCCAGGATCAGCGAGTACGTCGCGTACACCGGGTGATCGCGGCTCCCCTCCAGGGGCAGCAGCCAGTCCTGGTCGGCGATGCCGGGCGCGCCGTCCGCTCGCCACGCGAGCAGCAGGAACACCACGGGAACGGCCAGGGCGGTGAGCTTGAGCCAGTACTGGAAGGCCTGCACGAAGGTGATGCTGCGCATGCCGCCCGACAGCACGTTCACGGTCACCACCGAGGCGACGAGCAGGCCGCCCATCCACACCGGCACGTCGACCAGCGTGCGCAGCACCAGCCCGGCGCTCTGGAACTGCGGCATGAGATAGAGCCAGCCGATGAGGATGACGAGCACGCTCGCGGTGCGCCGTACCCTCATCGACTCCAGCCGCGCCTCGGCGAAGTCGGGCAGCGTGTACGCGCCGGAGCGGCGCAGCGGGGCGGAGACGAGGACGAGCAGGATGAGGTAGCCACCGGCCCAGCCGACCGGAAGCCAGAGCATGTCGGCCCCGTGCACCAGGACGAGGCCGGCGATGCCGAGGAAGGAGGCCGCCGACAGGTACTCGCCGCCGATCGCCGAGGCGTTCCACAGCGGGGAGACGGTCCGCGAGGCCACGTAGAAGTCCGAGGTGGTACGGGACAGCCGCAGCCCGAACGCCCCGATGAACACGGTCGCGGCGACTACCAGCAGCACGGCGGCGAGCTCGTACGAGCTGCTCACCGGCGGTCCACGAGCTCGGCGAAGTCCTTCTCGGTGCGCTCGGCCTGACGCACGTACCACCAGGCGCAGCCCACGAACATCGGGTAGATGAGTCCGGCGAGGATCACCCAGGGCAGCGGCACGCCGAGCAGCCGCAGCTCCCGCAGCCCGGGTATCAGCAGGAACAACGCGGGCAGGCCACCGACCACGCAGGCCAGGACGGTGCACACGAAGAGCGAGAGCCGCAGCTGGGACCGCACCAGCGAGCGCATGTAGACCTCGCCCAGCCGGGTCTGTTCGTCGATCTCGCGGGTGGCCGGATAGCGCGGCCGGGTCGCGGCGCGGGTGCGCGGGCTGGTGACGACGACGCGGCGCTCGCTCATGGCTCCGGCCCGCGGCGGGAGCTACGGACGAGAAGGTCGCGCAGCTCACGGGTGTGCCGGCGGCTGACCGGGAGCTCGGTGCCGCCGACCGACACCGTGCAGCGGCCGGAGTCCAGGCGCAGCTGCTCGATGTGCTGGACGGCGACCAGGTAGCCGCGGTGCACCCGGACGAACCCGGCGCCGCGCCAGCGCTCCTCCAGCGTCGCCAGCGGTACGCGGACGAGATGACTGCCCGAGGCCGTGTGCAGCCGTGCGTAGTCGCCCTGCGCCTCGACGTAGTGGATCTCGGCCACCTGGACGAACCTGGTCACTCCCCCGGACAGCTCGACGGGAACCGGCTCCGGCTCGGTCCGGCCAACGGGCCCCGATGCGACGCCCTCGGCGACCCTGCGCACCGCCTCGGCGAGCCGCTCCGACCGCACCGGCTTGAGCAGGTAGTCCTCCGCCTTGACCTCGAAGGCGTCGACAGCGTGCTCGTCGTACGCGGTCACGTACACGATCTTGGGAGGGGTGGCGAACTGCGCCAACAGCCGTCCCAGCACGATCCCGTCGAGCCCCGGCATCCGGATGTCCAGGAACATCGCGTCGACCGGCCGCCCCTCGGCCAGCGCGCGGTCGAGGCGGCGCAGCGCCGCGGCGCCGTCCCGGGCCGTGTCCACCTCGTCGATGCGGGGATCGGCGCGCAGCAGGTACGCGAGGTCGTCGAGTGCGGGCAGCTCGTCGTCGACCGCGAGGACGCGAAGGCCGGCCATGGTGAATCAGAGGGTGGTGAATCGCCCACGAGAAGTCAATACGCTCACACCCCAGGAGGAGAGAGCGGGCTACGCCGCGGAGACGCCGGGACGGTACTTGGGCACCCGGAGGCTCACCTTCATCCCCGACTCCACCGCCGTCTCGACCACGAGGCCGTACGCGTCGCCGTAGACCTGGCGCAGCCGCTCGTCCACGTTGGCCAGGCCGACGCCCATCCCCTGCGGCCCCTCCCCGGAGAGGACGCGCCGCATCCCCTCCGGATCCATGCCTACCCCGTCGTCCTCGACGCTGATCAGGCACTCCGCGCCGACGTCCTCGGCCACGATGGTGATCCGCCCCACGCCCGACTTGCCCTCCAGCCCGTGCCGCACGGCGTTCTCCACCAGCGGCTGCAGGCACAGGAACGGCAGGGCCACCGGCAGCACCTCGGGCGCGATCCGCAGCGTCACCTGCAGCCGGTCGCCGCCGAAGCGGGCGCGTTCGATCAACAGGTAGCGGTCGATGCCGCGCAACTCCTCGGCGAGCGTGGTGAAGTCCGCGTTGCGGCGGAAGGAGTAGCGGGTGAAGTCGGCAAACTCCAGCAGCAGCTCGCGGGCCCGCTCCGGGTCGGTGCGGACGAACGAGGCGATGGTCGTCAGGGAGTTGTAGATGAAGTGCGGGGAGATCTGCGCACGAAGCGCCCGTACCTCGGCCTCCATCAGCATGCTGCGGGACCGGTCGAGCTCGGCGAGCTCAAGCTGGGCGTCCACCCAGCGGCCGACCTCCTCGGCCGCTCGCACCAGACCGGCGGACGCCTGCGTGCCGTACGCGACGAGGGTGCCGACGACCCGGTCGTCGGTGGTGAGCGGAACCACGACCGCGTAGCGCACCGGGCAGTCCAGGTCCTCGCAGGCCACCGCGTCCGGACCGAGCACCTGGGTACGGCCACCGGTCAGGGTGTCCTTCGCGTGCGCCAGGGCTGCCCCGGCGTGGCGCTCACCCGCACCCTCCCAGGCGAGCAGTCTCTCCGCGTCGGTGATCGCCACTGCCGCCGAGCCGAGCAGCGCCCACAGGTGTCGCGCGGACTTCTCCGCCCCGTGCGCGGTCAGCCCGGACCGTAGCGGGGGCGCGGCGAGCGACGCAGTGTGCAGGGTCTCGAACGTGGCCCGGTCCACCGGGCTGCCCAGATCTCGGCGCCCACGCAGGATCCGGAACAGCACCACCGCGGGCACGCCGATCAAGACGGCGAGAACGAACGCCGCGATCGCCGCTTCCATGCCGTCAGAGTACCGACCGACGATCTTGCCACCAGGATCGTTGACAGTCCTCGAAATGGGGTTAGGCTGACGCCGGCCGCCTCGGCGTACCGATCGGCGGTGGCCCCATCGGCGCACATGGCGCGGGTCCTTCGGGCGCCCTTTGGCGCAGGCGGGAGGAAGAGATGGGTCGCGTGGTCGGGTAAGGATGGTGGCCGGGCTGGCGGCGTGTGCGCTGTCGATGGGCGTTCTGTCCGGGACGGCCGCTCCCGCCGAGGCCGCTCCCGCCGAGGCCGCCCCAACCGGCGCTTCGGCCACCGGCGGCCCGGGACCGGAACCCACCGGCCAGTTCGAGGCGCTGGTCAGGTGGGTCGAGCACGGGAGGGCGCCGCGCACGCTCGACGCGGTCCGGCGCGACGCGGAGGGCAACGTTACGCGGTCACGGCCGCTGTGCCCGTACCCGCTGGTGGCCCGCTATATCGGCGGCGACCCGGATAGCGCGGCCAGCTTCCGGTGCGCGAGGGACTACGGCCCACCGAAACGGGCCTGAGCTGGCGGCGCGGACGGCGCCCATTGCATGACACCTTGCCGCACTGTCGTCACTAACTTTCTATTGACAACTTCTCTTCCTACCGGTGACCATATTGTCGAAAAATCGCCGGCCAATTCGACCGTCGATTCAACGACTGAATGGGACAGGACCAGCGTGATGCATCGGGCGCGACGCTCGCACCCCGGCACGACTCGCTCGGCTGCCCGTCACGTCTCTCCTGACGGTCGTCAGAGTGATCATGCTGTTTCATGCTCGTGAGAAGCGCGGGTACCCCTCCGAAAGGCTCGGCGTGACCGCGTCGAGCGAGCACCCAGGGAGCGCGGCGCCGACGAGCCCGTCGAACTCGATCAGGTCTACCGCCCGCGGGTTGAGCGGCCATGGCGGAGGTGCCCGTAATGCGGCTTCCCGATTACCTCGTCAACGACCCCGGTCTGCTCACCATCCCGCGGGACCGGCTGCGGGACCTGCAGGGCGAGCGGCTACGAGCCATGGTGCGGTACGTCTACGAGCGCTCGCCCTTCTGGCGGGAGAAGCTCGAGCAGGTGGGCACGGCTCCGGAGGACGTCCGGGGTGTTGATGACATCGGGCGTCTGCCGACGTGCACGAAGCAGGAGCTGCAGAGGGAGCAGGAGGAGCACCCGCCGCTCGGCCGGTACGTCTGCACCGACCGGGCCGAGTGGGTGCGGTTCTTCGCCACCTCGGGTACGACGGGACGTCCCCTTCGCCGGGTCTTCTCGGCGCGTGACTGGGGCTACATGATCGACCGGTTCACCCGGCAGTCCCCGTGGACCCCGGACGACGTAATACTTCTGACCCTGCCGATCGACGGCGCCGCCGGCCCGACCGCGGGCATGGAGGCCGCGGCGCACGCCGGGGCACTGGTCATCGCCGGCGGACTGTGGAGCACCGAACGCAAGATCGACACCATGGTCTCCCTCCGCCCGACGTCGATCACCGGCTCGACCAGCTACCTCCTCCATCTCACCGAGGTCGCCAGGAAGAAGGGAATCGACCTGTCTTCCCTCGGCGTACGAACGGTCGCCTGCATCGGCGAGCCGGGGGCCGCCCTCGACAGCACCCGCGCGAAGATCTCCGGTCGCTTCGGCGGTGCCGCGGTGACGGACGGGTACGGGATGACCGAGGTCTTCCCGTTGGGCGGCAACTGCGCGTTCGACCGCTCGATCCACCTCGCCGAGGACATCGTGCTCGTCGAGTGCCTGCGCCCAGGCGGCAACGAGCCGGTCGAACCCGGAGAGTTGGGCGAACTCGTCTACACGAACATCGTCGGCGACACCCAGCCCCTGCTCCGTTACCGCAGCGGTGACCTCGGCCGGCTCAGCGACGGGTCACCGTGCGGGTGCGGTGTCACCCACCTGCGGATCCAGGGATCGGTCGAGGGACGAGCCGACGACATGATCTGGTACCGCGGGGCGAACTTCTTCCCATCCGCCGTGGAGAGCGCGATCTCCTCGGTGGAGGGCGTCGCCAGCGAGCACCAGATCGTGCTGACGGACGACGACGCGGGCTTCCCGCATCTGACGGTGAGGGTCGAGCGGGAAGACACACGGGACGACACCCGGCAATATGTGGCGGCATCGGCCCACCAGATCGGTTCCGCCCTCGGGATCGCTCTCAAGGAGGCGCTCGGGGTCACCGCCGAGGTCGAGGTACTGCCGAGCGGCGCACTGCCGCGGCCTAGCCCGGGAGCCAAGGCACGCCGAGTATTGGACCAGCGCCACCAGTCAAACCGAACGGAAGAGGCACGATGAAGGCCGGACGCTTCGTTATCGACACCCATGTGCACGCTCAACGCTTCGCGGCCGGCGGCGCCGTGCGGGAGGCGTTGAGCAAGGCCGCGACCGGTGGAGAGCGATGGGAGACCCTCTCGCACGTCATGGGAGGGCTGACCCCGTACGACAACTCGGCGCGCCTGATCTACGACATGGAGTGTTACGGCGTCGACATGGGGGTGTTGCTGCCCGCCTTCGGCATGACGAACGAGCTCAACCTGCAGCTCGTGGAGAAGTACCCGGACCGGTTCGTTGCCGTATGCAGCGTCGACGAGTATGCGAAGCGCGTCGCCGCCGGCGAGGAAGAGTGGAGCATCGAGGGCGTGTGCCAGGAGCTGGACCGGCTGCTCGGGACCGGGAAGTTCGTCGGCATCGGCGAGGTCGCGCCCTACATGCCGATGCCGTCGAGCCGGAAGAAGCCGATAGGCCGGGTGGAGGCGATCGACAACCTGCTCGCGATCTGCGAGGTCGCGGACAAGTACGACGTGACGCTGGGTTTCCACACCGGATGCCCGATGGGCTACGACGCCGCGTACTCGACCGGAGGCCTCGGCCCGATGACCTACAACCCGCTGTGGGCCCAGGACCTCGCCTCCGCCTTCCCCAATCTGAAGATCATCCTGGTGCACGGGGGCATCCAGGCGTGGTGGTCGGAGAAGATCTACGAGGACTGCCTGCTGGTGGCGGGGTCCCGGGACAACGTCTATCTCGAGACCGGCCTCTGGTGGCGGGAGCTGTACGCAAAGGCGGTCCAAGACCCCAATATCGGGCCCGAGAAGCTAATCTGGGGCACTGACTGGGGGGCCAGCATGCAGTTCCACACCCAGCTGGACAGCTATCCGCCGAGCTACGCGGTCCAGCTTCGGAAGCAGGGCCCGCCCAGTTACCAGATCGACTACTGGGGCTGGAGTTTGCGGGAGATCACGGGGGTCCGGATGGCACAGGACGACCTGAACCTTATTTTGGGTGGGAACGCCTGCCGCATCTTCAGGATCGAGCCACCGCACAACCGGCTCTTCCGCGAGCCCACTCCGCGATGACAGCTGAAATCGACAAGACGGCCAGGGGCGCGAGGTCGAGCGGACCGGCCCGCGTCCGGATCTGGCGTCGAATCGAGTGGGTGGACACCGACAAGTCCGGCTACTGGCACTTCGCGTCGGCGTTCCGCCTGTTCGAGGCGGCCGAGACGACGCTGTGGCAGCACCTCGGCGGTAAGGAGCAGCTCGGGGACATTCCCCGGGTGCACGTCACGGCGTCCTTCCGTAAGAAGGTGCTGTACCTGGACGTGGTTGCGGTCGACCTCCTCGTGGAGCGGATCGGCCGCAGCTCCGTTTCGTACTCGATCACCATCTCGCGCGACGGCGAGCTCTGCGTCGAAGGGGAGATGGTGGTAGCGGCCGTCGACCCGGCGTCCGGCGACACCCAACCCATCCCGGACGACATCCGGCGGGCGCTCGAGTCGGTGGGCGAACTGACCGAGGACATGCCTCCCGGCGCGGGTCGCTGAAGGGCCGTCGATCAGCATGGCTCCTCCCGGCCGCATTGGCATCGTCACCTAACGCCGCCCCGGCCTGTGAGGCAGGTCGAGAACGGCTCGGGGACCCGGCGGTGCCGGGGTCAGGCTGCTTTTCGTCGTCGGCGGTGCCGGTAGTCGGCGTCTTGCCGCAGATGCTCGTAGGTGTGGTGCACCCGACACCGCAGGGTGAGGTTGCCCAACGTCGGCAGCCCACCATCGGCGAAGTGCTCCAAATGATGCACGTCGCACCAGGGGGCCGGCATGTCGCAGCCGCCCTCCCACTGACACGTCCGGTATTTCGCGGTCACCGCGATCCGCACATGCAGCGGGATCGTCCGCGTCGGC
>WHSR01000038.1 GCA_009379995.1 Streptosporangiales bacterium
CGCGCGTAATGACAGACTGGATGCCCAACGGAGTCCCTCGCCAGACAGCGATCTTGGTCGACGCAGTTCTAGCAGGGACTCCGTTGCCTGTCTCAGCCGGCTTGACGGCCGCATCCGAATCTTTAACTACACGGCCTTGCCACTAACCCCGCGTGCGCGGAGGCCGTAAGTATCGGCGGCAAGCAGCCGCTGTGGGACTGGTTCGGAAACCTGATCAGCGACGCCGGCGGCCGGCACCGCGAGATCATTCCGGACGGCGAGTTGTGTGGCCCCACCCCGAAGTACGACGTGTACAACATGGCCCGCACCGACTGGCCCACGACAAATGTGCAGGCGGGCGCCACGGTCACGTTCCGGTACAACGCCTGGGCCCAGCACCCCGGCACGTGGTACCAGTACATCACCCGGGACGGGTGGAACCCGAACCAGCCGCTGGCCTGGTCGGATCTGGAGCCCGCGCCGTTCGACCAGGTGACGAACCCTCCGCTGAACGGCAGTGGCCCGCATGGTCCGGAGTGGACGTGGACCGCGCAGTTGCCCAACAAGAGCGGCCGCCACATCATCTACTCGATCTGGCAGCGCTCGGACTCCCCGGAGGCGTTCTACAACTGCGTCGACGTCAACTTCGGCCCCGGCGACCCCGGCGACCCCGGCGATCCGGGCGACCCGGGTGATCCCGGTGATCCGGGTGACCCGCCGGCCACCGAGTGCGCCGCGGCGGTGGCGGTCAACAACGCCTGGGACGGCGGTTTCCAGGGCACGGTGACCGTGCGGAACACCGGCGAGGTGACCATGAACACCTGGGAGGCGAGCTGGACCATGCCGGCCGGTACGACGGTCGCCCAGGGTTGGAACGGCACCTTCACGCAGGAAGGGAGTACCGCAACGGCCCGGGCGGCGTCGTGGAACGGGACGCTCGCGCCGGGTGACACGGCGACGGCCGGGTTCAACGCGGATGGCCCGTCCAGCTCGGCCCCCGGCGAGGCGACCTGTAGCTGACGAAGTCCTATCGGCCCCACCCCACGCGGCGCATGCGCCGCAGCGGACCACCCCGTCCCTCCACTAATCCACATAAGGGGCGGGGTGGTCTCGTCTCCGCAAGGATCGCCCGTTCTCCCTTCAGCGCATCCGCCGAGTGGTGGACCATCTGCGGTCCCGGCATTATGAGGCACGTTCCTCACGTCAAATCGTGAAGGTCGAGGGCAGACTATGCTCGCGGGGTGCCCGAGCTACCTGTTCGCTATCGCTCCGCCGAAGAGGACAGCGCCCGATGGCTCGGCTTCCCGTTCCGGCAGGGCGACATCGTGATCAGCACACGGTCCAAGAGCGGCACGACGTGGATGCAGATGATCTGCGCGCTGCTGATCTTCCAGACCCGGGACCTCCCGGCGCCGCTGTCCGAGCTGTCGCCGTGGGTGGACTGGCTGATCACCCCTCGCGCCGAGGTGTACGCCCGGCTCTCCGCGCAAGAGCACCGGCGGTTCGTCAAGACCCACACTCCGCTTGACGGGATACGTCTCGACCCACGGGCCACCTACATCGTGGTCGCCAGGCACCCGCTGGACATGGCGGTGTCCCTGTACCACCAGGGCGACAACCTCGACCGCGCGCGGATTCGGCAGCTCACCGGCCAGCCCGAGGCAGACGGACCCGCTGCTCCGTGTCCGCCGCTGCGTGACTGGTTGCTCTCCTGGATCGACCGCGACGTCGGACCGCGGGAGGAGATGGACTCGTTGCCCGGTGTGATGTGGCACCTGTCCGATGCCTGGGCACGTCGCGGGGAGCCAAACGTTGTGCTCGCCCACTACGACGACCTGTCCGCCGACCTCGAGGGCGAGATGCGCCGCCTCGCGGCGCTGCTCGGGATTACGGTGGCGGACGAGACCTGGCCCAAGCTCATCGAGGCGGCCACGTTCCAGCACATGCGGGCCAGCGCCGACCGGTTCGTCCCGTCCCCGCCGGGCGTCCTCAGGGACCCACTACCGCGCACGCACGGCGAGGATGGCACCGCCGGACCTGCTGGCCTGGCTCTACCATGAGGACCGTCGTGCACGTCCGGCAGTGACGTAACATGCGGCGGGATCCGCCGGTCCTGCTGTAAGCCGATGCGCGTGCCCGACGATCAGATCCGGCCGACGAGAGTCTCGGCGGCCGACGTGATCAGCTCGTCCATGGCCGAACCGTCCATGGTGTGCGGCTGCATGGTCAGCCGGTGCACGCCGAGGTCGCCGTATCGGCGTGCCGCGTCGAGGTCGACCGTGCCGTGCGGCGTGATCGTGATCTCGAGTTCGCCGAGCCCGGCCGGCCGCTCGTAGCGGCTCGCGGCCTCCCGCAGCCCGGCCAGCGCCTGTGCCGTCGCTTCGAGATCCAAGCCGAAGCCGTACCAACCGTTCCCGGCCTGGATCGCGCGGCGGTAGGCGGCCGGTGATTGCCCACCGATCACGATCGGCGGATGCGGCCGCTGCACCGGCCACGGTCGCTGGTGGACGTCAGCGAACGACACGAAGCGCCCGTCGAGCGACGGCGTCGGCTCGTCCCAGAGCGCGCGCATTGCGGCCAAATACTCGTCGGTGCGGGTGCCCCGGTCGGCGAGCGTTGCCCCGAGCGCGCGCAGCTCCGGCTCGACGTAGCCGACACCGATGCCGACGGTCAGCCGCCCTCTCGAGAGAAAGTCGATCGACGAAAGCTGCTTCGCCAACAGGACCGGCTGGCGCTGCGGCAGTACGATCACGCCGACCGCCAGCCGCACCCGACTGGTCACGGCCGCCAGGTAGGTGAGGGTGGCCAGGGCCTCGAGGCGCGGCTGATCCGGCGGGTACCGGGAATCGGACGGCAGGGCGATGTGATCGCCGACCCACAGCGACTCGAAGCCCACCTCCTCGGCCAGCCGCGCCCGCCGAACCAGCGTGTCCGGCTCGGCGCTACTGCCCCGGTGCAGGCCGAACAGCCCCAGCTTCAGTCCGTCCGCCATCTTCCCTCCCGGCTCGTCGGCACTAGAGATCGCTGAGCGCGGCGTCGATCTCCTGGAGCCGCGTCGTCAGACGCTCCCGCTCGGCGCGCAGCGCGTCCCGGTACGGGACCGGGGGCGCGTTGCTCCTGGCGGGCTGGGACGAGGCGGTCTCCTGCCGCGGCTGCTCCTCGCCGATGCCCACGCACATGCGGCACGTCTCGGCCACCTGGATCCAGGTGATCTCGCCGGCCTCGCTGCGGTGCGGCTTCTCCGGATGCCACGTCCCGGTCCCGTCGCACCACCGACATGGATTCACGCGTCAACCGTAACCGAGCGTCAACCGTAATCTAGGCCGTAGCCGTACTCGAACAGCGCCGGCTTGCCGTCGCCGACGTTGATCGGCTGTTGACCGGCCTCCCGCATCCAGGTCATCGGCAGCTTGCCGGTGGGGTTGTGGTCGCCGAACAGCACGTCGGCCACCCCCTGCCCCTCGGTACCCGGCAGCCACGCGGTGACCAGGGCGTCCCAGCCGTCGATCTCGGTGGCGATGTCCATCGGGCGTCCGGAGATCAGCACCACGATCAGCGGCACGCCGGACTCCTCCAGCCGCGACAGGGTAGCCAGGTCGGCCGCGTCCAGGCCGAGGCCACCGGGCCGGTCGCCCTCGCCCTCCGCGTACGGGGTCTCGCCCACGACAGCTACCGCTGACTCGTACGAGCCGTCGATGCCCTGGCCCTCCCGGTCGTAGGTGACGGTGGTGCCGGGAGAGACGGTGTCGCGGATCCCCTCCAGGACCGTCGTTCCCGGAGTGATGTCACCGCTGCTTCCCTGCCAGGAGATGGTCCAGCCGCCGCTCTGGTTGCCGATGTCGTCCGCGTTCTTGCCGGCGACGAAGATCTTGTCCGAGCTCTTGGACAGCGGCAGCGCGTCGTCGTTGTTCTTCAGCAGCACCTGCGACTCGCGTACGGCCTCCCGGGCGAGATCCCGGTGGGCCTGGCTGCCGACGCTCGGGGTGTAGGACCGGTCCGTGAACGGCCGCTCGAACAGGCCGAGCTCGAACTTCTTGGTCAGGATGCGGCGGTTGGCGTCGTCGATCCGGGCCATCGGGACCTGTCCCGCCTCGACCTCGGCCCGAAGCAGGCTGATGAACTGCTGGTAGTCGTACGGGACCATGATCATGTCGATCCCGGCGTTGATAGCGGTCGCCACCTCGGCCCCGGTGAAGCCGGGCTGACCGTCGATCTGGTCGATGCCTGCCCAGTCGGAAATGACGAACCCGGTGAAGCCGAGCTCCTCCTTCAGCACGTCGTTGATCAAGTACCGGTGGCCGTGCACCTTCTCCCCGTTCCAGCTGCTGAACGAGATCATGACCGAGCCCACCCCGCGCTCCACAGCCGCCTGGAACGGCGGTAGGTGGATCGCCCGTAGCTCGGCCTCGCTGACGCGGGTGTCGCCTTGGTCGACCCCGCCCTCGGTGCCGCCGTCGCCGACGTAGTGCTTGGCGGTGGCCAGGATCGAGGTCGGGCCGCCGAGCGTCGCGCCCTGGAAGCCGTCGACGATCGACGTCATCGCGCTGGGGATCTCGGGGTCTTCGCCGAACGACTCGTAGGTGCGGCCCCAACGGTCGTTGCGGGCCACGCACACACACGGACCGAACGTCCAGTCGATGCCGGTCCCGGAGACCTCCTCCGCGGTGACCTCGCCGATGCGGTTTACCAGCGCCGGGTCGCGGGTCGCGCCGAGGCCGATGTTGTGCGGGAAGATCGTCGCGCCGTACACGTTGTTGTGACCGTGTACCGCGTCCGCGCCATAGATCATCGGAATGCCCAGCGGCGTGGACAGTGCGGTGCGCTGGAAGCTGTCGTACGTGTCCGCCCAGCCGGCCGCCGTGTTGTCGGCCGGGGCCGACCCGCCGCCGGACAGCACCGAGCCGATCCGGTACGTGGCCAGGTCGGACTGCGGATCGAGGGCGCTGCGCTCCGCCTGCGTCATCTGGCCGATCTTCTCGTCCAGCGACATCCGCGACAGCAGGTCATCCACCCGGTCCGAGACCGGCAGGGACGGGTCCCGGTACGCGGCGGTGTCGGCAGCGGTACCGGCAGAGCCCGACGCTCCAGGTACGTACAGCGCCGCCCCCAAGGCGAGGAGCGCGACGAGCCGGGCAGCTAATTTGGTACTGGTCACAGACGTTCACCCCTATCCGGCTGGATCGCCGTACTGGATGCCGCGGCCATTGGTGGAGACGTAGACGCGGCCGTAGACCCGAGGATCGCCGGTGATTGCCGCACCGGTCCACCCCCACTGGTGCTGGTTGTCATTGATCCGCACCCACGTAGTCCCGGCGTCGTCGGAACGGTAGATCCCGCGAACGCCGTCGATCTGGGCGCTGGTGTACAGCGCCGGGTAGCTCCCTCCGGGCGCGGGCGCGCCGAGGCCGATGTTGTCGGCTTCTTCCACGCCCGGGGCCCTGGTGAAGCTCTCGCCGGAGTCGGTCGAGTGCCACAGGCCGTACGTGCCGTCCTCGGCGCCGCCGGCCAGCCAGACGTCCCCTTCGCCGCCCGGCACTGCCTTGGCACATCGCCGGCCGCGGGAAGCCCCGTCGCCGCAGTCGTGCCGAAGCTGGCGCCGCCGTCGGTGCTCACGTAGAACCGGCCGCCGCTGAACCCGTAGAACTTGTTCGGGTCCGCCCGGTCGGACTCCACTATCGCCCCGGCCGGGATGCCCTGGGACTGCGTCCAGGAGTTGCCGAACCCGACCGAGTAGTGGACCGGCTGGCCCTGCGGTGCCCAGACGAATCGGCTCCCGTCGGCGGCGGCCGCGACGGTGCCGCCCTCGTCGATGCCGCCCGGCTCGGTGCCCTGGAACCAGTTCGCGCCCCCGTCGGTGGAGAAGGCGACGTGGCTGTCGCCGGGCCGGTCGGAGTCGGTGAAGTTGCCGGCGCGGGCGACGATGTTCGGGTTGTTCTCGGCGTAGTCCAGACTCGTCGTGCTGGTGAAGATCGGCTGGGTGAACATCGTCGGCGGTACGTCGTCCAGGTTGGTGTGCCGGAAGCCGCCGACGTCGCCGAGTCCGCTGATCAGCGGAGCGCCCGACGGCGGGCTGATCAGGTCGAGCGCGGCGGTTTCCTCCAGCCCGGCCACCATCGGCCTGATGGCGACGGTGCCGCCGGAGTCCCAGGTCGTCAGGTTGGTGCTGCCGTAGATGGTGGCGCCGGTGCCGTACATCATCCGGTTGGAGTTGTGCGGGTCGATCTCCAGCGACTCGGTCATCCAGCCCAGCTTCGGGGTGACCTCGGGCGGCTGCGGGTTCGTGCCGAACGTCAGCCACGGCACCGACGAGACGTCCATCGTGTAGCGGAGGTCGCGGTCCGGGTAGTTCGTCCACTCCCAGATGGGGTTCCAGGTGCCGCCGCCGTCGGTGCTGCGCCAGATCAGCGTGTCCGGCCACCACGAGCTGTAGCCGGTGACCATGATGGTCTCCGGGTTCTGCCGGTCGATGGTCAGGCCGCTGTAGCCGAAGTAGTTGTCGCCGTTCGAGTCGTCGGACGGCATCGGACTGATCCGCGTCCAGTTGCCGTTCGCCGTGTTGTACTTCCAGACGTCACCGGCGGAGCCGCCGTACGGCCCGCCGTTGTCGCTGGTGGCGATGTACAGGAACCCGTTCGTCGGGTCCAGCACGCCCTTGTGCGCGAGGAAGCCGGTCGGCTGGCCCGCCACCCGCTCCCAGCTCGCGCCGCCGTCGGTGGTCCGGTACACGGTGTTCTGCAGGTCGGCGACGCCCACGTAGATCGTTTGGGTAGCGTTACCGGCGCTGCCGGCCCGCTCGTCGAAGGTCACCCACACCACGCCCGGGCGGTGGCTGAGGTAGCCGCTCGCGTCGCCGGGATCCTCGGCGTAGTCGCCGGGGTTGGGAAAGCTCTGCACCTTCGACCAGCTGGCGCCGTAGTCGGTGCTCCGCCACAGGCCGTTGCCCTCGGGCGCGCCGAGGTAGACGACGCTGTTCCGGTTCGGGTCGACCGCCAGCCGTTCGCCCATGCCGCGGCCCGGCATGTTGCCACCCAGCTTGAACGGGAGCGTGGCCGTCTGCCAGGTGTTGCCCCGGTCGGTCGAGCGCAGGATCGCGCCGTTGTTCGGATCCCAGTCGTTGGTGTACGTGCCGGCGGCCGCGTAGACCCGGTCGGTGTCCACCGGGTCGGTGGCCAGGCTCACCACGCCGGTCCATCCCCAGCGATCCCAGCCCACCCAGTCCAGCAGCGGCGTCCACCTGCCGGCGCTCTGGTTCCAGCGGTACGCGCCGCCGATGTCGGTACGGGCGTAGATCAGGTTGGGCTCGGTCTGGTTGAAGACGATCCCCGGCACGAAGCCGCCGCCGGCGATCTCGACGTTCCTCCACGTGTAGCTCTCGGCGCTCTCGGCGGCCCTCGCCGGGGCCGTACCGGTCGCGGTGAGCGTTGTCAGGCTCACCGATCCGGTGACCAGCACGGCTCCGAGCGCGCAGAGCAGTAATCTGCGCATGGCTAGCTGCCGCCTCCCCCGATCGCGGCGGCCGCGTCGGCCAGCACGTCTGCGGTCGCGGACGGGTAGACGACCCGGAACCCGTCGTAGTCCGGGTAGAGCTGCCCGTCGTCCTGGATGCCGGTGAGGATCCAGAAGTTCCAGCCGTCACCGCCACCGGTTCGCACGGCGTCGGTCCAGGTCAGGTACGTGTTGTCGCGCGCGCCCTGGTCCCGGTAGCCGAACTCCTCGAGGATGACCGGCTTGTTGTAGCCGTCCGCGGCGGTCATATGGTCGTCGATCCACGTCGTGCCCCACTGCCGATCCCTGCCCCAGTGGTCGGGGTAGAGGTGGAAGGTGCCGAAGTCGACGTTCGGCAACGCGGTGAGCGCCTCGTGGTCGACTCCGTCGGTGCCGTTGTACGGCCAGTCGTCGCCGCGGCCCCAGTCGAGGAAGCCCTCGTCACCGACGGACACCATGTGGTTGGGGTCGATGCTCTTGATGTAGGTGGACATCTCGCCGGCCCAGTCGATCAGCGTCTGCTGGGTGCAGTTGCCGGAGTCCGGCAGCGAGGCGTTGATGCACCGGGGCTCGTTGGCCAGCTCCCAGGAGAAGATCGCCGGGTCGTCCCGGTACCGCACGCCGGTGATGCTGTTCACCCGGTTGACCAGGGTAGCGATCCAGTCCTTGTAGTTCTGGCGGATGCCGGGGTCGGTGTAGAACTGGTCGTGGTACTGCAGGCCGTGCCAGGTGACGTACTGGTCCATGCCGCCGAAGTCCGGCCAGTTGTTGGTCAGCACCATGATCAGCTTGATGCCGGTCTCGTTGGCCTTGGCGAGCATGTAGTCGAGCTTCTGCAGTCCGTTCGCGCCGGTGTTGTACTCCGGGCCGTTCGCCGAGTCGCTCCATCGCTGCATCCACAGGTCGTTGCCCTGCGAGCAGCCGCCGGACGAGTTCGGCCGGTCGCCGCCGCACTCGAGGAACGTCCACGTCCGGATGACGTCGAGGTTCATCGCCGCCGCGTCGTTGAACACGTCGTCGACCATGAGGTTCGACTTGTAGTGCAGGTAGTAGTTGTTGGTCCCGCCGTAGCGGAAGGCCTGGCCGTCGGCGACGAACGCTCCGCCGGACGCCGAGACGAAGCCCTGCTGGGTCGCCTCGGCCGCCAGGCCTGCCCCAGGGGCTGCGACGAGGGCCAGGGTAAGGCCGGCGGCCGCGGCGACGATTCGAAGACGCCTCCGGAGAGGCGATGCGATACGCATGCGCGCACCCTCTAGCTTTCGCATGTCTGGCCGTTGAGCGTGAAGGCGGCCGGCTCGCCGTTGGTGCCGGTGTAGTTGGCGTTGAAGCCGACCGTGGTCGAGGCGTTGCCGCCGAGGTTGGCGTTCCAGTCGACGCTCTGCGCCGTCACGTTCCCGCCGTCTTGTGCCCAGGTCGCGTTCCAGCCGCTGGTGATCTGCTGGTTGCCCGGGAAGGCGAACGCCAGCGTCCAGCCGTTGACGGCGGATCCGGCGTTGGTGACGGTGACCCGGCCGGTGAACCCGGTGCCCCAGTCGTTCTGTACGGCGTAGTCGACCTGGCAGGCGACGTCCGAGCCGCCGCCACCGCCGCCACCGCCGCCACCACCGCCTCCGCCGCTGCTCCCGCCGCCGAGCGCCTCGTGGATCGCGTCGTACGCCGGCTTCGGGTTGTAGTTCTCGTCGTACGGCAGCGCCGCGCCTTCACCTTGGAACGTGTCGGGCACCCACGAGTACCTGTCGGTGAAGCCCCACGTCGTCACCCCGACGCAGCGGGAGACGGCCAGGCATGCGTCGACGACGTTGCGGTAGTAGGTGGCCTGTGTCGCCAGCTTGGTGGAGTCCGCCGGTAGCTGCATCCGGACGTCCAGCTCGGTGATCTTCACGTCCACGCCGAGGGCGGCGAAGCGCTCGATGTTCTGCTGCAGGTCGCTCGGGAACCCGTATTGGATGGCCAGATGAGCCTGCAGGCCCACCCCGTCGATCGGCACGCCCTGCGCCCGCAGGTCGCGCACCAGGTTGTACATCGCGGTGCTCTTCGCGTTGATCCCCTCGACGTTGTAGTCGTTGATGTAGAGCTTGGCGTTCGGGTCGGCCTGCCGGGCGGCCCGGAACGCGTCGGCGATGTAGCTTTGGCCGAGCGTCTGCAGCCAGAACGAGTTGCGCAGCGAGCCGTCCTCGTTGAACGCCTCGTTGACCACGTCCCAGGAGGCGATCCGGCCTCGGTAGCGGCCGACCACCGCGTCGATGTGGTCCTGCATCGCGGTACGCATCTCGGACGCGGAAAGGCTCTGCACCCAGCCGGGCGTCTGGTTGTGCCAGACCAGCGTGTGCCCGTGCACCGTCTGGTTGTTGCTCTCGGCGAAGTCCATGACGGCGTCGGCGCCGGAGAAGTTGAACTGCCCGCGGGACGGCTCGGTGGCGTCCCACTTCATCGCGTTCTCCGCGGTCACCGCGTTGAACTCGCGGGCCAGCGTGGTGCGGTACTGGCTCTCGCTCCCCAGCGGCCCGGTCGCGGCCGCCGCGCCGATGAGGACGCCTTGGGCGTCGGCGTGCTGTCGCAGCGGCGCGGACGCGACGGCTGTGCCGCCGGGAGTCAGGTTCAGCCCGAAGAGCCCGACGAGCGCGATGACCGGGACCGCCAGCCAGCGGACCCGCGCCCTCGCCGCCCGCCACGCGGTGTCATGCCTCGTTGGGTGCGATGGTGCGTGCGATGGTGCGTACGACATGGTGCTCCTCATTCCTGCCGAACCGCATCGGACGGGGTGGTGCGGGGGAATGGGGCCCGGCCCTTTAATCCGCTACCGTGGGGAGCGAGAGGTTTCTCGCCCCCCACGGGCGGACCACGCGCCGCCGCGGCTCTGGGCGCCAGCCGTCCGGCTATCGCGGTGCCAACGGCGAATGGGACGGTTAGGCGGCGCGGGATCGCGTGCGGAGCCGGAGCCGCGTCTGTTTGCGTCTCACCTCCTTCCGGTCATGCGGGGGGGTTGGACCGACGGTTGATGCCCCGGGTCGGTGCCGCCGCCGGTCACCATTCCTGCCCCCCGGGCGTGCGCTCGCCCGGGGCCGGCTGTTCCGTCGATGTGGCCCGTCGCCACCCGACGGTGACCGTGTGCGTGGGAGCGCTCCCACTTGCACACCGAAGGTTAGACGGCTTCCCGGATCGTGGGAAGAGGGGAATTCAAGATTCTTTCACCGGATGTGTCCCTATGGTGACTCTGCGCTGAGTCCGCCCCGGTGATGGAGAGCTTGTGCGATCCGGCCTTGGCCCGTACACTCCAGACGATTCGCGCTTGCGGAGCCAGCTGCGCGAGACGCCCAGCCACCGGCGTCATGTGAATCCCTTCCGCAGGGTGGCGAAGTCTGACGCCACCGGCTCCGTCAAGGAGAGCGCGAATGCGACATCGAACGAAGCTCCGCCGCACGCCGCGTGCGCTGGCGTACGCCGCGGGCATTGCGCTGACCCTGGGCCTGATCGCCGCTCCGGCGGGCGTGGCCACGCCGCAGCGGTCGGCCCAGGCCGCGGTCCAGGCTCAGTCGGAGGAGCGGTTCCTCGAGATGTACGACGAGCTGAAGACCAGCGGGTACTTCAGCCCCGAGGGCGTTCCGTACCACTCGATCGAAACGCTGATCGTGGAGGCACCGGACCACGGCCACCAGACCACGTCGGAGGCGTTCAGCTTCTGGCTGTGGCTGGAGGCGCAGTACGGCCGGGTCACCGAGGACTGGGGGCCGTTCAACGAGGCCTGGGAGGCGATGGAGACCTACATCATCCCGGACTTCCAGCCGTCCTCGTACGACCCGAGCAGCCCGGCGACCTACGCTCCCGAGCATCCGCAGCCCAACAACTACCCGTCGCAGCTGGACTTCGACGCGCCGGTCGGGCAGGACCCGCTGGCGAACGAGCTGCAGCAGACCTACGGCACCCAGCAGATCTACGGGATGCACTGGTTGCTGGACGTGGACAACGTGTACGGGTACGGCGAGTGCGGTGACGGCAGCACCAGGCCGGCGTACATCAACACGTTCCAGCGCGGCGAGCAGGAGTCGACGTGGGAGACGGTCACCCATCCGTCCTGCGAGACGTTCGACTTCGGCGGCCCCAACGGGTACCTGGACCTGTTCATCGGCGACGAGCAGTACGCACAGCAACAGCGGTACACCACCGCGCCGGACGCCGACGCCCGTGCGGTGCAGGCCGCGTACTGGGCCCTCACCTGGGCCAACGAGCAGGGCAACGGCGGACAGGTGGCCGAAACGGTGGACAAGGCCGCACGGATAGGCGACTACCTGCGCTATGCGATGTACGACAAGTACTTCAAGGAGATCGGCAACTGCGTCGACATCGACCAGTGCCCCAACGGCAGCGGGAAGAGCAGCGCGCACTACCTGATGTCCTGGTACTCCGCCTTCGGCGGCGCGCTTGACGGCGCCTGGTCGTGGCGGATCGGCTCCAGCAACGCGCACTTCGGCTACCAGAACCCGCTGGCGGCCTGGGCGCTGGCCAACGTGGACGCGCTCCAGCCGGACTCGCCGAGCGCCGTGCAGGACTGGACGACCAGCCTCGACCGGCAGTTGGAGTTCTACGAGTGGCTGCAGTCCGCCGAGGGAGCGATCGCCGGCGGCGCGACCAACAGTTGGGGCGGCGACTACGGGCAGCCCCCGGCCGGCACGTCGACGTTCTACGGCATGTTCTACGACGAGGACCCGGTGTACCACGACCCGCCGAGCAACCGGTGGTTCGGGTTCCAGGCCTGGTCGATGCAGCGGGTGGCGGAGTACTACGACGTCACCGGCGACGAACGGGCCGGCGCGCTGCTCGACAGGTGGGTCGACTGGGCGATGTCCGAGACCACTATCAACGCCGACGGCACGTACCAGGTCCCCGACAACATGACCTGGAGCGGGCAGCCGGACACCTGGAACGGCACCCCAACCGGCAACCCGGATCTGCACGTCGACGTTCAGAGCTACACCGAGGACGTCGGCACCACCGCGGCGTACGCCCGGACGTTGATGTACTACGCGGCGGAGTCCGGTGACACCGAGGCGCAGAACATGGCCGCGGCGCTCCTCGACGGGCTCTGGCTGCACCGGGACGCGCAGGGCGTGTCGGTGACCGAGACCAGGGAGGACTACAACCGGTTCGACGACGGGGTGTTCATCCCGAACGGCTGGTCCGGCACCATGCCCAACGGCGACGTGATCGAGCCGGGCGCCACGTTCACCTCGATCCGTTCCTTCTACGAAGACGACCCGGCCTGGCCGGAGGTCGAGGCCTACCTGAACGGCGGCCCGGCGCCGACGTTCAACTACCACCGGTTCTGGGCACAGGCGGACGTCGCCATGGCGATGGCCGACTACGCACGGCTGTTCCCGGAGGCGTGAGCCTCCGTTTCACGGTCGCTGTGGGCGCTCCCAACCTGGCGGGGAGCGTCCACAGCGGCTCCGGTCCTGTACCGATGGCTGTTGGTGGCATCATTTATCCAAAAGGGTCACGGTGATGGTGCAGTGGGATAGTCGATTGGACGGCAGGCCGACGCTGGAGGCGGTGGCGGCGCGCGCCGGCGTGGGCCGGGGTACCGTCTCGCGCGTTATCAACGGGTCCTCGCAGGTCAGCGAGAAGGCCCGGGAGGCCGTCCTGCGCGCCATCGAGGACCTCGGGTACGTACCGAACCGGGCCGCTCGTTCGCTGGTCACCCGCCGTACCGACTCCATCGCGCTCGTCGTCTCGGAGTCGGAGGTCCGGGTCTTCGCCGAGCCGTTCTTCGCCGGGGTGGTGCGCGGGATCAGCGCCGCGATCGCCGAGACGACCATGCAGCTGTGGCTCGCGATGACCAGCTCCTCGACCCATCGGCGTGAGGTCGAGCGCCACCTGACGAGCCAGCACGTCGACGGTGTGCTGCTGCTCTCCCTGCACGGCGACGACCCACTGCCGCGCATCCTGGAGGAAAGCGGGCTGCCGATGGTGCTCGGCGGGAGGCCGACCGGGTTCACCCCGAGCAGCTACGTCGACGTGGACAACCGCGCCGGAGCCCGGCTCGCGGTCGACCACCTGGTCGCGCGGGGCCGGCGGCGCATCGCCACGATCACCGGTTCGCAGGACATGCAGGTCGGTGTCGAGCGGCTCGAGGGGTACCACGACGGGCTGGGTGAGGCCGGGCTGGCCGGCGCCGAGGACCTGGTGGCGCACGGCGACTTCAGCGAGGAGAGCGGCCTGATCGCGATGCGTGCGCTGCTTTCCCGCCGGACCGACATCGACGCGGTCTTCACCGCCTCCGACCCGATGGCGTTCGGCGCCATGCGTGCCATCAAGGACGCCGGGTACCGGGTCCCCGACGACGTCGCGGTGGTCGGCTTCGACGGCTCGCCCATGGCCCGGCACACCGACCCGCCGCTGTCCACCGTCAACCAGCCCGTCGAGGCGTTCGGCCGGGAGATGACCCGGTTGCTGCTGGCCCGCATCGGCGGCGAGCCGATCGCCCAGCCGGCCGTGATCCTCGCCCCCGACCTGATCGTCCGGGATTCCTCCTAGGGTTCATTGGTACGATAAAGGTGTGACTTCAAAGAAAGACAAGATCACCATCACGATCGACCGCGACCTTGTGGAGCACGCCGAGCGGGAGGTCGCGGCTGGAAAGGCGCGCTCGGTGTCGGACTACATCAACTCGGCTGTCCGGGAACGGTGCGCACGGCACGCCCGGTCCCGTGCCTGGCTTGATCGCCAGCTGGCGGCGACGCGAGCCGTCGACCCGGCTGCGGACGCCCGTGCCCGGCAACGTGCTGCCGCAGCACTGGGCATCACGCTCGGGGATGAGGGCACAAGCGAGACCGTTGCATGAGGATGCGGGTCGTCGACCACACCGCGCTTCGGCTCATCACGGCCGGCGCCCCCGAGGGGTACAACCTTCTCGACCTGGCCGAGCGGCATGATGTCCTGTTGGTCGTCCCCGCGACCGCCCTAGAAGCGGTTTCCCGCGAGGCGTTCGGCCACGCCGAGTCACTTCCGCTCTTGATGCGGATCGACGGCGCGCTCGGGTTCGACCAGGTGACTATCGATGCGCTGGATGAGCATCGCGCGCTGCAGGTTGCCGAGGCAGGTTCCACGCTCGGCGGCGCCGTCTCGGTTTCGGAGGTACCGCCCTTCGCTCACGCTGCGGTTTGCGCTCGTGAGCACGGTTGCCCAGTGATCACCGGCGATGCCGCGACATGGAAAGACGCCGCTCCCGATGTACGGACCGTAGATATCGGTTGATTGGGATCGACTGCAGGACCTCACCGAGGTGAGTGGGTGAGTCATGGTCAACGTTCCCGCAGCTCAGTCGCGAGCCCACCGGCACACCCGGTGACTCACCCACTCACTTGGAAGCAAGGCAGCCGGGCGCTCCTCAGCGGGTCGAGGCTCCCACGAGTTCCTTTCTCTCTGTTGTCTCCGGGTCGCCGACCGCCGAGCCGGTGAAGGAGAACGAGTTCGTCGCCAGGCCGGTGCCGGCGGCCCAGATCTCGAAGCCGGCCTCCACGGTCGCCAGGTACCACGACGGCTGGACCGCTCCGCGGCCGGTGGCGTCGACGATGAACTCGTTCAGGTCGAAGTCGGCCGAGCTCGCCGGGCTGGTGCGCTGGTAGGCGATGTAGTTCCAGCTCATCTGCGCCTGCCAGACGTTCCACGTGGCGCCGGCGATGGGTACGTCGGTGGCCACTATCGAGCCGGCCGGCTGTACCCCGCCCTGGCTGTCCAGCCAGATCATCAGCTCCGCCCCGTCCGGCTCTCCCGGCGCCGGGTTCGTCTTGAACCACAGGTCGTACGCGGCGTTCCACGCGCCGTCCGCGGACGCCGTCACGCTCCAGGCGGTGTCCGCGTCGGCGATCTCGCTCACCTGGAGCGGCAGCTCGCTGTTCGTCGTGCAGTTGTCCCAGTGGCAGCCCTCGAAGATCGAGGGGTACGAGGCCGGCGCCCCGTTTGTCGCGTTGTTGTGCTCGGAGCGGGTGACCTGGAAGCTCGTGCCGTTGACGTCGATGCACTGGGCGGTCGAGGCGCCCCATACGTTGTTCTGGGCGACGTACTCCTTGCCGTTGACGTCGACCGTGTCGAAGGCGCCGCAGACCTCCTCGGCGTGGGCCGGCGTTGGAGCGACGAACACCACGGCGGCGAGCGTCGCGGGACCGAGCAAGAGCGCCCGGAGCAGGGGGCGACGACGGATCATGACAGGCTCCTTTCGATGAATGGGCCATCCATCCGGTAGGTCCGTATGAATGGCCCATCCATCGGATTGGGGATCAGAGTGCCGGGAAGGAGTTCTGGACCAGCATCACGAGCTGGTCGTGGAACCAGCGCCCCGCGTGTGGCGCGTTGTCCAGCGCGTTGGTCGGGTACGCGGTGTTGTAGCGGTTCTGCGCATCCGGGTCGCACATAGGGTCGTGCGTCTTGTTCGGGTCGTTCGGGTCGGGCGGCGGGTTCGGTTCGCTGATGCCGTCCGACTCGCCCGGCGGCTTGACCCACACGTACGCGTCCACGCCCGACGCCGGGCTGGCCGTCGGCCTGGTCCCGATGCCGGCACCGCTCTGGTTGCACCAGCCGCCACGATGTGGCCGCCGGTCGGTCCGCGACTCGTTGACGTAGGTGTTGAGGTCGCCGGAGCCGCTCACGCCGGACGGCCGGTCGGCGCCGCCCCAGCCGTTGCGCCCGGTGTCGACCAGCATCCCGATGCTGCTCGGGAAGCCGGCGTTGACGAACGCGGTGCGCATCGCCTGCGCGTAGTCCAGCTCATCGAAGTACGGGTTCCACTCGTAGAACGTGCTGGACCGGACCGGCTGCCCGCCGACCGACAGGTTCGAGTCCGGCAGGTACGGCTCCTCGGTCGGCGTGTAGTTCGCCGTGTTGCTGATGAAGCCGTCGACGCTGTTCACGCCGGCGTCAGCACCCTTGATCGTGTCACCGATCAGGTTCACCGCGGGCTGGAAGTTGCTGTCCCAGCCGAGCCAGCCGGAGTGCGCGATGTCGATGTACAGGTACGTGTTCTCGATCGGCCGCAGCTGGTTGAGCGCGTACCGGATGCCCTCGACGTACGCGCCGCTCGAGTTCGCCTCCTGGCACCTCGGCTCGTTCAGGTTGGTGACCAGGTTGGGCAGCGAGTCCGGCTCGACGATCGCGACCTTGCGCAGGTTGGCGTACGCCGGATCGCTCATGGCCTCGGCGATCGGGTCGATGTACTCGGTCCGGTACCGCTCCATGCCGTTCTCGCTGACCAAGAGCTCACCGTTGGACGCGAGCGCGGCGCAGTCACGGTTTGGCAGGTCGTACACGACGAACGTGGCCACGTCGGCGCCTTGCGCCACCGCCGCGTCCAGGTGGTCCCGGAGCGTCATGTTCACGCCCGACCCTCCGGTGACCGCCGCGATCCGGTCGAGCCAGACCGCCGTGGGGATGGACGCCAACTGCCTCATTCGCGTGCCGACGTCGCCGCCCGCCTGCGCGGCCGAATCCTCGACGTTGGCGGCGTACGCCGGGTTGACGTAGCCGGTCGCGCCCGCGTAGGGGTTCTCGACCTGCTGAACTGCTGGCGCCGGCGCCGGTGCGGCTGCCGCGGTCGCCTGGGGGACCGCGACGCCCACCATTCCCGCGCTGACGACGAGCGCGGATGCCGCGACGATGCCGCGGCGAAGTCGCGAGCGCGTGGCCTCGCGCAAGAGCCCTAATGTCATGCAGCTACTCCTAACGAGTGACCTCTCGCGAGGCCGGCACGAGGCCGGCCGCGAGGGTCTGGGCGAGCAGGATCTGCCCGGCTCCGCTGCACGATCGCACGCCATCATGACATGGGAGCGTTCCCATGACAAGTTGTGCGCGGATCACTACCCAGCGCGGTATCCAGCCGTGGGCGGTGCGGCTATCCGGCCGCGGCGGCGCGGCGGAGTATCTCGTCGTAAACGGCCGGCCGGTCGTCCTCGATCACCGGCATCCCGTGGAACTGGCCGCCCGTCCAGGACAGCGTGATGCCGGGGTTGTGCACGTCGAACCCGTCGGCCAGGTACAGGTGCGGTGAGCCCTGCACGGCGATGTCCTCGGCCTGCCGCCACTGGGCGAAGACCTCGGCGCGGCCCACGCCACGGCGCAACGCGGCGTCCAGGGCGTCGACCTTGACCGCGTCACACGATCCCGCGATGTCGATGATCTCGGCGTAGAGGTGGATGCTGTGGGACTCGGCGTACCACGCCCTGCGGAGCGCGGCGTCGAGCTCTTCGCCCGCACGCAGGCCGCCGACCTCCTCGGTCTTCGCGGCCTGCACCGCCTCGAGCGCGAGCAGCGTCGTGCTCGGGTAGGCGCGCTCCGCCCGCACCCATGGTCGCCAGCCCAGCGACGGCTCGTGCGAGCCGACGACGGCGACCTCCGCGTCCACGATGGTCTTGGGGGTCACCTGCCGGTTGATCAGCTCCAGCGGGAAGCAGCGGTGGTCGATGACCACCGCGTCGTCGAGGCCGAGTTCGGCACGCCGCCGGCGCAGCCTGTGTACGGCGAGCGACGCCCAGGGGCAGCCGACATCGGAGAACATGACGACCGTGCCGGAGCGTACCTCGACCATGATCACCTCAGCCGTTGGAGTACACGCGTTCGGGCGTCAGCAGAACGGCGGTGCGACGTTCCTCGGCCATCACCCTGTCGTAGGTGTCCCAGTCGTCGTGTGTACCCCCGGCGGCGGTGAAGATGTCCCGCAGCAGCAGCCGCAGGCGCTCGGCGTCGATGCCCGTGAGGGGATCGTCGGGGCCGGCCAGCTCCACCCGCCCCTCGGCGGCCGCCCACTCCCAACCGGCCCGGACGACGACGGTGGCGCGCGGGCGTGCGCGCAGGTTGGCCAGTTTGTGGGTGCCGCCCCGGGCCACGAGCGCGACGGCCGGAGATCCGGTCAGCGGGTGGTCGAGCACGCCCGCGTTCACTACCGAGGCCTGGATCGTGCCGTCCCCGCGGAGCGTGGACACGACGCAGAGGCCGTGGTCGCCGGATACCAGCCTGGCGAAGTCTGCGATGTCGGTCATCGTTGGAGCGTAACCAGTGGCGGGCAGCCAGCATAGCCGGCGCGGCCTCCCTCGAGCCGTACCGCGGGAACTCCACGCCCGCCGCGGACACGAGCAGGGTGTGAGCCATCACATGTCCACCGACGCGGAGCAGTGGGACCGGGCCGCCGGCGGCGATGCTCCGGCGTTCGGCGCCCTCTTCGACCGGCACGCCGGTGCCATCTACAGCTACTGCTTTCGGCGGACCGCCGACTGGTCGACGGCCGAGGACCTCACCTCGGTGGTGTTCCTTGAGGCGTGGTGGCGCCGCAGGGACGTCCGGCCGGCGGGCGACTCGGTGCTGCCGTGGCTGTTCGGCGTGGCGAACAACGTCGTACGCAACAGCAAGCGGTCGCTGCGGCGGCACCGGGCCGCGCTTGGCCGGCTGCCCGCCGCGCTCGCCGAGCCCGACCCCGCGGACGATGTTGCCGCCCGCGTTGACGACGAACGCCGGATGCGGCGTCTGCTGGAGCTCGTGCGGCGGCTGCCCCGGCCTGATCAGGACGTGCTGGCGCTCTGTGTCTGGTCCGGGCTCAGCTACTGGGCCGTCGACAAGGGTCCGGTGGAGACCTGCGCCGAGGTGTGGCGCGAGGGCGACATGGGCGAGGGCCCGTGGGAGGGCTACCAGGGTGTGCCGCCCCTGGTGAGCTGCCTCCTGAAGACCGGTCCCGTCGGGGTCTTCCCGGGTAAGCAGGGTACCTGCGAGCGGCTCGGCCTCGAACCGGTTCCCGAGCCCACCGGGGAGGACCGGGAGCGGGCGGCCGCCACCCGCAAGGTGGTGGACGATCTGCTAGCGCGGCTGGGTGGGCGGTGCGTCCGCAAGGACGAGGCGGTGCGCATCGCGCGGGAGCTGTTCGCCGCCCACGGCCTGACGGACTGGAAGGTCAAGACCGGCTCGTTTCTACGGTGTGTACGGCTCCTGCGCCACGCTTGTCGGCCCCGTCAACGAGCGGGAGAAGACGATCGAGTTGACGGGCCGCAGGGGTTGATCCGAGAGCGCGCCGTAGCGGCAACCCTTGGACGACGGGGTCGGCAACACCGACCCCGTCGTCCAGTCGGTCCAGCAGCTGACGCACACCGAACAACCAGTCGAACGGGACGGACTGGTCGGCCTGGCACGAGCCGGGGCGGACCGTCCACCAGATCCCTAACGGTTGACCCGGAGCCGTCGGCCACCAATCCGAGGGATCTACTATCGAGGGAACTCGGACGAGGGATAGCCGAAATGCCAACTGCGGACTCGTGGGTCGTCGTCGGCTTGGACAACGGTGCGACCTGCAACAAGGCCACGGTGCTCGACGCGTCGGGGTCCTTCTTGGTGGACCGGCTGGTCGAGACACCCAGCCGCGTGCAGGACGGTCCCGCCGTGGCCGTCGAGGCGCTCGCTGGGTCGCTGGAGCACATCCTCGGCCTCGCCGGCAGGCCCAGGGAATCGGTACGCGCCGTCGGGCTGGACACGCCCGGCCCGGCGAGCGCGGACGGCGTGATCTCGTCGAAGGGCGCCACGAACTTCTCCCAGCCGGCCTGGCACGGGTTCGACATCCGCGGCGCGCTCGAGGTTCGCCTGGGGGTGCCCGTGGTCTACAACAACGACGGCAACGCGGCGGCGCTGTACGCCCATCACATGCATTTCGGCGGCGAGGCGGCGCGGCGCTCCTCGGTCTCGGCGATCGTGGGCACCGGGTTGGGCGGCGGCGTGATCGAGACCGGCCGGGTGGTACGGGGCGCCGCCGGGATGGCCGGGGAGTTGGGCCACGTGCACATCCCGATGCAGGGGCTCCTGGGGGAGGGACAGCCGCTTCCGGTGTGCAACTGCGGCTTCGTCGGCGACGCCGAAAGCGTCGCCTCCCTTACCGGGATCGAAAAGAACCTGCTGTCGTACTGGCTCACCCGGTTCGAGGGGCACGAGCTCGGTGCCGTTGGGTCGCTCGGCAAGGCGGCGAAGCTCGTCCGCGCCTACGGAGAGAACAAGGACCCGCTGGCCCTCGAGGTCTTCGAGCAGCAGGCGATGGCGATCGGACGGCTGTTCACGATCGCCGCCAACTTCACCGACCCCGACGCGTACTTCGTCGGCGGAGGCGTCGTCGAGACCGCGCCCTGGTTCCGGGAGTGGTTCCTGGCCAAGGTGCGTGAGCACACCGCGCTGCGCGAAGAGCAGGAGCGTGTCGCGGTCTTCGCCCTGGTGCCCGACCTGGATATGGCGGGTGCCCGCGGGGCAGCGATCGCCGCGCTCGACCACATGACGTGAGGGCCAAAGGGGACTACCCGAGGCCGGGGCGGCGCGTGTGGTGCGGGGTGGCCGCCTCGTATCCGGCCGCGGCGAAGCAGAGCAGCCTCTCCTGGTACGGCGGTGCGATGAGCTGGAGACCGACGGGTAGGTCGTCGGCGCAGAAGCCGCACGGCACCGTGATCGCGGGCAGGCCTGTCACGTTCACAGGCCCGGTGAAGCGCACCAGCGTCGGACCGACCGCCGCGGAGCGGCCATCGAGGTCGACGGTCGGGCTTCCGATCGTCGGCGCCGTGCAGGCCAGGACGGGCAGTGCGATCAGGTCGGCCTCCGGCCAGGCGGCCGACCAGGCATGGCAGGCGGCGGTCCGCAGCCGTTGTGCGGTGAGGTACTCCCCGGCCAGCAGGTACCGTCCGACCTCCATGCGCGCCCGGATGGTCGGCCCGTAGTCCGGGCGCGTGCGCAGGATGGGTTCGTGGCAGGCCGAGCTCTCCGCGTAGATGATCGCCCGGTTCACCGCGACGAGCTGTTCGAGGTCGGGCAGTTCGACCTCGACCGGCTCGGCGCCGCATCCGCGCAGGTCGCGTACGGCTTCCTGGAAGCGCTCCGCCACCGCGGGCTGTATGCCCGACAGCCACGAGCGCGGCACTCCGATGCGGATGCCGGCGAGGCCGTTGGCCGCGCCGGCCCGGGCGGCGGGCTCGACGGCGTTGGTCTCGGGGAGGTCCGCGAGGATGTCGAGGAGCAGTGCCGCGTCCCGCACGGTCCTGGTGATCGGGCCGACGGTGTCGAGGGTCCACGACAGCGGGTAGACGCCGTCTATCGGCACGATGCCGTATGTGGGCTTGAGCCCCACGATCCCGCAGCAGCCCGCGGGGATGCGTACGGAGCCCGCGGTGTCGGTGCCCAGCGCCGCACCGACCATCGCGGTCGCCACGGCCGCCGCCGACCCCCCGCTGGATCCGCCCGCCACCCTCGAGGTGTCCCAGGGGTTGCGGACGTGTCCGTAGTGGTCGTTCTCCGCGGTCCCGCCCGCCGCGAACTCGTGGGTGTTCATCTTGCCGGCGCACGTCGCACCCTCGCGGCCCAGCCGGCGCCACACCTCGGCGTCCCGTTCCGGGACGCGGTCGGCGAGGATGCGGGAGCCACAGGTGGTGGCGATCCCAGCGGTATCGATGATGTCCTTCACCCCGATCGGCACCCGCGCGAGCCGCCCTTCCTGCCGACCCTCCGGGGACGGCGGCGGGTCGGCGTCGAGGGTCACGGTGATGAAGGCGGCCAGCTCCGGGTCGAGTCGCTTGATCCGTGCGGAGTACGCCTCCACCACCTCGGCGGCGGAGATCGCGCCCGCACGTACCAGTGCGGCCAGATCGGCGACCGGCGTCCACGGCAGCTCGGCGGCCGAGGGCGGGTCCGGCGTGCGGGCCGGTGGCGCCGGCGGTAGGGGAACCCGCCGCCAGGTGCGCGGCGCCGCGTCCGGATCGAAGGTGAAGGCGGGGGCGACCCCGTCCAGCGCCCCCAGGTCGGCCTCGTCGAGCGTCCGCTGAACGGGCGCCAGCAGGTCGGCCGCGGCGTTCAGCAGCGCCGGGTCGGCGTCCGGCGCCATGCCGCGCATGGCGTTGTGGTCGACGCGGGGATGCCCACTCATGTCTGGCGCACTCATGTCTGTCCCTTCGGATGCCATCACCGGCTTCGACGGTAACCTGACTCGCAGATCAAGACGATCGTCGGGGTGCTGGGGAGGACGCCCGTATCCGCAGGGAGGCAGGCTCGGGTCCGGAGGGCGGGGCGGCCATGTTTCGCCGACACTGGTTCTTCCTCGCCGTCCTCACCGCCGGGGCGCTGCTGCGCGCCGTCGTCCAGCTGGCCTACGTGCCGGCGATCCTGTACTTCGACTCGCACCTCTATCTGGACAACGCCGACGAGCTCGATCCGTCCGGGCTGCGTCTGATCGGGTACGAGGCGCTCCTGCTCCGCTGGCTCCTTCCGTTCCACGACCTCGCCCTGATACCCGCCGTGCAGCACCTGCTCGGGCTGGGCATGGGCGTCGCCATCTACGCGCTGCTGGTGCGTCGGGGTGTCCGCCGGTGGCTGTCGACGCTCGCCGCGGCGCCGGTGCTGCTGGACGGCTACCAGCTGCAGATCGAGCAGAACGTTATGTCGGACACGCTGTTCCTGACGCTTGTCGTCGCGGCGCTCGTGTTGATGCTGTGGCGCCCCGTTCCCCTGTGGCCCGCCGTGGCCGCTGCCGGAGTCGTGCTGGGTCTGGCGACGACTGTCCGCCTCGCGGGCCTGGCGCTGGTACCGGTCGCGGTCGGATACGTCGCCATCGTGGGCCGCGGGTCCCGCCATAAGGTCATCGGATCCGGCCTCGTCGTGTTGGGGTTCGCGGCGCCGCTTCTCCTGTACGGGGCGTGGTACCAGCATGTCGCCGGCGAGTTCCGGCTCACCGGCGGCCCCACCAAGGGCAAGGTGCTGTACGGCCGGACCGCGCCGCTCGCGGACTGCGGACGGTTGGCGGCGGGGGACCAGCCCAGCTACATGGCCCTGATGTGCCCGGACTCGCCGCGGTACGCCGAGCTTCGGCGGGAGTGGTACCCGCGGTACTGGGGCCCCGACTACTTCGCGAACTGGGGGTCACCCGCACACGAGATCGACTATCCGCCGGGGGTGGACAAGTACGACGCGATGGAGCGGTTCGGCTGGCAGGTGATCAAAAACCAGCCGCTCGACGTGGCGGGTGCCGTAGGGCGCGACTTCCTCAAGGGTTTCACGCCCGTCCGCATGGACTTTCCGGGAGACACCCCCCTGGAGCGCTGGCGGTTCCAGGAGAAATACCCCAGGTTTCCGCGGCGCGACGAGTACGGCACGGTCGAGAAGTACGGAGGCGCGGGTCCGCGCCACCGGCCGATGCTCGCCGCCTTCCTCCGCGACTACCAGTCGGTCGCCTACACCTCCGGCGTCGTCTTCGCGGCGGGATTCCTTGCCTCCGGCGCCGCCGCCGTGGGCGCGGGCAGACGGGCACGGGACTCGGGGCTTCGCGCCGCGGCTCTCCTGGTGGGACTGACCGGTGTTTCGTCCCTTCTGCTCGCGGCGTTGTTCGAGTTCTCCTGGCGCTACCAGCTTCCCTCCGTCGTGCTGGCTCCGCTCGCGGGCGCGCTCGGCCTCACAGCGCTGTTCTGTACGCGAGGAAGCGCGTCCCGAGGTCACCCGGCCGCAGAGCCTGCCGAGAGGCATGTGGGTGGACGACGCGACACGGGATCCCACTAACATGTGGTCAATATCGGATCACGATCGGGGGCAGGCGGACTTGTCAGGTCGTACAGACTGGTGGAAGCCGGACCCGGAGGAGTTCGACAAATCCATCGATCTGAAAACCGACGCGCCGCACTCGGCGCGGATCTACGACTACCTACTGGGCGGCAAGGACAACTTTCCCGCCGACCGGGAGGCGGCCGCGGAGATTACCAAGGACTGGCCCAACCTGCCGACGTCCATGCGGGCCAACAGGAACTTCATGTGCCGGGTGGCCCGCTACCTGGCCTCAGAACGGGGCATCCGCCAGTTCCTGGACATCGGCACCGGGCTGCCCACCTCGCCCAACCTGCACGAGGTGGCCCAGGAGGTCGCCCCCGAGACGCGGGTGGTCTACGTCGACAACGACCCGATCGTGTTGGTGCACGCCCGTGCCCTGCTGGCCAGCTCGCGGGAAGGTAAGACCGCCTACATCGATGCCGACCTGTCCGACGCCGAGACCATCCTCGATTCACCACAGCTACGTGACACCCTCGATCTGGACCGGCCGATCGCGCTGTGCCTGATCGCGGTACTGCATTTCATCACCGACGAGCGGCAAGCGCTGGATATCGTCGATCAGCTCCTGCGGCCGCTGGCGTCGGGCAGCGTCCTGGCGCTGTCCACCGTTACCGCCGACAGTGCGCCCGACGAGGTGAACCCGGGGATGGCCGCGTACAACGCCCGCGGCATCATCTCGAAGTCGCGCAACAAGGTCGAGGTGGAGCGCTTCTTCGACGGACTCGAGCTGCTCGACCCCGGAGTGGTGCTCGTCAACCACTGGCATCCCGACGACGCCGCGCGTGCCGTGCACGATGCTCACGTGCACATGTACGGGGGCGTCGCCGTCAAGCCCTGACGCCCCCTTCCCTTTGGCCGTGATCTTGCAGAAATTCAAATCCCTAGTTTTGAATTTCTGCAAGATCACGGCCAAAGAGGGGCGCCTTAGCCGCCAGCCATGGCCCCCACGACGAGGAAGGGCTCCGTACCCGAAGCGACCGCGTCGGGCAGCGGGGCGTCCGGTGGTTCGTGGGACAGATCCTGCTCGCAGGCGAAGAACCTGACGAACGCCCGGCGCTGCCCGGTGGCGTGATCGCGGATGGTCCCGCGCAGCATCGGATAGCCGGCCTCGAGGGCGTCGAGGACCGAGCGCTGTGTCGCCCGGCCCTCGACGTGCAGCTCGACCTCGCCGCGGACCCGCGCGAGCGTCCGCAGGTGGTGCGGGAGTACTACGCGGATCATGGCAGCGCCTGAACCTCGACGGAGAGGACGGCGGGAAGGTCGCGGACGATGGGCGCCCAGCTGTCCCCGGCGTCGGCCGACGCGTACACCTGCCCGCCGGTGGTACCGAAGTACACGCCGCACGAGTCGAGCAAGTCCACGGCCATCGCGTCCCGCAACACGTTGACGTAGCAGTTGCTTTGCGGCAGGCCGTCGGTGAGCGCCTCCCACTCGTTCCCGCCCGTCCGGCTGCGGTACACGCGCAGCCTTCCGTCGGGCGGGTAGTGCTCCGAGTCGCTCTTGATCGGGACGACGTAGACCGTGTCCGGCTCGTGCGCGTGGACCCCGATCGGGAACCCGAAGTCGCTCGGCAGGTTGCCGCTGACCTCGTGCCACGACTCGCCAGCGTCGTCGCTGCGCATGACGTCCCAGTGCTTCTGCATGAACAGCACGTGCGGACGCGACCGATGCATCGCTATGCGGTGAACGCAGTGGCCGACCTCGGCGTCCGGGTCGGGTATGCCCTCGGACTGCAGCCCGCGGTTGATCGGTCGCCACGTCTTGCCCGCGTCGTCGGTCCGGAACACGCCGGCGGCCGAGATGGCGGCGAAGATCCGTTCCGGGTCGCTCGGGTCCAGAACGATCGTGTGCAGGCACAGCCCACCGGCACCCGGTTGCCAGGAGGACCCCGAGTCCTGTTCGCGCAGGCCGGGTAGCTCCTGCCACGTCTGACCGCCGTCGGTCGTGCGGAACAGGCCAGCGTCCTCCACCCCGGCGTAGACCGTGTCCGGATCGGTGGGCGACGGTTCGAAATGCCAGACGCGCGCGAACTCCCAGGGGTGCGGCGTGCCGTCGTACCACTGGTGAGTACCGGGTACGCCGTCGTAGGCGAACTCGTTACCCACCGGCTCCCACGTCTTGCCGCCGTCGTCGGAACGCTGGATCAACTGCCCGAACCAGCCGTTGGACTGCGACGCGTACAGCCGGTCCGGGGCGGCGGGAGATCCCGCGACGTGGTAGATCTCCCAGCCCGCGAAGTGGGGACCGCTGACCTCCCACCGCTCGCGCTTCCCGTCCGACGTCAGGACGAACGCGCCCTTGCGCGTGCCGACCAATACCCGTACACCGCTCATCCGTACTCCTCTCGAGCCGGCATGTATGTCCTCATGACCGTGTAGACCGGACGGCGGAGCGAAACTCATCGCTCGGCACGCCTTTTCTCTCGGCTGCATTCTCGCCGCATCCTTGCCGCGGGGGTGAGCGTGCCCGGGGTGGGGTAAAGCGGCGGTGTGACCGGACGAACCGTGTCGGACGAGCCGGGCGATGCGCGGCCCCGGTCACCGCTGCTTCCACGGGTGGGTCCCGCTCTGCGTGTGCTGCTCAGCGGCTTCGAGTCCCTACTCTACGGCCTCGTCGGCCTGCTCCTGGTGCTCGCGGCCGTCTTCGTGGTGATCGGAACGGTTGAGGCGATCGTGGACGCCGTCTCGGTGGGTGAGGACGCGGTCGCGATCGGCGTCGTCGTGCTCGACCGGATCCTGCTCACCCTCATCGTGGCGGAGCTCGCCTACACCCTCCGCTTTGTCGCCCAGACTCACGAGATCGTCGCCGAGCCGTTCCTGTTCATTGGGATGATCGCCACGGTACGGCGGATCCTGATCGTGACCGCGGAGTTCGAGCGGCCGCGGCCGGGCATGAGACTGTCCTACCTCCTGCTGGAGCTGGGACTGCTCGGACTCCTCGCGCTGGCCCTGGCCGCAGCGATCTTCCTGATCCGGCTGAGCGCCGCGAAAAGGGAGTGACCCGGTGGACGGTGGGCGTGCGCGAATCCGGGTACGGGTGGAGGGGATCGTACAGGGTGTGGGTTTTCGGCCCTTTGTCTACGCGCTGGCCGTGCGGCACGGCCTCGCCGGCTGTGTCGGCAACGATGCGTCCGGGGTGTTCATCGAGGCCGAGGGTTCCTCGGCCGAGCTAGCTCGGTTTCGCGCCGCCGTGGAGCGGGAGGCGCCGCCACTGGCCATGATCGAGCGGGTCAGCGACGAGGCGATCGAGCCGGTAGGACAGACGGAGTTCGTCATCGCTTCGAGCAGGGGAGGCGGTCAGCGGGCGACGCTGATCTCCCCGGACACGGCGACCTGTGTGGACTGCCTGCGTGAGCTGTTCGATCCGGCCGACCGCCGGTTCCGCTACCCGTTCATCAACTGCACCAACTGCGGGCCGCGGTTCACGATCGTCCGGGACGTGCCGTACGACCGGCCTTTCACGACGATGGCGACCTTCCCGATGTGCGCGGATTGCGCGCGTGAGTATCACGACCCGGCCGACCGCAGGTTCCACGCCCAGCCGGTGTGCTGTCCCGCCTGCGGGCCGTCGCTGCGACTGGTGGACGCGCGGGCAAAGCCGATCGAGGGGGAGCCCATCGCGCGGACGGCCGGGCTGTTGGCCGACGGGCTCGTCGTCGCGGTGAAGGGCCTTGGCGGTTACCACTTGGCCGCGGACGCCGAATCCGAGGCCGCTGTGGCCGCGCTTCGGTCTCGCAAGCATCGCGAGGACAAGCCGTTCGCGGTGATGGTCGGCGACGCGGACGCGGCGCGCCGGTTGTGTGCGGTCGACGAGGTCGAGGAGCGGGTTCTTGCCGGCCCGCGCCGCCCGATCGTGCTGCTGCGGCGCCGTCCGGACGCGCCGCTGGCCGAATCGGTGGCGCCGGGCAACCGGTTCGTGGGGCTGATGCTTCCGTACACGCCGCCGCATCACCTGCTGGCCCGCGAGTTCGGCCGACCGTTCGTGTTGACCAGCGGGAACGTTTCCGACGAGCCGATCGCCTACGACGACGAGGACGCCTTCGGTCGGTTGTCGGGGATAGCCGACGCGTTCTTGTTTCATGATCGGCCGATCCACATCCGCACCGACGATTCGGTGACGCGTGTGTTCCGCGGCCGGGAGTTGCCAGTGCGGCGGTCACGCGGGTACGTACCGCAGCCGCTGCGGCTCGCCCGGGCCTCGCGTCGCCCGGTGCTGGCCTGCGGCGCGGAGCTAAAGAACACGTTCTGCCTGGCGAAGGGTGGCTACGCGTTCATCTCCCACCACATCGGCGACCTGGAGAACTACGAGACGCTGCGGTCGTTCACCGAGGGCATCGAGCATTTCCGGCGGCTGTTCGATATCCGGCCGGAGATCTGCGCCTACGACCTGCATCCGGAGTACCTGTCGACGAAGTACGCCAACGACCTGGCCGGCGCCGAGCTGGTGGCCGAGCTGGTGGGGGTGCAGCACCACCACGCCCACGTGGTCTCCTGCCTCGCCGACAACGGGGAGGCAGGGCCGGTCATCGGGGTTGCTTTCGACGGACTGGGCTACGGGACGGACGGGACCCTCTGGGGCGGCGAGTTCCTGGCGGCGGACCTGGCGGGCTTCCAGCGTCTGGGGTTCTTCGAGCCGGTGCCGATGCCGGGCGGTGCGGCGGCGATCAAACAGCCGTGGCGGATGGCCGCGGCGTACCTCGACGCCGCGTACGACGGCGCGCCGCCCGAGGACCTCGCGGTGGTGGAGCGCAACGCGGCCCGATGGGAGAAGGTCACCGCGGTGGCCCGTCAGGGAGTCAACTCCCCGGCCACCTCCAGCGCTGGCCGGCTCTTCGACGCTGTCGCCTCCCTGGTGGGTGTCCGGGACGTCATCAACTACGAGGGGCAGGCAGCCGTCGAGCTGGAGCAGCGCGCCGACGCGGGCGAGTGGGCCGCGTACCGGGCCGGCATCACCGGCGGTGCCACCAGCGGTGATCCGTTCCGGGTACGGGGCGCGGACACGGTCCGGGCCGTCGTCGAGGACCTGCGGGCGGGCGTGCCGGTCGAGACGATCGCCGCTCGCTTCCACCGTGGGATGGCCGCCGTGATCGTGGCGGGATGCGAGCGCATTCGGGAAGCGACAGGACTGTCGACGGTCGCCTTGTCCGGCGGGGTTTTCCAGAACCTGCTGCTGCTCGAGGCCGCCGCAAACGGGCTGGTCGAGCAGGGCTTTCGGGTTCTCCTCCACCATCGGGTGCCGCCAAACGACGGTGGTGTCAGCCTCGGCCAGGTCGCAGTGGCGGGCACACGCGACCGCGCATCGTGAATACCTGCGAGCACACCGGGAATCAATCCTCCTTACGTCTGTCAGCGGAAGGGAGCTGACAAAGGTGGATAGAGAACGGAAGCTGAGAGCCAGCCCGCAGGCCAACCTCGGTCCGACCGTCGAGCCGGGCGGGGAGAAGACGCTGGGTGGTCCTGTCCCGCCGTACGAGGGCAGGCTGAGGACCGCCAAGGCGACCCGCGACGAGCACATGCGCAAGGTGATGTCGGGTAAGGGCGGGGAGCCCGGACTCGGCCGTGTGATCTCCGATGTCGAGCGAGCGGGTGTCCCCGCGACCGACACCACCGCTGCCTCGCCCCTGGGCGTGGGGAAGAGCATGTCGGCGCAGGGCAACAAGCGGGCCCTGGGCAAGAGCGAGGAGGAGCCCGGGGCTGCCGGCACCGAGGCTGATCGCGGTGGCCGGGCGTACCGGGCAGGCGACAGGAAGGACCGTACGGCGGCCGGGATCCGTTCCGGTCAACCGACGGACCCGGAGATGCCCAACCTCCGTCCCGGCGACCAGGGAGGCTGACAGCCTGAACAGACACTCTACGAATGCCGCACCCGCCGCGCCTGGGTGCGGCATTCATCTGTCCCGGTCGTCTCGGTTGAACCGCGGCGGTGCGGCGCCCCGGCCCATCGACCAGGTGCTGCCGCCCAGGCGCCCCTCCTCGATCGGCTCCGGCGGCCGGACGCGGTAGGAGGTCGCCAGGATCGCGTCCGGGTCGGTCCTCTCGTTCATCGCGATGCACGGGGGCCGGTACTCGCACCGGGCGCAGTTGTCCGGGGAGGGGTTCGGGTAGAGCGGCAGCTCGGCGTCGGTCATGTCGAGCGCCTCGAGCGCGACCCGCGTTCCGAACTCCTCCAGCTCGGCGTCGTTTCGAACGATCTGGGTGCGCCGAAAGGCCTCTGTCGCCTCCTGCCGGAGGCGGGGGCCGCCGGGCGGCCGGTGCGGTGCCTCGGTGGGCGGCTCGTACATGCGCCGGTGCTGGGAGACCGGGCTGCGGGCGGTTATCGGAGCCGGCCCGGGCGGGTGGTCGGTGGGTGCGGCGTCCAGGCGCAGCTCGTTGTAGATGGTGCCGGCGATCCGCATACCCGGGTACGACAGCTCCCACGCCCAACACCAGGCCAGGCACCCCTCGTCCAGCAGGAGTTGGTCGGCGTCCGTCCAGTCACCGGTCACGATCCGGTGGTCGACGGCCCAGTAGGCGCCCCCTTCGTCGATGACCAGCAGGTCGACGCGGTCCCGGTAACGGACCGCCCCGCCCTCCGGCGCCACCAGGTCCCGCCCGGCGGCGTGCGGGTCGGGTACCTGAACGTCGACGTCGGTTTCCACCCGGATCGGAGCGAACCGGTCGACGGTGGGCGCCCAGGCGAAGTACGACTCGAGCAGCCGCCGTGCGCCCTCCACGAGGCCGTCTTCCTCCCGTTCCGGTGCGCTGTCCTTGCGCTGCTCGCGGATCGATCGGTCGAAAGCCTCCCGGGCCAGCGGCAGCACGATCGTGGGCTGCCAGTCCCACATGCCGGGGAAGTAGTAGACTGCGAGCGCGTCGTGCACCGCCCGGTCGACGTCGATGCCGCGCGGGTCGTCCGTGGGCTCGTAGTTCCGCCGGGTACGGGCGCCGAGGTCCCAGGCACGGCGGCATCGCTTGAACAGCGCCCTGTCCTGCGGCGGAATGACGTAGTCCATGGCCTTGGTGCGCAAACGGGTTCAGTGCAGGTGCGGCCAGGGGTCATCGAGAGGCCAACGGCACCGGTCGCCGGCACCGGTCATGGCGTCGAGCTCGGCGAGGAGATCGTCGAAGAAGGCGTCCCAGCGCTCGGGGTCTTCGCGCGGCCACCCGCCGGAGTAGTACATCCAGGCGTCCGGGAGCCCGCCGTCCGACGATGTGCCCGCCCGGGACCGCACCCGCCGCCAGGTGTACTCGTCGCCCCGCCGTTCGATGTAGACGACCTCGTCCGGGCCGGGCGGGTGGGAGTACATGTCCCGACGCAACTCCTCCCGGTTCACCGCGCATCCCTGTCGTACGCCCGCGGTCAGCAGATGCGGGGCAGCGGGTCGCCGATGAGCACGTCGACGATGCGGGTTCCGCCGAACTCGGTCTTGAGCAGCACCAGGGTCGGCGGATCGTCCTTGACGTGACCGATGATCGCCGCGCCCTCGCCGAGGGGGTGGGAACGGAGTGCGTCGAGTGCGGTCTCGGCCTTGGCGCCGTCGACGATGGCCACGAACCGGCCTTCGGAGGCGACGTAGAGCGGGTCGATGCCGAGGATCTCGGAGGCGCCCCTGACCTCGTCCCGTACCGGGATGGCCCGCTCGTCCACGACCACCGCCACGTCGGAGGCCCGGGCCACCTCGTTGAGGATCGTGGCGACGCCGCCGCGGGTGGCGTCCCGCAGGCACCGCACCCCGGTGGTGGCGGCGAGCAGCCCTTCGACCGGGCCGTGCAACGGCGCGGTGTCGGAGGTGAGGTCGGTCTCGATGTCGAGTTCGCCGCGCGCCAGCATGATGGTGATGCCGTGGTCGCCGATCGGCCCGGAGACGAGGACCGCGTCCCCGGGGCGGACCTGCGACGGGCCGAGGGTCAGTCCGTGCTCGATCAGGCCGACGCCGGTGGTGTTGATGTAGCAGCCGTCGGCCTTGCCGCGCTGTACCACCTTGGTGTCGCCGGTCACCACCTGGACGCCGGCCGCCTCGGCGGCGCGAGCCATGGAGGAGGCGATGCGTTGCAGGTCCGCAACCGGGAAGCCCTCCTTGAGGATGAAGCCGGCCGACAGGTAGGTCGGCCGGGCGCCCGACATCGCCAGATCGTTCACGGTCCCGTTGACCGCCAGCTCGCCGATGTCACCGCCGGGGAAGAACAGCGGGGAGACCACGAACGAGTCGGTGGTGAACGCGAGTCGGGCGCCGTCGGCGGTGAAGACCGCCCCGTCGTCGAGCTGCTCCAGCAGCGGGTTGCGGAACGCCTCCAGGAAGACCGCCTCGATAAGGGTGTGGGTGGCCTTGCCGCCGGCGCCGTGGGCGAGGGTGATCCGCTCCTCCTTGATCTTGGGCTTGCGACGCCGTGCCCGCTCGATACGTTCCAGGACCTGCTGCTCGCGGCTCGGGTGTTCCCGGCCGGACGGGTACTGCGCTAGCTCGTGGTCCTCGTGCTCGGCTACCGCGGCCTCGGCCCACGCGGCGGACCGCTGCTCGCTCATGCCGGGTGGGCTCATGCGCGGGTCGCCTCCTTCACCCGCTCCCGGGAGAACCGGCCGTAGTTGTAGTAGGCGGCACACGCGCCCTCGGAGGAGACCATGCAGGTTCCGATCGGCGTCTCCGGGGTGCAGGCGGTACCGAACACCTTGCACTCCCATGGCTTGAGCACGCCCTTGAGCACCTCGCCGCACTGGCACGCCTTGGGGTCGGCGACCCGGACACCGGGCAGGTCGAAGATCCGCTCGGTGTCGAACGACGCGTACTCCTGCCGCACCTTGAGCGCCGAGTGGGAGATGAAGCCGAGGCCGCGCCACTCGAAGTACGGACGCAGCTCCATCACCTGGCCGATCACCTGGAGGGCCTTGAGGTTGCCGTTCCACGGCACCACCCGGGTGTACTGGTTCTCCACCTCACAGCGGCCCTCGGCCAGCTGTTTCAGGACCATGTAGATCGACTGCAGGATGTCCAGCGGCTCGAACCCGGCGGTGACCAGCGGCCTGCCGTAGTCGCGGGCGATGAACTCGTACGGCCGGCAACCGATCACCGTGGAAACATGGCCGGGGCCGAGGAACCCATCCAGCCGGAGATCCGGCGACTCCAGGATCGCCTTGATAGCCGGAATGATCGTGACGTGGTTGCAGAAGATTGAGAAGTTCTCGACCTTCTCCGCCACCGCCCGCAGGACGGTCACAGCGGTCGACGGGGCCGTGGTCTCGAAGCCGATCGCCATGAACACGACGTGCTTGTCCGGGTTCCCTTTGGCGATCTTGAGAGCGTCCAGCGGCGAGTACACCATGCGGATGTCGGCGCCGGCCGCCTTGGAGTCGAAGAACGAACCCCGCCCACCCGGCACGCGCATCATGTCCCCGAACGACGTCATGATCACGTCGGGTTGCTCGGCGATGTGAATCGCGTCGTCGACCCGGCCCATCGGGATGACGCAGACCGGGCAGCCCGGCCCGTGCACGAGCTGGATGCTCTCCGGCAGGTAATCCTCCAGCCCGTGCTTGTAGATGGTGTGGGTGTGCCCGCCGCATACCTCCATGAACTTGTAGTGCCGGCCGGGCTCGCACATGCTGGCGATCTTCGCCGCCAGGGCGCCGGCCTTGTCGGCGTCGCGGTACTCGTCGACGAAACGCAACGCTTCCACCTCCCCGGGTACGCGCCCGAAGGGCTATTCGATCTTCGATTCCTGCAGGGCCTGGAGTTCGTCGGCGTACGCCTGGCCGATGCCCTCCAGGAACTCGAGGGCGGACCTGGCCTCCTCCTCGTCGATCTTGGACAGCGCGAAGCCGACGTGGATCAGGATCCAGTCGCCGGGCGACAGTTGCTCGCCCTCGAGCAGGCCGATGTTGATGGCCCGCCGCACTCCGCTCACGTTCACCCGGGCGAGGTCAGGGCGGTCGGGCAGCACTTCGATGATCTCGCCGGGGATTCCTAGACACATCGTCATTCCTTCCGGTTGGGCCGGGCGGAGGGGTCAGGCCGACGTCGCGAGCTGGATGGACTCGAGGACGAGCTCGTCACCGCCGGCGAGTTCGAGTTCCGCCGCACCGCACGCCGGGCAGAGGCTCAGCGGGTCGTCGGAGTCGCCGGCGTGCCCGCAGGCCAGACAGCTGACCCGGACCGGAACGGTGACCAGGTCGACGGCGGCGCCGTCGGCCACCGTGCCCTCGGCGGCGAGCGCGAACGCCTGGTCCATGGCCGGCGGAACCACCCGGTGCAGGGCGCCGACGCGTACCCGCACACGCGCCACCCGGCGCCCTGACGCGCGCCGCTCGACGGCCTCCAGAATCGACTCGCACAGCCCGTACTCGTGCATGCGATCACATCTTCTTGATCTTGCGGTACCGGTTGAAGTCGGAGAGGTTCATGGCGACGACCACGATCACGATCAGCACGATCGCGACGATCAACCACATCCACCACTTCATCTGTTGACCCCTTGTCCTCGGCTCGGTTGGTCGGTTGCTGGAGGCGGCCCGGTGAGCAGGTCGCGCACCGCGTGTACGGCGGGCTCCACGGCGGCGCCGACGGTCTCGCTGAGTCCCATCCGTTCGGTGATCTCCGCGGGCTCGCATCCCACGATGAGCGCCCGGTCCACGCTGCCGCCGAGCGCCTTCAGCAGGGAGAACACGGCGTCCGGCGTCATGCCGTGCGCGTCCATCAGCGGCGTTTCGGCGTTGCTGCCGGCCGGTTCGACGGCGTCCAGGTCGGGTTCGAGCACGTACACCGTGCCCGGCTCGCCGCCCCGCGACACCGAGTCGACCAGGATCAGCGCGTCGTACCCGTCGAGGAGCTGGTAGGCGAGGTGGACCCCGCGGATGCCGAAGTCGGCGACCTCGACGCCGTCGGGCAGCGGCTCGGCGGCCAGCCGCCGCGCCACCTCGACGCCGAAGCCGTCGTCGCCGAGGAAGACGTTGCCCACCCCCGCGACGAGCACCCGGCCGTCGGCCATCACCCGGCCTCCCCAGCTGCGATCTCCACCTCGTCGAGTGTGAAGTACAGGTAGCGGCCGTACCAGCCGTGCATCTCGGCCGCGGGGTCGTCGTCCAGGGTCACCGCGAGGTAGCAGCCGCCGTCGATGTCGAAGAAGACGGCCTGGACCGTGGCGGTGCGCCCCTCGACAAACATGTCCTGGGCGTCGGTACGCCGCGGCGAACCCGTCCCGCTGGGAACGGAGCCGCCCGGCCGCAGCCGTACCCGGGTCCCCTTCGCGGCCCGGCCGCCCGGCACCGGGGCGCTGTCGGTCTCGGGGGAGACGGAGCTGTCCTGACCGGGATCCCACCAGGGTGGGTTTGGGGAATGGGCACGTGGGTTTGGGGGTTGTTGGGCGGGCTCGTCCGCGGGCCGATCGGTTGCCTCGCCAGTGGCCTCGCGCAGGTAGCGTACGGCGCCGTGCAGCCGCTCCATTAACTCCGGGGGCATGTGGTCGGCCCGGTCGACGATGGCCGCTGACCGCTCGTCGGTCGCCCGGGCCTCGACCTTCTCCTCGTCGGTGAGGGCCATCGTCCGCAGCATCAGAAGCTCGTCGATCTCGGTCGCGTCGCACAGATCGGCGGGACTTTCCGGGGCGATCTCCGGATAGTCGTAGAGGATGATCGGCGAGGACAGCATCACGTCCCGGCGACCCTCGCCCACGAGGACCGGCCAGGTGTGCTGGTTGTCGCAGGAGGAGACGGCGGCGCCGGCCCACTCGGGCGGATCGAGCAGGGAGACGAACGTCCCGCCGCGCACGGCGAGCAGGGTATGGGTCGCGACGAGCGAGCGACGCAACATCTCCTCGCGGGGGGCGGCGTCGCCGGCCGGTGGGCCGGCGGTCTGGTTTTCCACCCGCACCCGGACCTTCAGCACGCCGTACGGGCCCTCGACGCGTTGGGTCAGGACCCGGACGAGCCCGTGCAGCGGCCAGCGGCGACGTAGGGTCGTACCCTCCATGTCCTCGCCGCCATCGACGCGGACCGGAATGCGTTGCTCTCTCTGTTCGTCGGGAGTGAGTCGGGCCACGGCGTGCACCTCGCGCAGGACGCCTTCGTCCCACGAGACGTCTTCGGGTCCGGCCCCGCTTCGTGCCTGTACCTGGAGAAACCGCAACGTGACGGCCAGCATGGGGTGTTCGTCGGGCTCGACGAGGCACTCCGTCTGGGCGAACCACGGCTCGGACGAACCGGCGTCCCGCGGGGCCAGCACCCCGAACTGCCACCGCACCTGGTTCTTCTGCGCCGAGGCGCGGTACGGGTAGAGAACGTAGCCCTCCAGCAGGACGGCGTCCGCCACCTTGCGGGCGACGTCGAAAACGGAGTCCTCGCTCATTCGGGTTCGGCCTCCCCGGCCTGCTTGAGCAGCGCCACGAGCGTGTCGTCCCAGGTGGGAAGCGCGTTCCGGGACTTGAAGCGGCCGAGCGCGTCCACGGTGTCGCGGCTGAGCCGCAGCCAGGCGCTGTTCGGGAAGTAGGTGTCCATCAGTTCCCGCCATACCCGCACCGGCAGCCGGTAGGTGCACTCCTTGTGCCACGGCACCTGCTCGACGGCGAGGCCGCCATCCTCCCCCCTGGCGAAGACGGTGCCGGAGAACAGCATCAGCAGCGGGATCTCCCCGTCGTCGAGGGCGTGGAAGTATTGGGCCGAGGCGACTTCGAGGTCGTAGGTGCAGGGCACCGGCAGGTCGATCTCGGTGCTGCCGCGGAAGGCGGGCACCATGGTCGGCACGGTGACGAACTGGAACGGCTTGAGCGTGTCGCCCCAGCGGGAGTGCTCGCCGAACAGGTCGTACAGCCGCTCCTGCTGGGACGGCGAGTAGTGGCGACGCTGCGGCTGGATACGGATCTGGCAGCGCAGCGAGATCGCTTGGACGCTCAACCCGGTGGTCTCCGCGATCCGCAGCCGGAAGTTCAGGGTGGGCGCGGCGGCGTAGCGTTCCGGCCGGACGTCCAGGCAATCGAAGACGAATTCACCCATCGCCAACGACCTCGCTGCGCTCGCGCAGGCCGGCGAAGAAGTCGTCGATCTCCCGCCAGACCTCCTGGCCGCCCTGGAACCCCCGCCAGCCCGTTCGTACCCGGCCGACCAGGTCGTAGCAGGCGTCGATGGGCACGAGGTAACACTCGGTGACGTCCTCGCCGCCCGCTTCTCCGGCCTGTTGCACCTGCCGGCCGCCGAGCCGGCGCAGCAGCAGCGCCTCCACGTCCGGGGCCAGGTCGGCGACGGCCGGGTTGGCTTCCAGCACCTCCCGCCAGGTGTCCAGCGGCAGCAGCGACTCTGTGGCGCCGCCCGGGCTGGGGTAGAAGGCGACGAAGCGGCCCAGGTCCGAGTTGTGGAAGAAGAACGCCATGCCCACCGGGATCTGCAATTCGTCCCACTGCCCGTCGCTGATCGCGAGCCCCGGCAGGTAGCGGTACCGGTCCGGGATCGCCCGGTACTTGCCGCCGGCCGCGCCCTCGCTGGTGAACAGCAGGTAGCACCCGCGGCAGGTGCACATCAGGTTGCGGCTCGCCAGGTCGACGACGTGGGAGTGGCCCGCGTCGATCGGCTCGGTGCACATCTCGCAGCGCTCGCCCGGCGCCGCCGCGGGCCGCGGTTCCAGAAATCGCTGGAGCGCCTGGAGCGCGGGCCGTCCAGCCCCGCCGGAAAGCCGCGGTCCGCGCTCCAGGCTCATGAGACCACCTCCACGGGCAGGCAGACCTTGGTCTCGCCGCCCTCGACGACCAGCGGCAGCGGATCCAGGTGCACGTCGCGGTATTCGACGCCGCCTTCCATGCTGCGTCCGGCGAGCCGGACGTTGTACCGGCGGTCGCACGCCGGGCAGCCGACCAGTTCGCCGACCAGTTCGCCGCCCGCCATCGCCGAGCCGCAGGACGGGCAGGCGTCCCGATAGGCGTACAGGTTGTCGCCTGCCCGGCACACGACGATCCGGGCCCCGGCGATCTCGACCCCGCGCAGCTCACCCTGGCTCAGGTCGCGTACGTCGGGGAGCGGGGACCAGCTCCCCGCGCCGGCGTCACCCGCGGCGTCACCGGCGGCCGGCCGGTCCCGGTGCAGGGACTCCACCGGAATCAGATGGGGTGCGCGTGGGCTGGGCTCGACAGCCCCCTCGACCTCGATCCCGGCCACCTCCGGTGCGGCCTCCTCGATGGCGCGTTCGATGGCGAGCTTGATGGTGACCGTCGACGAGGGGCAGCCGTCGCAGCTCCCCTCGAGTCGCAGGTGCACCACGCCGTCTCCGTCGATGCCGAGGAAGTCGACCCCGCCGGCGTGCGAGCCGAGGTACGGACGAACCGTGTCGAGTGCCCTCTGCACCCGTTCGCTCGTGGTCAGCGGATGCAGGCCGTGCAGGATCAGCAGGCTCGCCACCAGCTCGTCGTCGGCCAGGCGCTCCGCAAGCTCGGGGGTGGCCTCCGGCGAGGACGCCACGATCTCGACCACCCGCTCGAGTCCCGCCCCGTACAGCTCCATGAGCAGCCGGACCAACTCCGCGGCCCGCTCGGCGGTACGTGGGTCGGCCTCGGCGCCGAGCTCGGCCAGCAGCTGCTCCACCCGGGCGCTGGTCTCCCGGAGGTCACGTGCCTCGGCCATGGTCGTCGCCTCCCAAGGGGGTTGCCGGGGCCCGGGCCCGGGGTCACGCCCAGGCCCCGGCAACTCTTCGGCCGGTAGCTAGAGGTCGCCGCCGAACGCGTGCGGCGAGTGGAGCTTCCTCAGCTCCTTGCCGCCGCCGAGGTACATGTGCACCCCACACGGCAGGCACGGGTCGAAGCTGCGTACGGCGCGCATGATGTCGATGCCCTTGAAGTTTTCCGGTGGGTTCTCCTCGAAGATCGGGGTGTTCTGCACGGAGTCCTCGTACGGCCCGGGGGTCCCGTACACGTCGCGGACGCTGGCGTTCCACGGGGTGGGCGGGTACGGGTGGTAGTTGGCGATCTTGCCGTTCTCGATCACCATGTGGTGCGACAGCACGCCGCGGACCGCCTCGGTGAAGCCGCAGCTGATGGCCTCCTTCGGCACCTTGAACGGCTCCCAGGTCTTGGTGCGGCCCGCACGCACCTCGGCGAGCGCCTGCTCGACGAAGTGCAGCGCCGCCGCCGCGGAGTAGGCCTGGAAGTAGGTCCGTGCCCGGTCGCGTTCGATCGCGTTGGACAGCGGTCGGCCGGTCCTGTCCTGTGGGATCTTCCATTCGAAGGCGACCTCGGGCCTGGTGGCCGTCTTCGGCAGGTTGATCAGCACGCTGTGCCCGGTGGCCTTGATATAGCCGATGTCGACCAGGCCGGACAGCGCGGTCGACCACAGCCGGGCGATCGGTCCGCCGCCGGTGTCAAGGGCCAGGTGGTCCGCCCCGTCGAACCAGCGCGGGGACATCACCCAGCTGTACTGGCTGGCGAAGTCCCGCTTGGCCGGCTTGGGGATGGTGTGCTGGTTCCACGGGTGCCGTTTGTCGACCGGGTTGCCGAGCGGGTCCTGGGTGACGAACGTCCGCTCGTTCTCCCAGTCCTCGTAGTAGGAGCTGCCCAGCAGGATCCGGATGCCGAGGTTGATGTCGACCAGGTCGTTGGTGACCAGGGCGCCGTCGACGACGATCCCGGGGGTGACGAACATCTTGCGACCCCAGTCGCTCATGTGCTCGTACCCGAAGTCGCAGTGCTCCGGGTCGTTGAGGCTGCCCCAGCAGTTCAGCAGCACCCGCCGCCGGCCGACCTCCTCGTACCCGGGAAGGGCCTCGTAGAAGAAGTCGAACAGGTCGTCGTGCATGGGCACCACCCGCTTCATGAACTCGACGTAGCGCATGAGGCGGGTCAGGTAGTCGGTGAACAGCTGCACCGTTGCGGTGGTGCCCACCCCGCCCGGGTACAGGGTGGACGGGTGCACGTGCCTGCCTTCCATGAGGCAGAACATCTCGCGGGTCATCCGGCTCATCTGTAGGGCTTCGCGGTAGAACTCGCCCTCCAGCGGGTTGAGCGACCGCATTATGTCGGCGATCGTCCGGTACCCGTGCTCGGCAGCGTGCGGGGCCTCGGTGCGTTCGGCCTGCTCCAGCACGCCGGGGTTGGTCTCCTTCACCATCTTTTCGCAGAAGTCCACCCCGACCAGGTTCTCCTGGAAGATGTTGTGGTCGAACATGTACTCGGCGGCTTCACCGAGGTTGATGATCCATTCGCCGAGGTGGGGAGGGGCCACGCCGTAGGCCATGTTCTGGTTGTAGACCGAGCAGGTGGCGTGGTTGTCCCCGCAGATCCCGCAGATCCGGCTGGTGATGAAATGCGCGTCCCGCGGGTCCTTGCCCTTCATGAAGATGGAATAGCCACGGAAAATCGATGAGGTGCTGAAGCACTCGGCGACCGTCTTGTTCTTGAAGTCGATCTTGGCGTAGATGCCCAGACTCCCGACGATGCGGGTGATGGGGTCCCACGCCATCTCGACGAGGCCGTCCCCGGCCTTCGCCTCGGTTCTCGTTGTCATGGCCTGTGCCTCCCTCAAGGCCTTGCTTTGCTCGCCGGATGGCGTACCGGCCTCACCACGGCGCCTTGTAGCCGGTGGTCAGCTCGCGGCCCTTGTGACGCCACTTCGGTTCCTCGTCGACCGTCTTGGTCGTGATGCCGCGCAGCGCGCGGATCAGCGGTCCGTAAAAGGTTCCCGTCACACCCGTCGACACCTTGCTCCCCGGCGGTTCGTCCATGAACGGCATGAACTTGTCCGGGAACCCGGGCATCGTGCAGGCGATGCAGATGCCGCCGACGTTCGGGCAGCCGCCGATGCCGTTGATCCACCCGCGCTTGGGGACGTTGCACTTCACCACGGGTCCCCAGCATCCGATCTTCACCAGGCACTTGGGTGACCCGTACTCCGTTGCGAAGTCACCCTGCTCGTAGTAGCCGGCCCGGTCGCAGCCCTCGTGCACGGTGGCCCCGAACAGCCAGGTCGGCCGGTGGGCCTCGTCCAACGGCATCATCGGGGCCTGGCCGGTGGCCTGATAGAGCAGGTACAGCAGGGTCTCCGACAGGTTGTCCGGGTGGATCGGGCAGCCCGGCACGCAGACGATGGGGATGCCGCCCTTGCTCTTCCAGCTCCAGCCGAGGTAGTCGAGCACGCCCATCGCTCCGGTCGGGTTGCCGGCCATCGCGTGGATCCCGCCGTAGGTCGCGCAGGTGCCCGCGGCGACCACCGCCAGCGCCTTGGGCGCCAGCCGGTCCAGCCACTCGCTGGTGGTCATCGGCTGACCGGTCTCCGGGTTGTTGCCGAACCCGCACCAGTAGCCTTCCTTCTTGATCGCCTCGTTCGGGATCGACCCCTCCACCACCAGGACGAACGGCTCGAGCTCACCCCGGTCGGCCTTGTGGAACCATTCGATGAAGTTGTCGGCGCCCTGCTCCGGGCCGCACTCGAAGTCGATCAGCGGCCAGTGCACCGCCAGCCTGGGCAGGCCCGGCAGGGCGCCCAGGGCGATCTCCTCGATGCTCGGCTGAGTCGCCGCGGTGAGCGCCACCGAGTCCCCATCGCAGGACAGGCCGGCGTTGATCCACAGGAGGTGGACCAGCGGCGCCTCCTCCTGGGCTGCGGCTCCTCCGGTCGCCGCCTGTGTCATGACATGCCACCTCCTCGACGTGGCGTCCGTCGCCGGTTACCTGCTGACGGCCGCCTCCTGGCTTGCGGTCGCGGCGAGAGCACGCTGGGTCAGCTCCCACAGCGCGTGGTAGATGGTCGTCTGCGCCTCCTGGATGCGATGCACCGAAGCGGACGGGATGACGAACAGGTAGTCGAGGGCCTCGAGCTCGGCCATCTTGCCGCCGGAGTAGCCGGCCAGCCCTACGGTCAACATCCCGCGACGGCCCGCCTCCTCGAACGCGGCGATGACGTTTCCCGAGCCGCCGCTGGTGGACAGCCCGAACGCGACATCGCCGGGCTTGCCGAACGCCCCGATCTGCCGCGAGAACACGACCTCGAACCCCACGTCGTTGGACAGCGCGGTCACCACCGCGACATCGCTCGTCAACGACAGCGCCGGCAGCGGACGCCCGTACGGGGGATGAAGAAAGGTCGTCGCCACCTCCTGGGCGTCCGTGCTGGACCCACCGTTTCCGAACGCGTACAGGCGACCCCCCGCGGAGAACCGGGCCGCCATCGCCGCCGCGCACTCGGCGAGCCTGCCCGCCTCCCGCTCCAGGACCGAACGGCGCAGCTCGACGATCTCCGCGGCCTTCTCAGCGGTGGATCGCCGGACCTCTTCCAGCACCGCCCCGACGTCGCGTTCCCCCTCCGCGTACAGGAAGGGATACAGGGCCTCGATGCCGGCCGTCGCCTGCGCCGCGGAGACCTCGTCTCGGTCAGCTCCCATCGGAGGTCTCCCTTCGGATGACCGTGAGCGCCTCCTTGGCGTGTACGAGGATCGTGTCGCCCACCTCGGCCTCGACCAGGGCGACGCTCACCTCCTCCTCGGACACGCCGGTGTCCACCAGGGCCAGGTCGTCGCCCAGCAGGCGGACGACCCGGACCGGAACCGCCTCGTCCGAACACGTGACGCATACGTCGCCGTAACACTCCGTCACCGTTTCGAGGTGCGGCGGAGCGGGCGAGCCCTGGGGCCGGTCGGTCACTTGATCACCTCGGGACCGAGGACGCCGGGATGTTCGAAGAACACATGCACCAGCTCCCACAGGATGTGGTAGGTGGTGACGTGGATCTCCTTCACCACCGACGGGTCGGTTGACCGCGCGACCAGGACGTGCGTCAGCTTGGGACTGGCCGCGATGGAGCCGCCGTCGCCGCCAGCCAGGGCGACCGTGAGGAGGCCGAGGTCCCGTGCCACCTCCAGCCCGCGCAGCACGTTCGCGCACCGTCCGTCCGGCGACAGCCCGAGGGCGATGTCGTCTGGATCCGCGAAGTAGCGCAGTTGGTGGGCGAAGACCTCCTCGAAGCCCTCCCGATTGGCCACACCGGTCACGGTGGCCGGGTCGTTGGTGAGCGCCATCGCCGGCAGCGCCCGCTTGCCCACGATCACCGGATGTACGAACTCGACGGCTACATGGTTGGAGTCGGTACTCGAACCCCCATTGCCGAAAACGATCAGCTTGCCGCCCCGGTGAAAGCGGAGCGCCATGTCATAGCACGCCCGCGCCACTCGCTCCGCGTCCTCGGCAAGAGCCTGCCCAGGTGCCTCCCGCCGGGTAAGCGCTTCCTCCGTCGCCGCTCTTACCTCGGAAAACAGGCTCATCGCAGCACACCCTCGTCGTGCTTGGCCCGGGACGATCGAGGTGTAGGTAGACCGTCCTGTCTCAACCTACGCTCCGGGAACGTAGGGTCAATAGTTGTGGGCGAATCTCGCCCGAGAAAATCTCTAAGGAGAGCCGTTCTGCTAACCGATTACGAATAATTTATTCAATTCAATCGCTACTAAGTTAGGCTCGCCTAAGCTGATTTGGTGCCTTGATCTTTATCGCTGTGCGCTTTCGGCCGCCAGGGTGTACCCGACGCGGCGGCCGGCCGCTTCTTTGACGAGCAGGGCCCGGCTCGGCCGTTCGAGTACGCACAGCTGAGCCCACCACCGCCCACCGTCGCCGAGGCGCTGAAGCACTCGGCGACCGTCTTGTCCTTGAAGTCGATCTTGGCGTCAAGGCCTTGCTTTGCTCGCCGGATGGCGTACCGGCCTCACCTCCCCCCTCTTTGACCAAAGAGGGGGAGTAGGGCCATCCCTCCCGGCACTCGCGGGCCATGCTCACTGCTCGTAGGCGTCCACCAGGCCCTGGACGTTGATCTTCTTCATCCCGAACATGGCCTTCATGACCCGCTCCGCCTTGACCGGGTCAGGGTCGCTCAGCAGATCGGTAAGCGTCCTCGGGATGATCTGCCACGACACGCCGTACTTGTCCTTCAGTCAGCCGCACGGCCCTTCTTCCCCACCGTCGGTGAGCTTCGCCCACAGCTCGTCCACTTCTTCCTGCGTCGTGCAGTCCACGTACAGCGAGATGGCTTCGTTGAACTTGAACTGCGGGCCGCCGTTCAGCGCGATGAACCGCTGCCCCGCGAGCTCGAACGTGATGGTCATGACGGTTCCCGGTTCCCCCGGCCCCGCCTCGCCGTAGCGCTGCACATCCACTACCCGGGAGTCGTCGAAGATCGACGTGTAGTGGTTCGCCGCCTCTTCGGCCTGGTTGTCGTACCACAGGTAGGTCGTGATCTTCTGCATGACGTGCTCTCCTCGCTGACTGAGGTCGAACGGCTATGTCCGGTAGACCGTCCATGCCGTCGAAACTCATCGCTCGGAGCCACGCCCGTCCCCGCGTACGCGGAACGAGTCAGCCCGGCGGGCGCAACCCAGCAAGAGTGACCGCGACGAGCCGCCGAACCGCTGCCTTGGACGGCAGGCTGCTGGCCGCTGTGAGGGCGTGGAGGCAGTAGCTGGCGAGCTCGTCGGGCGCGACATCTTCCCGGAGGGTGCCGGTCTTCGCGGCCTCGGTCAGCAGGTCTCGGACGAAGTCGCGCATGTGTTGCTGGGCCCGGGCGACGTGCTCGCCCCGATGCAGGAAGGCCGCCACTTGGGTGCCGTGGACCAAGCGCAGCTCGTGGTGGATGAGCGCGTAGGCCTCGAGCACTGCCGCGAGTCGCTCGCCGGCGTCGCCGGCTTGGTCTCGGATCCGGGCGAGATGTTCGAGGTGGCTGCCGACCTGACGTTCGTGCCAGGCGAGCAGGATCGCTTCCACGTCTGGGAAGTACTTGTAGAGCGTCGCGCGTCCGATGCCGGTCTTCTCGGCGATCTGCGACATGGTCACCGACGCCAGCCCGCGCTCGGCCACCAGCGCTGCGGTCGTGTCCAGGGTGGCGACGCGCACCGCGCGGCGGTGTGCCTCGATCGTCTCGTTCCACAGCTTCGGCACCGCCCCAGTATAGGTGACGACGTATACGCGCCGACGATCTAGCGACACCTTGATTTGACATAGACATACTGTCTCGTAAAACTGATGCAGTCATGGAGGCTTTGGCGACCACGCGCGACAGAGGAGACACGCATGGCTGACCCGTCCCGCTACCCCGACTCCAAGCCCGACACCGGCGCAAGGCCCGACCGCGGCGAAGGCGTGCCACGCTGGGTGTGGGTGTCGGGGATCACCTTGGCCATCGTGGTCTTGCTGTTTGTCGTCTTGATGCTCACCGGCGTTTTCGGTGGTGAGCATGGCCCTCGTCGCCACTCAGGGTCGGGCGGCGCTGCCGGCCAGATCGTGCCTTCCAGCGTCGTGGATGGCCTCGTACCGCCGAAGGGTGGTCACCGGTGACCATGACACCTGCGGTACAGGTCAGCGACGTCGTCAAGAGGTATCCGCTGGGCGCTGGCGATGTCGTCGCCGTCGACCACCTCAGCCTGGATGTCGCGGCGGGCGAGTTCGTCGCGGTGGTGGGCCGGTCGGGTAGCGGCAAGACGACGTTGTTGAACCTGC
>WHSR01000042.1 GCA_009379995.1 Streptosporangiales bacterium
CAGCTCAGCCCAGCGAGCCACTGACCAAAGCGAACCCCAACCCCTAGATACACGCCGTCACAACAGCCAACGGCACGTTCCCGCACGTCAACCCGCGAACTCGCGGACTATCCCACTACATCAGCTGCGGAACCCCGGCCTCAGCGCGGCGTCCACTCCGTCTGCGCCAGTTGTGGTCGTCCGTGGAGTCTCTTGCTGGCGACGGCACCGTTCGATGGTCATCGTCGGCCCAGCTCCGGACGTCGGCACCCCTGCAGGGCTCGCAGCTACCCGCCCAGCTGAATGCTGTGCTCTATGACCAGTCGCCGACCGGGAACCCGCAGGTCGCGCCCGTTCCCATGTGTTGGGAACCCTGCCGGGGGCGCCAACCAGACCTGCTTGAAGACAACCACCGGCACCGCGAGCGGCAGCGTCGGTGAGAACCGGTCGCGGAATGTCGGCGCGTGATCGTTCCGCCAACCTGAGCTGGCCGTCAGCCGGCCGGACGGGGTTCGTAGATCGCCACGTGGCGCGCGGTCAGAGCCGTGCGCCCGTCCGCGTACACGGCCACGTCGAGCTCGACGAACCGGTGGCCGCGCCGGTCAGCCAGCCCAGCCACCCGCGCCCGGGTCTGCACGGCCTGACCCACACGAACCGGCTGGAGGAAACGCACCCGGCTCTCGGTGTGGATCCACGGGCCGAGCGCGACGTTGGCGACCAGGATCTCGTTGGCGCTGCTCAGCAGCCAGCCGGGGTGCGCGAGGCCCTCGGCGCGAAACACCTGCAGGCCATCACCGAGCTGGTCGAGGTAGGCGGCGGCGGTCTCGGCGTCGTAGCGGCGTTCGACGCTGCCCAGTACCGTGCCCGGCACCAAACTGGCGGCCGAGGCCGGCGGCCGGCGCTCGGGCAGCGGCGCGGCGGGAACGTCCGGCCCGGAGTTTTGCTGGTCGTCGTCGCGCGCGGCGCGGCCGGTGACGCACGTCTGCCCGGACGGACCCGCGAGCGTCACCGCGCCGTCGTCGGCGACCGTGGCCGTGACCTGCTCGCCGTCATAGACGGGTGCGACGAACCGGGTGTCGATGCGTCCTCCGGCGAGCCATCGCCGCCCCCACACCCGCGCCACCGGGTGCGCCAGGTAACCGAACAGAACCACGCCGGGCACCAGCCCGCCCCGAAACCCATACCGCCGGGCCACCGTGTCGTCATGGATCTTGTTCTCCGACTCGGCGGCCGGGTTTCGCGCCGTGACCGTGTAGACCATCATCGATGCGTTGCCTTCCCTCCCGTACCGGGTGAAGCCGGCGACATCCATCCAAGCCGCAGATCGGCGACGCCGCCAGGTACCGGGCCGGGGGGACAGCCCGTTCGCCGGCTCACCCGGATGCCGACAGTCTGATCGCTTACGGTTTGATCTCGGCGATGGACCTCGGCCCGCGGGCACGGGAAAGTGTCTCTTGGGGGTTCGCGGATGGGCAAGGAGGATTCCATGGCCAGCCGATCACCTGTTCAGACAACCCCTCAGCTCAGCCGCAGGGCCTTCCTCGGCCGGACCGGTGGGACCGTCGCGGCGGCAGCGCTGGCGGGTGTGGGAGGGCCGCTCGCGGCCTGCAGCCCGCCGACCGAGGGTGGAGCCGGCACGACCGCGCTCGACTTCGTGATCTGGAACTACAACGTCGAGACGGTGCAGAGCAATATCGACAAGTTCCAGCAGAAGTACCCCGACATCGCCGTCAGGCTGCTCGACTTCTCCTGGAACGCCTACCACGAGACCATGGTCAACCGGTTCAACTCGACGACACCGACCGACGTCGCCTACGACGGGGGCAACTGGCTGCCAGAGTTCGCCAAGGCCGGTTGGGTGGTTCCGCTGTCGGACCACTTCGACTGGGCGGCCGGCTACCGGGACAAGACCTACGAGTTCGCCTGGCAGGACATGTCGTACGGGGGCAAGGTGTACGGGCTGCCGTACTACGCCGACACGATCAGCTTCCTCTACAACGAGAAGATCCTTTCCGACGCCGGGATCGGTAACCCGCCGCAGACCTGGGAGGAGCTGACGGACCAGGCGAAGCGGCTGCAGCGCGACGGCATGGAGCGGCCGCTGATCATCGAAGTGGCCCAGGATCTCCCCACCATCACCGAGGTCTTCACCAGCATGGTCTTCGGCCGCGGCGGCGACATGTTCGACGAGAACGGCCAGCCGCTATGGACGGACGCCTCCAGCGCCGTCGCCCAGCAGCTGGAATGGCTCGTCAACGCCGCCACCGTGGACAAGATCCTCACCCACGTACCGCACGAGACGGACGTCGTGCGGGCGATGAACACAGGTCGGCACGCCTTCACCGTGCTGTACAACTACAACCTCGCGGCGCTCAACAACAAGGCGACCTCGTCCCGCGCCGGGCAGTACAAGCTGGCGCTGATGCCGGGCGAGACCCACGAGTGCTACGGCTTCGCGAAGTTCTACAACATGACCAAGATGGCCGTGGACCGCGGCGACGAGGTGGTCGACGCCTGCGGCACGTTCATCGAGTACTTCGCCGGCGAGACCGACGGCGCCTACGTCGTGGCGAAGCGGTGGGCGCTGGACTCGGGGCTGGGGTTCGGGCAGAAGCCCCTGTTCGACGACCCCGAGGTGCGCAGCTCGCTGGGCCAGTGGATGGACCTCGACCTGCGCGAAGAACAGCTGCGGCTGGCCCGGGCGCAGCGCCACACCGTGTGGTACGGGATCTGGGACGAGTTCTTCCGCCGGGAGTACGTCAAGGCGCTGGCCGGGGAGACGGACGCGGCCGACGCGCTGGGCGCGGCCGCAACGAGATGGAACGAGCTCAGGGACCAATACGGTGGTTAGCCGCGACGACCGCGGAGGCCACAGACGACGCGTCGACCGCGTGGGGCTTCTGCTCGTCGCACCGGCGGTGGTCATTGTCGCGGCCTTCACCCTCTACCCCCTCGGCTACGCCGTCTACACCAGCACCCGGATCTCGTCACCCCTGCTGGAGGGGAGGTTCGTCGGGTTCGAGAACTACAGGAACGTCGTCACCAGCTCGTACTTCCTCGACGCGGCCGGCACGACGGCGGCGTTCGTCGCGGTCACCCTTCCCGTGCTGATGGCGCTGGGCGTGGCGGTCGCGCTGCTACTGACCGAGCCGTTCTTCGGCAATACCCTCCTCCGCGCGGCGATGCTGCTTCCGTGGGCCATCCCGGCTGCCGCCGCCGGGGTGATCTGGAAATGGGTCTTCCTGGATGACGCCGGGGCGTTGAACGCCTCGCTGTACTCGCTGGGCGTCATCGACGGATACGTACCGTGGCTGACCACGCCGACGCTGGCGAGAATGGCGGTGGTCGTCGTTTTCATTTGGACCCAGCTGCCGCTGGTGTCGATCCTGCTGCTGGCGGCGCTGCGGACGATCCAGCCCGTCCTCTACGATGCCGCCGCGGTCGACGGCGCCTCGGTGTTCCGCCGCTTTCTCCACGTCACCCTCCCCGGCATCCGCCCGATGCTGGTAATCGTGGGCGTGTACGAGGGTCTGGTGGCGATCGCCACCTTCGACCTCACGTTCTCGCTCACTGGCGGCGGGCCGGGCACGTCGACGACGCTGCTGGCCTACTTCGTCTGGTCGGAGACGTTCAAGCAGCTCAACTTCGGTCAGGGCGCTGCGCTGGCGGTGGTGATCGCATTGGTGTCCCTGGTCGGGATCTTCGGGTTGTTGCGGGCGCTGCCCGCGGACGCGCTGCTTGGGGAGGAACGGTGAACCGGCGGCGGCCGTTGCGCCGGGCCGTGATCTACGGTGCCGCGGCAGCGCTCGCGCTCTTTTGGTTCGGTCCCTTCGTGCTCGTGGCGATCGGCAGCGTGATACCGGAAGCCAACCTGTTCACGTTTCCGCCGCGCTGGTTCGCGGACCCGCCCTTCCTGGGGAACTACAGGTACATCTTCACCGGCGAGATCCCGCAGACGTACCAGCAGACCGGCGCATTGCGCTCGATGGTCTCCCAGGAGGCCCGCTGGGTGCCGTACTCGATCTGGAACAGCTTCCTGGTCGCGCTCGCGGTGATGCTGATCGTGCTTGTGCTCGGCAGCCTCGCGTCATACGCGTACGCCCGGCTGCGTTTCCCCGGACGCAAGGGCACGTTTCTGTTCGTCCTGCTGAGCCGGCTGATCCCCACCGTGGCCCTCGCGGTCCCGTACTACGCGATCGTGCAGGGTCTCGGATTGCTCAACACCCGGTGGGCGCTGATCGCCGTCTACACGGTGCTTACCTTGCCGTTCGCGACGCTCGTGCTCACCCTCTACTTCCGCAGCATTCCTATCGAGGTCGACGAGGCCGCCCGCGTCGACGGCGCGACACCGCTGCAGAACCTGTGGCACATCACCCTGCCGCTGTCGCTGCCGAGCCTCGTGGGGGCGGGGCTGTTCACGTTCATGCTGGCCTACAGCGAGTTCCTGCTTGCACTGCTGATCGCCGGCGACCGGTTGTCGCACACGCTTCCGGTGACGCTGGGCGCGCTCGCCACGAACACCGACGTCTCCTGGGGCCTGCTCATGGCCAGCATCATGATCGGCAGCGTCCCCACGATGCTGCTCGTCTACCCGGTGTGGCGGTTCATGGTCCGCGGCCTCACCGTCGGAACCGGCCCCTGACCTGGCTGAGCGAGGGGAAGGACGGCGGACGACGCGACGGCAAGCCGTGCACCCGGCTCCCGGGCCTACTTCCCTCGACTGATCGGCGTTGCGACCGGACCGAACACGACGACCGACGTAGGCACGTGCTGGCATCCGTCGGCTCGCTCACCGGCCCGCGCCGAGGCAACACGCTCGCCACCGGGATTCGGCGCTGACGTCCAAGCTCGCCATGGAGGCGGCGGGCTTGGGTCAGCGAAGAATCCGCGTAGCCGGAGGCGATAGCCGACGAGCCCATGCTGTTCAGCGATTACCGGTCGTTGGAGATACCGGCGCACCGCAGGATGCCGTGGATCCGGGCGGGTAGATTCGACCGGCGTGGACCCGGTCGACGCCCTCGAGCGCATCGTGTATCTGCTCGACCGCGATCTCGCGCCGAGCCCCAAGGTGCGGGCGTTCCGCCGTGCCGCGGAGGTCATCAGCAAACTCGACCCCACCGAACTACGTTCCTTGCACCGAACTGGGAGGCTGCAGGAGCTGCCGGGGATCGGCGAGAGCACCGGACGGACGATCGCCGAGGCACTCGACGGCGAGAGCCCCTCATACCTCACCAAGCTCGAAGCGACGACGGTGGTTCAGCTAGGCGAGGGCGCGGAGGTTCGCACGGCGCTACGAGGCGACTGCCATCTGCACTCCGTCTGGTCGGACGGCGGCGCCACGATCGAGGTGATGGCCCGCGCCGCACAGGCTCTCGGCCACGAATACATGGTGCTCACCGATCACTCGCCCCGGCTCACCATGGCGCGCGGTCTCTCCCGCGAGCAACTCGCCGACCAACTGGAAGAGGTCGCCGAACTCAACGATAAGTTCGCGCCTTTTCGCATCCTCACCGGCGTCGAGGTCGACATCCTCGAGGACGGCTCGCTCGACCACGCAGACGAGGTACTGGCCCGCCTCGACGTGGTCGTCGCCAGCGTGCACTCCAAGCTCCGGATGGCGCGCAAGGAGATGACCGAGCGGATGGTGTTCGCCATGGCCAATCCGCACACCGACATCCTCGGCCACTGCACCGGCCGGAAGGTGATGGGCCCCGGCCGCCCGCAGTCGGTGTTCGACGCGGAGATCGTGTTCGCCGCCTGTGCTCGGTTCGACAAGGCCGTGGAGATCAACTGCCGCCCCGAGCGACAGGATCCGCCCGAAGACCTGCTGGCGGTCGCGCTGGAGTGGGGCTGCAAGGTCAGCATCGACACCGACGCCCACACCCCCGGTCAGCTGGAGTGGCAGCCCTACGGGTGCGACAAGGCCGCCCGGCTCGGCGTGCCGCTAGAGTCCATCATCAACACTTGGCCGGCGGACGACCTGCTCGCCTGGGCCGCCTCGCACGGAGCCGCCGGGTAGGCGGGTCGCAACACCTATGGAGCGGCGCAAGAGGTGCGGCGGCCGGGGTTCCAGCGAGTAACGCGCCGACGCCGAGGGCGAGGCCGGCTCTCCAGAGTGTTCGTGGCATCGGGGACTCCCAGGGCTATCGCCATTCCGCTCGTACCCGTTCGTGCTCGGCCTTGGTGATCGGCAGTACGGTCCCGTGCCGTGGGGAGGGCGGAAGCCGATAGCCGCTGGACATCGTCCACCTGCCCGAGTCCAGGTCCGTGGTCTCGAACGGCACGTAGCCGCGCCCACCGAACTCGTCGATGAACAGGTACCACTTCTCCTCGGTGTTCGCCCTGAAGACGGTCGGACCCTCACCCCGGGAGATGCCGGGACTGTCCGGCGCGCCTTGGCCGATGCACTCGGCCACGAAGTCCCACGATGTGTCGAGCAGGTCCGTTGCCCTCTCCTCGACGATGAACTTGCCGCACGGTGCGGAGGAGCTCGGGTCCCGCTCGTCCTTGGTGAACCGGTAGTAGGTGCCGCCGTCGGCGATCACTGTCGAGTCGATCACCGAGTGGCCGGGATCGTTCCACACCCTGGCTTTGCTGAACGTCACGAAGTCCCGGGTGGTCCCGTACATCATCCGGTTGTAGCTGTCCCCGAGGTGCTCCGGGTCGTCCTCCGCGTACAGCTTGGACGCCCAGAACACCACGTACGCACCGATGTCCGGATTCCAGTACGCCTCCGGCGCCCAGGTGTTGCCGGCGGTCGGCGGGGACACCTCGACCGAACGCTGCTCCGACCAATGCACCAGGTCGGTGGACTCCCAGACCATGATCGACCGGCTGCCGTGCCGCTGCGCGGCATCCCAGTCCCCGTCCCCGTACATCTTCAGGTCGGTGGCCAGCAGGTAGAAGGTGCGGCGGTCCGGAGCGCGGATGATGAACGGATCGCGCACCCCCCGCTCGCCCAGCGTGGAGGTGAGCACGGGCCGGCCGTCGTTGAGCTCGTCCCAGGCGAGCGGGTTGTTGCCGCGGCTGGCCGCGAAGTACACCTGCTCGCCGTCCGCCGTGTCCTCGCCGGTGAAGTAGACGAACAGGTATCCCTTGTACGGCTTCCGCGTCGCGGCTCCATCCGCCGCCCCGGCGAAGGTGATCGCGAGGAACGCCGCCAGGCTCGTCAGGGACGCGACGAACTGGCGTAACGATGGTCGGTGAGGCATCGCCGCCCCGCTTCCCCGGGTAACCGCTCACACTCCCGGACTGCCGTGGACAGTACGAAACGCCCGATTCACGGTCAAGGGCTACCGTGACGGTCCGGTTTCGGACAGCGAATGTCGTCCGATTGGCCGATGTCCTGATTGCCGAGGACGAGACTCTTGTCCATATTTGGCACAGAATGGAGGACAGTGCAGTCGGTGGGCTCGGGGTAGCGGATGCAGATCTTCGGCAGGAGAAGGCGGACGGTGAGAGCGACGGCGCTTGCCATCGCGGCGTTAGCGCTGAGCGCGGCACCCGGCGGCGTGGCGGAAGCCGGCTCGGAAGCTAGCTCGGACGGCCGCTCGCCGGGCGCCTCGGCGTCCTCGACGAGTTCACCCACCAGCCCACCCCAGGGGCGTCTCGTCGTGAGCGTCGCGGTGACCTCGGATGGCAAGGAGCCCTGGGACAAGGCCGACCCTGGCCCGCACAACGGGCGGGTGCGTCCCGGCGACCCCATCTCGTACCAGGTGCACCTTCAACCAGAAGGCGGCACGGTCGAGGACGCGAAGGTGACCTTCCACGGCAGCCCGGAGAGCGCGAGGTGGCACGTCTCCTGCCCCGACGACAGCGACAACCCGGACGACGGCTACCAGGATGAGAACACCTGCCGGCTGGGCGACGTCTCCGGGAAGATCCGAATCCCGGTCTCGGTGAAGGTCCCCGCGTCCGCACGCAAGGGGCAAACGGTGCGGTTGACGGCAGAGGCGACCGCGGCGAGCCAGGCCGAGGCGACGACGCACTCGGCGACCACAGCCGTGGTGGCCCGTACGCCCAGGGAGACGGCACGGCCGAGTCCTACGTCGCCGCGGCCGACGTCGCCGCCGGGCGGGTCTGGCGGTTCCGGAAACGGCCGGTCGAACCAGGGATCTGGCGGCGCGACCGGCTCCGGCGGCCCGCCCCGCGACAGCGGTGCCGGCTCGGCCGGCTCCGCAGACTCCGACGGCAGCGGCTCCGGTGACGGCGCATCGTTCACTGGCGGCCCCAACCTGCAGTCCACGTCGGCGCAGGATCGCGCGCTGGCTACCCCGTCGCCGAGCTCTCAGGCCACGCCGACGCCGCGGTTCCCGACGGTCGCGCCGAGCCTCGATACGACCGCCGCACCGCAGCCGCCCGAGGAGGCGGGGGTCTCTCGCGGAGACAGCTCAGGCCTCCCTGTGGAGCTGCTCCTCCTGCTCGCGGGCGTCATCGGCGGCGCCGGGCTTGCCCTCCTGCTGCTGACGACCATGCGCGTGATCCGAGGGCGGCTGCATCGCTGACGGTCCGACCGCCGAGATCTATGTTGTGGGCCGGCTTTGGGTAGTTTTGGGCCCCCACAACATAGATCTCGGCTCAGCCGGCGTGATCGGCGATCAGCCTGTCGGCGGCCCAGCGGCCGTTGAAAGCGGCCGAATCAGACCAGGGGAAGCCGAGGTAGTCTCCGGCCAGCAGTACCGGGCTCGCCGCGGGCAGCCGGTCCCGGTAGCGCTGTACCGCAGTGGCATGTCCGGTCGGTACGTAGGGCATGGCCTCATCCCAGCGGGCCACCTGGCTGTCGGCGACCCGGTCGGCCAGCCCGGGTAGCCAGGGCGCTGACCGGGCGTACCCCACACCGACCCGAGGCCGCTGGTGGTTGCTGGTCAGCGCCCTTTTCGACCGGCCCTCACTGCCTCGGCGGGCACGTCGCCGCCCGCCACGATCTCGGCCAGCCAGCGCAGGGCGGCGTCTGGCTCGTCGTCCCACCAGCGGTCGCGGTACAGGACCCGGTCGCGATAACTGGCTGCCATCAGCAGCTTGCGGTAGCCCGCGCCGACCCGTGCCGCATGGTCGGCCTCGGCAAGCAGGCCCACGGCCATGGCCGTCTCCGCCATCCGGTGCGCGGCGGCGCCCACGAGGGCCGCCCGCTCATCCCGCTCGGCGCCGACCAGTCGACCGACACGAGAACGCAACTCGGCCACGTGGTCCAGGACGGGCTCGGCGACACGTTGGGCGTCAGGGTCGGTGAGGCGGCCAAGGGTGCCCTCCATCGACGCGAAGAACACCTCGTCCGCCGCCTCACGGTGCATGGCCCGGGCCACGTCCAGCGCGACGACGTTGGTGGAACCCTCCCAAATCGAGCCCAGGTGGGCGTCTCGCAGCAGCCGAGGGTCGACCCACTCCTCGATGTAGCCGTTCCCCCCGCGCACCTCCATCGCCTCGCCGGTGACGGACCGAGCGAGCTTGCATACGTGCAGCTTCGCCAGCGGGGTGAGGATGCGGACCAGCCGCCTGGCCTCGTCGTCGCCTTGGTCAGCGCGGTCCAGTGCAGCCGCCGCGTCCAGCACCAGAGCCAGGGACGCCTCGGCGTGCAGGAGCAGCGGCAACAAGGTCTCCCGCATGAGCGGTGCTTCGAACAGCGGTGCGCCGAACGCTCGGCGCCCTCGGGTATGGGTCACCGCGTCGTGCACGGCCCGCCGCATGAGGGCCGCGGAGCGCATGGCGTTGGATAGCCGGGAGACATTGATCATCTCCGCCATCTGCGCGAAGCCACGCGATACCTCACCCACCGGCCAGGCGTGCGCGCCGTTCAGGGTGACCTCACCGGTCGCCATGGAACGGGTCCCGAGCTTGTCCTTGAGCCGATCGATCATGTACCGGTTTCGGCAGCCGTCGGGAAGCGTTCGAGGCATGAGGAAAAGCCCGAGGCCACGGGTACCGGGTCCACCGCCGGGGACGCGGGCCAAGGTGAGCACGACGTCCGCCCCGACGTTGGAGCAGAACCATTTGCGCCCAAACAGTTGCCAACGGTCGCCGGACGACCGCGCTTCCGTTTCGGTCGCCCCGACGTCGGAGCCAGCGCCCTGCTCCGTCATGAACATGGCGCCGGTGAACAGGTTGGCGAGGTCGGTGGCGGTGAGCCGGTCGATGTACGGCCCGACCAGGTCCGGAGGGCCGAACCGACGCAGCACCCGCGCCGCCGAGTCCGTCATCGACACCGGGCAGAACAGCCCGAACTCGGCCTGGACGAACAGATATGAGAGCGCGTACTTGACCACGTGCGGCACCCGATCCGGCCAACCGTGCACTCCCGGTCGGTGGGACATCGCCGCGAAGCCGAACCGCTCGAAGGCGATCCGGCTCAGCTCCTCGTAGGCCGGATGGAACTCCAGCTCGTCGACCCGGTGGCCGAGCCGGTCGTACTGACGCAGTCGCGGCGGATGCGCGTCGGCGAGGGCTGCGAGCCGGTCAACCTCGTCGTGGGCCGCCTGGCCGACGCGGGCCAGAAGCGGCCGGGCCCTGGCGCAGTCCTCCGGGTCGGCCACCCGCGCGAGGGCGAGCCCAAGGTTCGGGTCCGAGGAGAAGAAGTCCGCCGCCATGGCTCCACCGCATCCCTTTCATCGCCCGATGTGGGCACGTCGTAGCTGTTCCAGCGCGTTGCGGTCGCCGTCGGCTTCGCTGGCTCACCGCGCTCGCGATCCGCCGCTGGCCACTCCATCACAACCGCGTAGGGTGAATGGCCCGGGTGAGGTCCTGTGCGAGCTGCACGTCGGCGTGCGCCTGGCGGCACGGCGGTCTCCATGGCAGAAATGGACCACCACGCCTACCCGAGACCCCGAAGGGAGCCGCCGCGTGACCGCTGAGAGGGATGCCGGTCCGAGCGTTCCGGTACGACCCGAGCTCCGCCTCCTTGCGACGTTCCGGGTCGAGCTCGAGCCCGTCCTCGATCTGGGGGATTCACCGTGGGGCCGGCGTCGTGTCGTGCCCATTGCCGGGGGCAGCTTCTCCGGAACCCGGCTGTCCGGAACGGTCCTCCGCGGCGGCGCGGACTGGCAGGTCGTGCACGCCGACGGCGCGATCAGCATCGATACCCGGTACACCTTGCGGACGGACGACGGTGCGCTCATCTACATCCAGACCCGGGGCGTGCGACATGGCCCGCCCGAGGTGCTGGCCAGGCTCGCGGACGGCGAGCTCGTTCCCCCCAATGCGTACTACTTCCGGGTGTTCTGCCAGTTCGAAACCGGGGACGAGCGCTATCACTGGCTTAACCGCACGCTCGCGGTGGGTGTTGCTATGCGGAAGCCCGACGCCGTGCTCTACGACGCCTACGAACTGACCTGATGGCCACGTGGTCCCCGAGCGGCCGTGAGAACCCGATACCCGTGGAGCTGGTCAAACACCACGGGCGTGGCGGAGTGGGAGGGGTCTGTCCGCTGGGATGCTTGTGGCAGGTGCGGCAGGTCAGCGCGGTTCGAGTAGCGGCGGGCCTGCTCCGAACAGGCGTGGGCCGCTGCGGCGGCTCGCCGGCGACGGGCGACGCCTGCCGGCGAGGACGCCGAAGTGCACTCAGTGCCCTGGCGCGCGGCCGTAGGTGACCGCGTGCATGGGGGTGAGCTCGGACGAGCCGATGTCGCCGAAGCCGTGCCGGGCGAGAAGGTCGTCGTAGAAGCGCCGAGGTACGAGCTGGTCGTCGATCTGGGCCTCGAAGAACTGGATGCCCGACATGATGCGGCCGGGGATCGAACGCAGGCCGGCGTCGTCGTCGGGGAACGGAAAGTCGGAGATGACGAACCAGCCGCCCGGCTCCAGGGCGCGGCGGATGTTGTCGGTGACCCGGTCGACGTCGCGGCATTCGTGCATGGAGATGTTGTTGACGACGAGGGTGTACGACGATTCGAGGTCGAGATCCTCCAGCGAGTTCACCAGCAGTCGAACCCGGTCGGCAACGCCCGCCTCGCCGACGTGCTCGGCGGCAACCTCCACCGAGTGGGCGTCTCCATCCACTCCGGTGACCGCGCAACGCGGATAAGCCTGCGCGAGCCGGATGACACCAACTCCAGCGCCGCAGGCGGTGTCCAGAACCGCGCAACCAGCGTCGAGCCGCTCGGCGAGGCCGGGGACGCGGGCGAGGCCGCTGGGCACTAGCCGGGTATAGAAGGGGCGGCCGGTGTCGGCGACCTTGCGGATGAACTCGGGACTGCACGTGTCCCACCACAGCCGCTCGCCGCTGGCGAGGGTCTCCGCGAAGCGGTCGAAGATCTCCGGCTGGTCGAGCAGGGTGAAGGTCCCGCCGACGTAGGCCGGCGACGTCTCGTCAAGAAGCAGGGTGGCCATGTGCGGGGCGAGCCGGTACGTCGTACCGTCGCGGTCGCAGACGCCAGCGCCGAACGCTGCTCGGCACCACACCGCGACGTAGAACGGGTCCAGGCCGAGCCGGTCGGCGAGGTCGTCCGGGGTGGCGCCGCTGGGCTCGGCCGTGGCCAGTGCCTCGACGAGGCCCAAGCGCAGGCCGAGGGCCACCGTCCGCTGCCCAACGTAGCCGGCGAACAGCGGCAACAGTACCTGTGCCTGGTCGGTCAGCGCCGGCGTCCCAGTGGTTGGCTCGGTTGTGGTCATGGTGGTTCTCCTCGCTGGTCGGTACCCGAAGAATCCGCCGTGGTGAGCCACCCGGGCCAGTTCCGCGTCTGTACTTGGCTGATACAGAATCTGTACTAGCAGCGGGAACCGGGCCACCGTACCGTCACTACATGGGTACCTACATGCAGTTCTGCCCCGTGGCCAAGGCGATGGACCTGCTCGACGAGCGGTGGACGCTGCTGATCGTCCGCGAACTCATCGCGGGCAGCGGACACTTCAACGAGATCCGGCGCGGGCTGCCGCGCATGTCACCGGCGCTGCTCACCAAGCGGCTGCAGCGCCTCGTCCGAGCGGGAGTGGTGGAGCGGTACGACGACGGCAACCGGGTGACCTACGTGCTGAGCCCGGCCGGGCGGGAGCTCACACCGATCGTCGAAGCGCTGGGCGCATGGGGGACGCGGTGGATGGGAGAGCTCGGCGACCAGGACCTCGACCCCCACCTGCTCATGTGGGACATGCATCGGAGCATCGACCTCGACGCGGTGCCGCATGGCCGTACCGTCATCCGGTTCTGCTTCGCCGACGCGCCGCCCGCGTCGCGGAACTGGTGGCTGATCGTGACGCCCGTAGACGTCGACGTCTGCGACAGCGATCCCGGCCAACCCACCGACGTCACCGTCCGCTCCGACCTGCGCACCCTCGTCCGCATCTGGCGCGGTGACATCGCCTGGGTCGACGCGCTGCGCAGTGGATCGCTCAGAATCGACGGTCCGGGCCGGCTCACCCGGGCACTTCCTCGGTGGCTGCGCCTATCTGTGTTCGCCGCCGTTCCACGTCCACCCGCGTCCTCGACCGCACCTCAGACAGTCGTTGCCCAGGGCCTGCCGTGAACCCTGCCCGCGGGCCGAACCTCCGCTGAGGCTCGGGCACGCCCATGCGAAGCGGCGATCAGTCCTTGCGGCCGGTGACGGCGACGCCGATGCCCAGGCCGATCATGGCGAGGCCGCCCGCTCCCCCGACCAGCTGAAGCCGCCGCGGGGAGCGGCCGAACCAGGCCCGCGCGCCGCTGGCGGCCAGGCTCCAGACCGAGTCGCTGACCAGGGCGATGAGTACGAAGATGAGTCCGAGCAAGAACATCTGGGCGGGTACGCCGCCACGTTCCCGGTCCACGAACTGCGGCAGCACCGCGGCGAAGAACATCACCGCCTTCGGGTTGGCCACGCCGACCAGGAAACCGTCGAGGCCCGCCCGCCAGCCGCCACGAGCGCTCACCTCTCCCTCGAGGTCCGCGCGGTCACGGTGTCGCAGCAGCGCACGGGCGCCGAGGAAGATGAGATACGCAGCGCCGCCCAGCTTCACCGCCATGAAGACGAGCACCGATCGCTCAACTACCGCTCCGACGCCCAACGCCACGGCGCCCGCCAACACCCGGGCACCCACCTCGGCGTCGGACGCGGCAGAGGTTGCCGTGCGACTGCCGGATCTGACCGGGGCGCTGGACTGTGACCTGGGATTGTGTCCGTTGACGAACACCATGCCGATACTGCGGGAGGGTTTGGTCGGTCCATCGGGACGTACCGACGGCCGTAGCGTCAAGCTGACGATGGCCTGGGTGTCGGTGCCCGACCTGTGCGTTTCGGCCAGCGAGCAGGTCTACCGGGCAGACGCCGCGCCCTCCGGCGAGGGTGCCCTCGTCGGTTTCTCCGCCGGGGACTTCGCCACCCTGATCGAGGTGGACGCCGACGGGATCGTGGCGAGCTATCCGGGAATCGGCCGACGCATCGGCTTGGATGGGTGATCTCTGGTCCCCCATCTCGACCCGGGATCCGCGTCGTCAGTCCTGCTGGACCAGGCACACGGACAGGACGGTGTCCTCCTCGATCGCGTGCCAGTCGTGCAGCGTGCCGGGCAGGAAGATGTACAGCTCGGGCGCTTCGTAGGGGAGCTCGGTCCCGTCCTCCAGGCCCAGCCGGCCGCGACCGCGTACGATCTGGCAGAACGCCACGTCCGGGCTGGCGTGCATGGCGAAGTGCCCGCCGGCGGCGATGCTCACGAGCTGCATCTCGGCGTGCGTGACCTCTTTCAGGGAGGTCATGTGTACCCGCTGCAGCGGCTTGCCGTCGTAGTCGCCGAGCGGCTGCCAGGACGGTTTCTCGCTGACCTCGGGTACGGCCTTGCCGTCCCGCAGCGAAAAGATGGTGGTCCGCATCGAGTCACTCCTCTCGTCGCGCGGCGCTGAGCTGCTCGAACACCGGCATGATCGCCGGGCCGAGCCTGCGGTACGCCTCGAGCAAGCCCGCATAGATCTGGTGGCGTGAAGGGTCCGGGTGGATCGGCTCCGCGGTGTCCTGCCACTCCTCCACCACGCCGACGTCCTTGACGTGGCCGGTCGCTACCGCAGCGACCAGTGCGTCGCCGAGGACGCCACACTGCTGCTGGACCAGCGGCACCCAGTCGATGCCGAGGACGTCGGCCTTGATCTGGTTCCACAAAGGGGAAGCGGCACCGCCGCCGAGCGCGCGGGCCTCCTGCAGCCTCGTGGACCCACCGGACGCGCGGATCGCCCATTCGGCGTACTCGTACGCGATCCCTTCGAGCAACGCGCGGTACATATGCCCGAGCCGGTGACCCGACGTAAGGCCGATCCACGCCCCCCGTGCGTGTGGCTGCGGCGGCAGGACGCGCCCCTGCAGGTGCGGGAACCACAGCAGGCCCTCCGACCCCGGCGGTGTTTCGGCGGCCAGGGCGTCCAGCTCGCGGTAGCCGTACGACTCCCCCGCGGCCGGGCCCAGCTCGTCCCGGAACCACCGCAGCCCGAGCCCGCCGCCGTTGACGAACGCGAACGCGATGTACCGGCCGGGCTGGACCGAGTGGGATGCCATGATCGTCTTGCCGGCCACATCCGGGTGGAAGCCGTCGACGCAGACCGCGAAGACGCTGGCCGTGCCGGCCGAGTCGAACGCCTGGCCGGGCGAGACCACGCCGGCCCCGAGGGCGGCGGCGATCTGGTCGCCCGCACCCGCCGCGACCGGCGTACCGGCGGGCAGCCCGGTCTTTTCGGCCCCGTCCGGCGTCACCTCGCCGACGACGTCGAGCGGGTCGACGATGCGCGGCAGCACGCGGTCGTCCAAGCCGAAGGCGGCGAGCAGCTCCTCCGACCAGCGCTCCGCCGCGGTGTCGGAGAGGTTGGAGAAGTGCAGGTACGTACGATCGATGAAGGCGTCGCCGCCGGAAAGCCCGCACAATCGGCCGGCCACGAACGCGCCGGGTACGACGAACCGCGCGATCCGCTTCCAGTCGTCCGGGCGTTCGTTCAACCACCACAAGATCTTCGGGCCGTGGGAGTACGTCGGCGGACATCCGGAGAGCTCGGTGACCCGGTCGGCGTGCTCGGCCATCCGCATGATGTACGGCTCGCATCTGGTGTCGAGCCAGGAGTCGTACCGCGTGACCGGTTCGTAGTCGCCACCGATCGCGCCGATGCCTGACATCTGGCCGGAGAACGCCACGCCGGCCACGTCACTCGCGCGTTTCGACGCGTCCAGCGCGCTCCGGATCGTGCGGTGCGCCGACGTCTCGATGTCGTAGAAGTCCTGCTCGACGCAGCCTGGTCGGGGATAGCTGAGTCGTACCTCTTCGAAGGCCTCGCCCAGCACTTCGCCGGATTCGTCGACGACCGCCGCCTTCGTGCCGAGCGTTCCGAGATCGCAACCTACGAAAACAGGCATGGCTCACTCCGTCTCACTTCCGGGCGTGGCGATCAGCTTGAACACATCCGAGGTCGGCTCGGCAAGGCCCCGCGCGGCCCCGTCGAGGGACACGATCGTGCGCGGCATCCGGTCGAGGTCGATGGCGCCCGCGCCCGCGAGCTCCACGGCCTTCCGGTAGTCGGCGAGCGTGGAGCCGGTGCTGCCGACGAGCGTGAGGTGCCGGTAGTGGACGGTGTTCGCGTCGAGGCACGCCCCGCCCGGCGTTCCGGCGAACGCGTGGACGCGGCCACCGGTCGCGACCGCCCGCAACGCGTAGTCGAGCGGTTCCTCGCCCGGCGCCGTCACGATCGCGGCAGCGGGTGCGTGGTTCAGCGCGTCCTCCGGTCCGAGGACGGCGTCGGCGCCGAGCCGCTCCGCGAGGGCGCGCCGGGCCGCCGAGCGCTGTACGACGGTGACGCGGGAGCCTCCGGCCTGCAGCGCCCACATGCACAGCACACCCATCGGGCCGGCCCCGACGACGAGCACGTCGTCACCAGCGACTACGCCAAGACGCCCCACCGCGTGCAGGCAACAGGCGAGCGGCTCGAGCAACGGCCCGTTCGCGACCTCGACGCCGCCGAGCGGTACGACGTGACCCGCCGGCGCGGCGACGAGTTCGGCCAGCCCTCCGTCGCGGCTCAGCCCGACCGTGACGCGATCGGCGCAGCGGTTGTCGTACCCGGCCGCGCACGCCGCGCATCGACCGCATCCGACGTCGGGATGGACACCCACCGCCGTGCCGTCGTCGAGGAGGCCGACGACCTCGTGCCCGGGGACCCGCGGAGGGTTCGCGCCACGCTGGGCCAGCTTCCGGTCGGTGCCGCACACGCCGACGTAGCCGACCCTGATGAGCAGCTCGTCGGCTCCGGGAAGCGGCTCCGGCAGGTCGCCGGCCTCGACCGTACGCCCGGTGACGCGTACTGCCCGCATCACGCCACCGGCAGCTCGTCGCAGGACACCTGCCGCCGCTCGTCCATGGAACGGTTGGTGGCCAGCACCGCCTGGAGCGCGCGTAGGCCGTCGCCCAGCGTGGTACGCGGTTCCTCCTCTCCGCGAGCCACCGCGACGAAATGCGCGTCCTCGGCGCGATATGCGACGGCGAACAACTCGCGCCAGCTGCGTACCGCATCGGTCTCCACAGTTCCGCGGCCGCTGAGCAGCAGCGGACCCCGCGCCGCCGGGTCACCGACCAGGATCGCGCCCTCGGAGCCGTAGACCTCGGCGCGTGCGTCGTACCCGTAGTCCGCGGGGCACGCGCCGTCGATCTGCGCGAGCGCGCCCCCGTCGAGTTCGAACGACGCCATCGCGACGTCGAGGAAACCCGGATGGCGTTCGGTGAGGTCGGGCCGTTTCGCGGCTCGCCCAACGGCCCACACGGAGGCGAACTCCTGGCCCGAAAGCCAGCGCACCGTGTCGAAGTCATGGGAGTTGACCTCCGCGAAGAGACCCAGCGAGCGGGCCGGATCCTGGGCCCACTCCGGCGGTAGGCCGGGACCACGTCCGGTGGAGCGGACCAGCAGCGGGGTACCGATGTCGCCGGCCTCGATCCGCTCGGCCGCACGACAGAATCCCGCGTCGAAGCGGCGCATGAACCCCATGAGGAAATGACAGTCGGACGCACGCGCCGCCCGTGCGATCTTCGCGGCCTCGTCGCCGGAGGACGCCAACGGCTTCTCACACAGCACGTGACGGCCCGCGTCGAGGGCCGCGACCGCGACGTCGGCGTGAGTGAAGGTCGGCGACGCGATCACCACCGCGTCGACGTCCGCCTCGGCCGCCGCTCGTACCGGGTCGTCGTACACCTGCTCGCATCCGAGCTCCGTGGCCGCGCGTTCCCGGGCGGCCGGATCCGGGTCGGCGACGGCCGCGAGCCGGGAGCCGGGAATCGTTCCCGCGTGGTTGCGGGCATGCACCATGCCGGCCCGGCCCAGCCCGACGACGAGCACTCGAATCGTGTCACTCATGGTCGCTCCGTACGCATAGCACTTGCCTCCCGCGCCACGATCGCCCGTCTGCGCCATTGATCGAGGGCGACGACCGCCACGATGATCAGTCCGTTGACGACGCGCTGCCAGAACTCTTCGACACCGAGGATTTCCAGCCCGTTTTCGAGTACGCCGATAATAAGGACGCCGATAATCGTTCCGGCGATGCCGCCCTCTCCACCGAATAGGTTGGCCCCGCCGACGACCACCGCCGCGATCGACTGCAGCTCCATTCCCTCGCCCATAAGGGCATTCGCGCTCGCCTGCCGGCCCACGAGCATGAAGCCGGCGACCGCGGCGAGCATTCCGGAGAGAATGTAGACGCGCATCTTCACGCGTTCCACCCGGATACCGGAGACCCGCGCCGCCTCGCGGTTTCCGCCGATGGCGTACGCCGACCGGCCCTGCCTCGTACGGGTGAACACGAACCACGCGAAGATCGCGCACACGGCGGCGACGAGCGCGATCAAAGGAATCCCGAACAACGACTCGGTGCCGAGCGTCGACACCAGGCCGGGAATGGTTCGGCCCTCGACCGCCTGTGAATAGTCGGGTACCGGGAGCCCGTCGGTGACCAGCAGCGCCATCCCGCGGGCGGCCGCGAACATGCCGAGGGTGGCTACGAAATCGGGTACCCGCCATTTCGTGATCACGTACCCGTTGAAGGCGCCGACCGCGAAACCCGCGGCGAGGCCCAACAGCAGGGCGAGCGGCTCCGGCCAACCCCAGTGGGCGAACGCCACCCCCATCAGGCTTCCCGACAGCGCCGCGGTCGCCGCCACCGACAGGTCGATGCCGCCGGAGATGATCACGATCGTCTGGCCGATCGCCAGGATCGCCGGCACCGAGTACTGCCGGAGGATGTTCAGCGTGTTGCCGGTCGTCAGGAAGTCGGCGTGGCGATGAAGAACGCGAGGACGAGGACAAGCAGGATGCCGACGGCTCCGACCCGCCCGCCGGCCGCGGTGGCGCCCTTGACAGTGGCCTCCCGCACGCCCGTCGTGGCCCGGATGATTCGGCTTCTCGCCTCAGCCATGGACACCTCCCGCGGCCGCCATGATCTGGTCGTCGGACGCGTCCGCCGTTGCGGCGCGAACGATGCGGCCGCCGGCCATCACCAGTACGCGATGGGCGAGCGCCTTCGCTTCCTTGAGTTCCGACGTGAGGTACAAGATCGCGATGCCGTCGGCGGCGAGCTGGCGCACCAGCCGCATGATCTCCTCTTTCGCGCCGACGTCGATCCCGCGCATCGGGTCGTCCAGGACGAGCACGCGCACCCCCGAGCACAGCCATCGGGCCAGCACTACCTTCTGCTGGTTGCCTCCCGACAGGGTTCCGGCCGGCTGGTCGGGCGACGACGCACGAATGGCCAGTTCGTCGATGTAGCGACTCGCGAGCTCACGCTGTTTTCGTACGTCGAGCACCGGACCGCGACTCAGCCGCCCCATGGAGGCGAGGGTGATGTTCTCCGCCACGCTCATCGCCGGCACGATGCCGAGCGCCCGATCGTCGCCGAGATAGCCCAGCCCGGCCGCGACGGCATCGGCCGGCGACGTGATCCGTACCCGCTTGCCAGAGACCTCGACGGTGCCGGCGGCGTCCGGCTCCAGGCCGAAGAGGGTACGAGCGAGCCGCGTCCGCCCGGCGCCGACGAATCCGAAGACGCCTACCACTTCACCCTTGCGCAGCTCCAGGTCGACCGGTTGGAGTCTCGGCCGACAGGCCAGCCCGCGAGTGCGCAGGGCGAGGTCGCCGTCGGCCGCGGCGACCCTCTGGTCCGGCTGTGCGGAGATCCGGCGGCCGACCATCATCTGGGCCAGGTCGGCCTCCAGCACGTCCCCGGCGCGGACCGTGTCGACGGTACGACCGTCGCGCAGCACGGTGATCCGGTCCGCGACGCGGAGCACCTCGGCGAGCATGTGCGAGACGTAGACGACGCCCACGCCCTCGGCGCGGAGCTCGTGGATGATGCCGAACAGCCGTTCCGCCTCCCGTTCGGAAAGCGCCGAGGTCGGCTCGTCCAGCATCAGCAGGCGTACGTGGTCACAGAGCGCCTTCGCGATCTCCACGAGCTGGCGGTCGGCGATCCGCAGCGTGCGCACAGAGGTACGCGTGCGGACGTCGAGCCCGACCCGGGCCAGGTGCTGTGCGGCCTCCTCGTGCAGCCGGTCCCACCCGACGGTTCTGGTCCGGGTGAGCGGCCAACGGCCGAGGAGTACGTTCTCGCCGACCGACAGCGACGGCACCAGGCTGAGCTCCTGGTAGACGATGGCCACGCCGTGCTCGCGGGCCACCTGCGGACTGCCGAGCGGCAGCCGGCGCCCGTCCACGTCGATCTGCCCGGCGTCCGGGGTCACCGAACCGGCGATCACCTTCATCAGCGTCGATTTGCCCGCGCCGTTCTCGCCCAGCAGGGCGTGGACCTCGCCGGGCTCGACCGCGAAGTCGACACCGCCGAGCGCGACGGCCCCGGGGTACGTCTTGCGCACAGTGCGCACGTCGAGCAGCGTCATGGCATCACCGGCAATTCGCCTTGATCTGGTCCCACTTGATCGGCGGGAGCTCGATGTCCGGGTAGAACAGCTGGGCGTTACCCTTCCACACGGTCCGCGGCCGGATGTCGACCTGCTTTGGTACGTCCTGACCGCACGCGAGCTGGACACCCACCTGCGTACCGAACCAGCCCCATTCGGCGAAGCCGTGGTGGGTCTCGGCGACGATCTTGCCCGCCTTGATCGCGTTCACCGACTCCGGCGTCACGTCGTTGGTGAAGACCGCGACCTTGCCGGGTGGTGCCGTGGTGCCGGTAGCGAGCACGGCCTTGCGTTCGGCCGTCAGCATCGCGCCCAGACCCATCTCGTTGGACGCGGCCCAGATGAAGTCCAGCCCGTCGGCGCCGAACCGGGAAAGCAACGTCTCGGTCGCCTTCACACCCTTCTCCCGGTTCCAGTCCGCCGCGATCGGCGCGCCCTGAAGCTTGATGCCGGGGTAGGAGTCGGCGACACTATGAAATCCATTGAGGCGTTCCTGGGAGAACAGCGTTCCGGCGACGCCTTCGATGATTGCCCCGGACGCCTGCGACTGCTCCTTGTCGACATTCTCGTACGTCTTCTCCCACCACTTACGGTCCAGGTAGGTGTCGGGCTGGACATCGACCTTCGGTCCGCTGCCCAGGACGCCCGGGCCGCCGAAATAGTCGAGTATGGAATACGCTGAAACCGCCGCCGCGTCGGCATTGTCGAAACCGATGTAGCTGGCTATCTCGACGTCGGGTTGATTCTCCAGGAGGTTCACCAGGATCACCGGGATACCGGCCTCGTTGGCCCGGCGAATCGCCGGCTTGATCGCTTCCACGTCGACCGGGGAGATCGCGATCACGTCGACGTTCTGCGAGACGAAGTCCTCGATGATCGCGACCTGCTCGGCGAACGCGGTGTGGGCGGAAGGCGCGCGGCTGAGCACTTCGACGTTGAACCCGTGTTTGTTCGCGTCCTCGGCGCCCGCCTGAAAGAATTCGGTGGCGGTCTTGTAGACACCGGTGATGTCGCCCGGCGTCCACCCGATCACGATCTCTTCCTGGTGCCGAACACTCGATTCGCCGTCGCCACCTCGACCGCAACCGACGGCGGCCACCACGACGGCGAGGAGTGCTACGAGGAGCCTTGTGGTACGAGGTCGCATACTGCTTCCCTCCTCACATAGCGGTGTAACCCCCGTCGATCACCAATTCCGATCCAGTCATGTATCCGGCGTCGTCACCCGCGGCAAAAACGATCGCCGCGGCGATTTCCTCGGGCCTGCCCAGGCGTTTCGCCGGCCGGATGGACGTGAGCCGGTGTTCCAATGCCGCGGGATCTTCCGCGGTGGCGATGGCGTTTTCGACCAGCGGCGTACGCGTCGTACCAGGGCAGACACTCACCGCGCGAATCCCATCGCCCGCATGGTCGACCGCGAGCGACTTCGAGAACATCAGCAGTGCGGCCTTCGACACGTTGTAGGCGACCTGGCCGGGCAGTGCGACCAGGCCCGCTTCGCTGCTGACGTTGATGACGACGCCGCCTCCCGACGCTCGCATCGCGGGGATCGCCGCGCGGGTGAGCAGCATCGCCGCCCGCAGGTTGATCCCCATCAGCCGGTCCAACTCCTCGGGCCCGGTCTCTTCCGTGGTCGCGAGGACGTAGATGCCCGCGTTGTTGACGAGCACGTCGAGTCGCCCGGTCTCGTCCACGGCGGTGCGGACGACCTGCTCGGGGGCGCCGGCTCTGGTGAGATCTTCGCCGAGGAACGTGCCACCGGACCCGAGCGCCTCGGCGACCTCCTTGCCGCGTGCGGGATCGCGGCCGTTCGCCAACACCCAATAACCTGCGTCGCGCAGCGCCAGGGCGGCGGCGCGGCCGATGCCGCTGGTCGCTCCGGTGACGATCGCGGTCTTCATCGCATACCACTCCGTAGCAAGGGCGAGTCGAGACCAGACTGGGTCATGAACTCGTGCGGAACCGCCTGGATCTCGATCTTGGTCCGGTCCGAGCGGTGCCACGCGCGATAGCACTCGAATGGGCGCCGGTCGGATCCCCACGACACCGACTCGACGAACAGCAACGGCGCTCCGCGTTCCACATCGAGCAGCCGAGCCAGCTCGGCGTGCGCGACGACCGCTTCGACCACGCGCCGGCCACCGACGACGGTGAGGCCCGCCCGCTCCTCCAGGGTCCGGTAGAGCGAGCCGCTATCGAGGTCGGCGCCCTCGATCACCTCGGCGAGCGCCGCCGGGAGGTAGGTGACCACGTACATCGCCGGGACTTGGTCCACCCAGCGAAGCCGCTCCAGCGTCGTGCCCTCCGCACCCGATGGAAGCTGCAGCGCGTCCACCGCCCACTGCGGCAACGGTCCGGACTCGTTGCGCAGCACTCGTGAGGTCACCGTGTGGCCGGCTCGCACGGCGTCCTCGTAGAAACCGAGTGAGGACTGCAGCAGCCAGCCGGACTTCCGCCGGTCGGCCACGAAGCTGCCGCGTCCCTTCTCCTTACGGATCACGCCCTCGACCTCCAGCTCGGCGAGGGCCTGCCGGACGGTGGTCCGCGAGACGTCGAAGTGCTGGCAGATATCCGGCTCGGACGGCAGGCGGGTACCCGGCTCCCAGCGGCCGCTGTCGATCTCCTCCGACAAGATCTTCTTGAGTTGGAAGTAGAAGGGGATCGGTGTCTCGCGGTCGATCACGGAACGTGGAAGGGACATGTTGAGATCCCGTCATCCTATGCCTACAGGATGACGGTAAGGCAGACGTCTCGAGGCAGCAAGATCTCTGATGTGTCCGTATCCGGTCGTGCCCCGATCGCTGGCGCGGCCAACCGCGCTCGGCACATCTGAACTGGCGTGTCAGTGGCGTGAGCGTAGGGTATTAGCCTACGAAGGTGACGATGATGGCCCACACTACGGCGCGAGTTCCCCCCGAATTGCTCCGCCGTCTCGTGCGAACGTTCAGTCGGTGACGCGCAGGACGCGGAGCTGATCGGCGAGCATTCGGTAGTACCCGACGAGGGTGACGAGCTCGTACAGGCGGGTAAGACCGAGGACCCGGACCGCCTCGGCGAAACGGTCATCGGTCAGGTCTCCCGTAGCGACAAACTCCCGTGTCACGGTGAGGACGGCGTCTTCGACCGGATCCTCGAACGAGGATGCGGCGCCTGTGCGGATGCCGTCCAGGTCGTCCTCGGTCAGGCCCGCCTCCCGACCGATGTGGCTGTGCGCCTTCCACTCGAACTCCGAGCGTTCGTGGGCGGCCACCACGAGGATCGCGATCTCCCGCTGCCGGGCGGTGAACTCGGTCTGAAACCGGACGGCGGCGCCCAGTTCCTGCAGCGCGTTCCCCAGCTTCGGGCTGAACAGCATGGCGTTGAACGGACCGCGCAACCGGCCCTCGTCGTCGGTCAGCGGGAACGGGCGAGGCACGTTCGCGCGTGGCCCGCTGAGTACACGGTCGTAGAGTTCACGCTGCTCGGCGTTCATATCGCCGGGCCGCAGCGCGTCCACCCGGGCATGCATGCTTTCCGCCATCGTGCCCGCAAATATAGTCGATCTATGCCCTTGCTGACCTCTTCCGTGGGGCGACGCAGCCGCCCGGTGCGCCACCATGTCGACCCACGCTGGACGATGGCCTTTGCGGCGGCCCTGGGTGACATGGACCCGCACTACCTCGACAACCGCGCCGGCAGAGCCGTCGTCGCCCACCCCATGTTTCCGAACTGTCTGGAGTGGGGCACCTTCCAGGAGGCAGGCGTACCCGGGTCGGAAACGCTGGACGACGACGAGGCCGTACGGGCCGTGCACGGCACCTACGAGCTCGAGCTGTCCCGGCCGCTGTGGTCCGGGGAGGTTCTGACCTCGCAGGTGTCGGTCGAGGTCGTGGAGCGGCGCCGGCCGGGCGGATATCGGGTGGTACGGATCGACGGCACCGACGAGGCCGGCACCCCGGTTTGGGTGGGCCGGTGGGGTCAGCTCTATCTCGGCATCGACGTGGACGACGACGCCGGCACGTCCGCCGCCGCCGCGAACCCGGCGGCCGCCGGCGTCGCGAGCGGTACACCCGGCGACCCACAAAAGGAGGGCGTCGAGTCGGAGACCACGATCCCGCTGCCGGCCAACTTCGCGCACACCTACACCGAGTGCGCTCGCATCTGGAATCCCATCCACACCGACGCCGGCGTCGCGGAGCGGGCCGGCCTACCGGGCCCCATCCTGCACGGCTCGGCCACCCTTGCGGTGGCGGTCTCCCGCGTCGTCGCCGACCACGCGGGAGGCGACCCCACCCAGGTACGGCGCATCGTCGGCCGGTTCGGCGCCATGGTGCGCCTGCCGTCCGAGCTCCGGCTGCAGGTGACCTCCGTGACGCCGCGGGCGGGCCGGCGAGCGGTCACGTTCCACGTCCTCAACGCCGACGGCGGACAGGCGGTCCGCGACGGGCTGGTCGAACTGGGGTAAGCCGGGCCGCCAATTTCGTTCAGTTGTCCGGAGCAAGCAGGAGCGGCAGCTTCCCCCGGAGCCCGTACAACCCGATCGGACCCGAAGGGATCACGTGTACTCACGCCATGCCCAGGGACAGGCGGTGCGGAAGAGTTAAAGGTCGCCGACGCACATCCGGCCACCGCCCCACTGCGGGCGCGGCCGTCCGTCACGCAGCCGTCGACGCTCGACCCACCGGTCATGCAGCCAAACGATGAGGTAAGCCACTGGGGAGACCACTGTCATCCGGCACCACCGTCCTCGCCCCTGAGTCTCCCGACCGCGCCCACCCCATCAAGAACGCCCTTCTCTAAGGGTGGCGCGAGCGACGCCTGCGAGCCGGACGAGACTCGTCGGCGCGTTCGGCTTCGCGTACTCCGGAGGCATCCGGCGGGAGGGTGTCGGGGTGATCGGATGCCGCGCCCGGAACCCCCGTCCCGCTTCGCTCCTCGTCACGGCGTTCTTCCGGAACCGTCCGGCCCTCGGCGTCGGCCCCGCGAAGGACCGGTGCGAATTCCTCGTCCCGCGGGTTCTCCGGCTCGTGTTCCGCGTCCTCGTGTCGCCTGCTCATGGCCGGGACCGTACCCACCACGGGTGCGGACATTTCGCCCCGAGGGACGGCGAACCATGCCTGACATCTCCGCAGGTGGCTCCCTGTCGGGGGGCCGGGGGATCGGGGGAGTCGGGGAACACGTCATGCGCCTCCGGGTTCTGGGGCCGTTGTCTGTTACCGGCGACGGGTGTGCCGTCGGCCGAGGCCACCCAAGCAGCGCCTGATCTTGGCCGTGCTGCTCCGGTATGCGAACAAGGCGGTTTCGAGTGATCTGCTTATCGACGCGCTGTGGGGCGGACGACCGCCGCGATCCGCGTAGCGAACACCGGGAAATCAAGGCGGACCACGACGAGCGGATGGAACAGGTGGCCGACATCCTCGCCCAACATCCGTGGTCGTGACCCCCTTGGTCGTGATCTTGCAGAAATGTCAAATTCCGGCTGATTCAACTCGCCCTGCTCAGGGGCTCGAGGTGCACGCTGAGCCGTAGTGCCAATGCGGCAGCGATCCGCTCTAGCGTCGGGATCGTGGGCGTCGTGCCGCCCGCCTCGAACCTCGCCACCGCCGGCTGCTTCAACCCGGCCGCCTTCGCGAGCTGCGCCTGCGTCATCCCCAGCTCTTCACGACGCCGCCGAACCATCCGACCCAGCTCATACTGGATCCGGGCCGCCTCGTATGCCTCCTCGGCACCCGAACGCCCCAAGATCTCTTCGCGCTTCTCGGCCCACGTCTTGCGTATCGTCATGGCGACTACTCCTCGTCCACCGTGTGTCCCTCGGCGATGCACCGTCTCATCGCTCTCCGCGCCCGCTCTACCTCAGCCGTCTCCCGCCTCCCGGAAGCGATCCAGTACGTGATCCGCACCGCCTCGCCGTCAAGATGAAAGCGCAGCTCACGAAGTTTGCCATCGAGCTGCCGCGTATACGGTTCGCCAAGTAACACCCCCTGCTCGGCCAGCAGGTCGATGTAGAACGCCACCGTCGCCTGGGCGGCATGGTCGAGGGAGTCGATCCACTCCTCCACCTCGGGCTCAAGTTCTACCTCACCCCAATTCATAACACAGATGTTATTAAGATGCCAATCGTCAGCCAGTTCGTTGTCCCCAGGCCGACGTCCTCTCAAGCGAGGTGGGCAGCCGCGACGAACGCCTCGAAGAGGCTGGGGTCGTCGCCCACCTCGGGGTGCCACTCCACGGCCAGCGCGAACGGATGGTCGTCGACGACGATCGCCTCGATCACGCCGTCCTCCGCCCACGCGACCGGCGTAATGCCGGCGCCCGGCCGGTCGACAGCCTGGTGATGGTGGGTGGGTACTGTCGCCTCGTATCGCCCCAGTACCTTGGCGAGCAGGCTGCCCGGCGCGATCCGCACCGGGTGTTGCCCGTAACTCCCCGGGGCGGGTGAGTGCACGGTGGTGCCGACCAGATCGGGCAGGTGCTGGTGCAGGGTGCCGCCGCGCAGCACGTTCAGGACCTGCATGCCGCGGCAGATGCCGAGCAGCGGAAGGCCGCGCTCCAACGCCGCAGCGGCGAGGGCGAACTCGGCGCTGTCGCGAAAATCCCGCACGCCGGCGGTACGGGGATGCGGCTCCGCGTCGTACCGCGCCGGATCGATGTCCCCGCCGCCGACCAGGACGAGCCCGTCCAGCCGGTCGAGCAACGCACCGGCCCCGTCGACCGCTCCGTCGACGGGCGGCAACACGACGGGTATGCCGCCGGCCGCGGCGACGCTGGCGACGTAACGGTGCGGAACGAGGGTGGCGGTCGTCTCCCAGGCACCCCACCGCGCCGTCTCCACGTAGGCGGTGAGGCCGACGACGGGGCGGTTCTGCGACGAGGGGTCCATGTCCATCACAGCGGGGTCACGTACGCGCCGGAGATCCCTCCGTCCACGAGGAACGTCGACGCGGTGATGAAGGAGGCGTCGTCGCTTGCCAGAAAGGCGACGGCCGCGGCGATCTCCTCCGCCTCGGCGAACCTGCCCATCGGCACGTGGACGAGGCGGCGACCGGCCTGCTCCGGGTCCGAGGCGAACAGCTCGCGCAGCAGGGGCGTGCTCACCGGCCCCGGACACAGCGCGTTCACCCGGATCCCCTCCCGCGCGAACTGCACGCCGAGCTCGCGGGACATGGCGACGACGCCGCCCTTGGATGCCGTGTAGGCGATCTGCGACGTGGCGGAGCCCAGCATGGCGACGAAGGACGCGGTGTTGATGACCGACCCGCGGCCCGCCGCCTGCATGTACGGGATGACGTGCTTGCAGCAGAGGTACACGGAGGTGAGGTTGACCTCCTGGACCCGCCGCCAGGCATCGACGTCGGTGTCGAGCACTGAGCCGTCGTCCGGGGGCGAGATCCCGGCGTTGTTGAACGACACGTCGATGCGGCCGAACTCCGCGTGCGTCTGCGCGAAGACGTCCCGAACGTCGTCCTCGCGGGCCACGTCCGCCCCTACGAACAGCCCACCGACCTCGGCGGCGGCCGTCTTGCCGGCGGTCTCGTCGATGTCCACCACGACTACCCGCGCGCCCTCGGCGGCGAGGCGGCGAGCCGACGCCAGGCCGATCCCGCTGCCCGCCCCGGTGACGACGGCGACGCGGCCCTCCAGACGCTGCATGAAATGTCCTCCTAGCCTCGAGCCCTTCCCGCTCAAAACCGCTCGAAGCCGCGGAAACGCTCCCAGTCGGTGACGGCGGCGTCGTAGGCGGCGAGCTCGACGCGGGCATTGTTGGCGTAGTGCGCGACCACCTCGTCGCCGAAGGCCGCCCGGGCGATCTCGCTCTTGTCCCACAGCTCCAGCGCGTGGCGAAGGGTGTGCGGCACCGTCTCCCCGCCGGAGGCGTACGCGTTGCCCTGGTACGCGGATTCCAGCGGAAGCTCCCGGTCGATGCCGTGCAGCCCGGCGGCGATCAGCGCGGCCACCGCGAGGTACGGATTGACGTCCCCGCCGGGCGTGCGGTTCTCCACCCGCAGCGAGGCGTCGCGACCGACCAGCCGAAGGGCGCAGGTGCGGTTGTCCACGCCCCACTTGACGGTCGTCGGGGCGAAGCTGCCCGGCACGTACCGCTTGTAGGAGTTGACGTTCGGCGCGAAGAACAGCGTCAGCTCCCGCATCGCGGCGAGCTGCCCGGCCACGAAGTGCTCGCCGAGCTTGGACAGCCCGTACGGCCCGTCGCCGGCCAGCACCGGCTCGCCGCTGTCGGAGCGCAGCGATATGTGAATGTGGCAGGAGTTGCCCTCACGCTCGTTCGGCTTGGCCATGAAGGTGATACTCATGCCCTCCTGCGCGGCGATCTCCTTCGCCCCGGTCTTGTAGATCGCGTGGTTGTCGCAGGTGACCACCGCCTCGTCGAAGCGGAACGCGATCTCGTGCTGGCCGAGGTTGCACTCCCCCTTCGCCGACTCGACGTACATCCCGGCACCGGCCATGCCCAGCCGGATCCGGCGCAGCAGCGGCTCGATCCGGGCAGTGCCGAGGATCGAGTAGTCGACGTTGTACTGGTTCGCCGGGGTGAGCTCGCGGTACGCCTTGCCCCACGCCTCCTCGTACGACTCGCGGAACACTACGAACTCCAGCTCGGTGCCCACCTTGGCCCGCCAGCCGATGGATTCGAGCCGCCCGGTCTGCCGCTTCAGAATCTGCCGGGGCGAGGCCGCGACCGGAGCGCCGTCGAACCACTCCAGGTCCGCGAGTACCAGGACGGTGGCCTCGTGCCAGGGAACGCGGCGCAGCGTCGCCAGGTCGGGGACGAGCACGAAGTCGCCGTAGCCCCGCTCCCACGACGACATCGCGTAGCCGTCCACCGTGTTCATCTCCACGTCGACGGCGAGGAGGTAGTTGCAGCCCTCCGCGTGGTGGGTGAGCACCTCGCCCAGGAAGAACTCGGCGGCGAGCCGCTTGCCCTGCAGCCTGCCCTGCATGTCGGTGAACGCGAGGACCACCGTGTCGACGGCACCGACCTCGACGTCCGCCCGCAACTGGTCGAGCGTCAGCATGCCGTGGGATCGCCGCACCGCCGTACCCCTTGCTCTTGACAAACCCGTCGAGCCGGACGAATCTCGACAATCGAAAGGTCCATGGTAGGACTCTAGCCCATTAAACTCGCCGGCCCAGGGCGGTGGCGGGGCTCCGGAAGATGGGAACGGGCCAGTGCCGGACAAGCAGATCCACATCCACGGGGTGGACTACGAGCGCGTCGGCGCCGAGTACCTGGAAAAACGTCAGCTCCGCCGTGGCGCGGCCGGTTGGGTGCTGCTCGCGGGGTTGGGTGTCGCCTACGTCATCTCGGGCGACTTCGCCGGCTGGAACTTCGGGCTGGTGGAGGGCGGCTGGGGCGGCCTGCTCATCGCCACGGTTCTCATGGCGGTGATGTACACCTGCATGGTGTTCGGGCTCGCCGAGCTCGCGTCGGCCATCCCGGTGGCCGGGGCCGGCTACGGGTTCGCGCGGCGGGCGCTCGGGCCGCTCGGCGGGTTCGCCACCGGGGTCGCCATCCTCATCGAGTACGCGATCGCGCCGGCGGCCATCGCCGTCTTCATCGGCGGCTACATCGAGGCGCTCGGTTTGTTCGGCATACCCGGCGGGTGGCCCGTCTACCTGGTCTTCTACGCCATCTTCGTGGGGATTCACCTGTACGGGGTAGGCGAGGCGCTGCGGTTGATGTTCGTGATCACCGGAGTCGCCCTGGTGGCGCTGATCGCGTTCGTCGCCGGCATGTTGCCGCAGTTCGACCCGGCCAACCTGTTCGACATCGAGGCCACGGGCGCGGTCGGGGCGAGCGCCTTCCTGCCGTTCGGCATCGCGGGAGTGCTGAGCGCCTTCGTGTACGGCATCTGGTTCTTCCTCGCGATCGAGGGTGTGCCGCTCGCGGCCGAGGAGACCCGCGAACCCAAGCGGGACATGCCCCGCGGGATCATCGCCGGCATGACGGTCCTGCTCGTCACCGCCGCGCTGATCCTGCTCACCGCGCCCGGCGGCGCCGGATCGAGCGCGATCGCGGAGTCGGACAACCCGCTGCCTGCCGCCGTCCGTACCGCCTATGGCGGCAACAACTTCCTCGCCGACTTCGTCAACTACGTGGGCCTCGCCGGCCTGATCGCCAGCTTCTTCTCGATCATCTACGCCTACTCCCGCCAGATGTACGCGCTCTCCCGAGCCGGGTACCTGCCTCGCTGGCTGTCGGTGACCGGCCGCCGCAAGACGCCGTACCTCGCTTTGATAGTGCCCGGCACGATCGGCTTCCTGCTCGCCGCGATCACCGAGAACGGGGCGCTGCTCATCAACATCGCGGTCTTCGGCGCCACGGTCTCCTACGTCCTGATGATGCTCTCGCACATCGTGTTGCGGGCCCGCGAGCCGCGGCTCGACCGGCCGTACCGGACGCCGGGCGGCGTGACCACTACCGGGATCGCGCTCGTGCTCGCGCTCGCGGCCGTCGTCGCTACCTTCCTCGTCGACGAGATCGCCGCGCTGATCACCGCCGGCATCTTCGTCCTGCATCTCGCCTACTTCTGGTTCTACAGTCGTCATCGACTGGTGGCGGACGCCCCAGAGGAGGAGTTCGAGGCGGTTGCGCGGGCGGAGGCCGAGCTGGCCGGAGGGTAGATGAGCAATCCCGGGTCCTCCGGGCTCGAGACGGGGGAAGCGGTCTTCCGGCCCGTACGGATGGGCAACGCGTTCGAGGAGACCGTGGAGCGACTGCTCTCGGCCATCAAGCTCGGCGTCGTCGCCCCCGGCCAGAAGTTCCCACCGGAGCGGGAGCTCGCCGCCCGGCTCGGCATCAGCCGGATCACCCTGCGCGAGGCCATCCGTGCGCTCCAGCAGGCGGGATACGTGCGGTCGCACCGAGGCCGGTACGGAGGTACGTTCGTCGTCTCCACCCCACCGGAGCCGACCCGCCGGGACGTCCGCCGGATCGCGCGCGACATGGGCGGCCAACTCGACGACGCGCTGACCTTCCGGATGGCCGTCGAGGTGGGCGCGGCCCAGATCCTCGCCACCCGGGAGATGACCGCCGACCAGCACGCCGTGCTGGTCGAGCGTCTGAACGACGTCAAGGCCGCGACGCCCGCCGACTACCGCCGGCTCGACACGTTGTTCCACCTCGCGGTCGCGGAGCTGACGGGATCCAGCATGCTCGCGGCCGCAGCCGCGGACGCCCGCATGCGGCTGAACGCCCTCCTGAACGCGATCCCGGTGCTGGCCACGAACATCGAGCACACCGCGGGGCAGCACACCGCGATCGTGGAGGCGATCCTGGCGGGCGACCCGGAGGCGGCCAGGCTGGCCGTCGAGGAGCATCTGGACGGGACCGCCGCGCTGATCCGCGGCTTCCTGGCCTGAGCCACCCCCCGCCGAGATCTATGTTGTGGGGTCGTTTTGTCCGGTTCGGTGCCCCGTAACATAGATCTCGGAGCTAGTTGAGAGTGACACGCCTCCAGGGCCCCTTCAGGGGTTGAGGAGACCGCTCTTCCGGGTGACGAGAAAACCGTCTGGCCGCTGGACGAAGTCCTCGACGACCGCCGCGAAGGCCTCCGGGCGATCGGCGTCGAGGAGGTGCCCGGCGTCGTAGACGAGGACGTACTGGCAGTTGGGCAGCATTTCCCGGTAGTGGCGCCCCATCTCGGGCGGGATGACACGGTCGCTGGTCCCGAACAGCACCAGGACGGGCACGTCAAGGTCGGGAAGGCGGCCCTCCAGCTCGGGGTCCCGGGGAGGTCCAGCGAGGCGCCGCACGAGGGCGAGCTGCTTCTCCACGATCGCGGGGTCGAGCGGTGGCCGGGGCGGTAGGCGCTCCGGGTGGGCGGACAACACGTTCGGATCCATCGGCGGCCCGGCCTGCCCGCGGTCCTCCGGCAGGATCGCCGCCGGGGCCACCAGGACCAGGGTCCTGATCCGCTCCGGCTGCAGGACCGTCATCCACAGCGCCAGCCTGCCGCCGAACGAGTTGCCCAGAAGGTCGAAGCGGTGGATGCCGAGGGCCGTGACGGCCTCGGTCATCGTGGCCGCCAGATCCCGCATGGAGGCCGAGCGGTCGTTCTCCGGGGACTCGCCGAACCCCGGGACCTCGAGGGCGATCACCCGGTGGCGCTCGGCGAGGATTTCGTGGCCACGGGAGACACGCAGCCCGGCCGCCCCGTGCAGGCAGACGAGCGGCTCGCCCTCCCCCGCCTCGAGGTAGCGAATCCGGAAGCCGTCGGCCTCCACGCTGCGCTCGGCGAAGCGTACGTCCGCGGTCCGTGCCTCCGTCATCTTGCCCGCCTCCGGCACGACGTCATCTCTTCACAGCTCCCGCATGCGAGGCAGCACCTTGGTCCCGAAGAGCTCGATGGTCTTCATGGTCCTCGCCCGGGCCAACGGCTGATACGGCGACCCGGGCTGGAAGATGACCTCGAGGATGCCGGCCCCGATCTCGTCCCGTATCCGTCGGATCTGCTTCAGGGCGGTCTCCGGACCGCCGGCGACGAGCTGGCCCTGCTCGATCCGCTCGTGCAACGGCCGGCGCTCCAGCCTGGAGCGCTGGACCCGCGTGTCGCGGCCGTAGTAGCCGGCCCGGGCTGCCGCCTCGTCCAGGCCGGGGTTGGCCCGGCTGAAGGACGTCGCCCCGGCCCCGCTGGCCCGGCTGGCCTCCTCCGCCCGTTCCAGGTCCTCCATCGCCTCCTCGTCGCTGTCGGCGACGTGCGCCGCTACCCGGTACAGGACGTCCTCGGGCGCCGGCTCCCAGCCCGCGGCGGCCGCCTGCTCGCGGTAGTAGCGGGCCGCGTCCCGGGCGAGCGGCACGGTGGTGAAGGCGAGCCCGAGCCGGATCCGGTTACGGGCGGCGAACTCACCGGATTCCGGGCTCGAGCCGGACACGAAGATCGGAGGATGAGGCTGCTGGACGGGTCTCGGCCAGATCGAGACGCTGCGGAACTCGTAATAGCGGCCCTGCCAACCGAAGGGTTGCGGCTCCGTCCAGGCGCGAACGATCAGAGCCAGCGCCTCCTCGAGCCGCTCCCGGGATTCGGCCGGATTGATGTTGTAGGTGGTGTACTCGTTCGACGTTCCGCGCAGCATTCCCGCGACCACCCGGCCGCCGCACAGGTTGTCGACCATCGCGAACTCTTCGGCGACCCGTACCGGGTTGAGGATGGGGACCGTCGGCCCCAACAGGGCGATCTTGGCTCGGCGCACCCGCTGCGTCAGGGCACCGGCCATGATCATCGGATTCGGAGTGATCGACAGCGGAGCGTAATGGTGCTCGGCCACGGTCACCCAGTCGAACCCCACCTCGTCGGCTAGCTCGAACTGGTCCAGGCTGAGCTGCATCGAGTGCATGGCCGCCTCGGAGGCATAGGGCTCCGCCGGAACCGGCCACGTGCCGCGCTTCGCGGGTCCCAGGTACGAGACGGGGCTGAAAATCGCTGCCTTCATCTCATGCCACCCACCGCCCGTGATCTTGCAGAAGTGGTCGAACGACATTCGACCACTTCTGCAAGATCACGGACAAGGTGGCTTCGATGCTGTCTAAGTAGAAGTGGCATACAGCTTAGATATCTGTCAAATTAGAGTCATGCCGATCCAGAAGCAGTTGCCGGTGCTGGACCAGGAGTGCTGCGCGCCACTGGTGCGCCAGCCGCTCGGTACGGGCGAGGCGGCCGAGCTGGCACGGGTGCTGAAGGCACTGGCCGACCCGGTGCGGCTGAGGCTACTGTCGTTGATCGGCGCGCACGAGGGCGGCGAGGCGTGCGTGTGCGAGCTGACCGGCGTGTTCGATCTGACCGCGCCGACGATTTCCCATCACCTGAAGGTGTTGCGCGAGGCCGGGCTGATCGACGCCGAACGTCGCGGTACCTGGGTGTACTACTGGGTCGTCCCGGTCACGCTGAACCGCCTGGCCGGGCTGTTCGTCCCCGACCTGGCCGCCTCGAGCTCCCGATGAACGGAGCGTCGCTGGCGCGGCGAGCGCTGGCCGAGCTGGTCGGCACGGGTCTGCTCGTCACGACGGTGGTCGGATCCGGGATCGCCGCGGCGCGGCTGTCGCCGCACGACGTCGGGTTGCAGCTGGCGGAGAACGCGGCGGCGACCGCCGCCGGGCTGGCGGTGATCATTTTGCTGGTCGGCCCGGTGTCCGGCGGCCACCTCAACCCTGTCATCTCGGCGGTGGACTGGGCGCTCGGTCGCCGCTCCCGCACCGGGCTGTCGGCCCGGGACCTGGCGGCCTACGTGCCCGCGCAGGTCCTCGGGGGAATCGGTGGAGCGGTGCTGGCGAATCTGATGTTCGGGCTTCCCGCCGTCACCGCCGCGCAGACCGACCGATCGGCGGGACATCTGTGGCTGGGCGAGGTCGTGGCCACCGCGGGTTTGGTAGCCGTGGTGTTCGCGCTCGTCCGTACCGGCCGCACCGGCCTCGTCCCGCCGGCGGTGGGCGCCTACATCGGGGCGGCGTACTGGTTCACCTCCTCCACCAGCTTCGCCAACCCCGCCGTCACCGTCGGACGGGCGTTCTCCGACACCTTCGCCGGGATCGCCCCGAGCTCGGTGCCCGCCTTCGTCGGTTTCCAGATCGTCGGGGCCGTCGTCGGCGCCGCCTTCGTACTGGTCGCGTACCCCGTCGGCGGCTGGCCGGCCGGCCACACAGATCTCGTTGACCGAGGAACAGAAGCGGAGATTGGACGCCAAGGCCGCCGAGACCGGCCTGTCCCTCTCTGATCTGATCCGCCGCGCCGTCGACCGGTACTACATGTCGACCCGCGACGCCGACGCCGACGTAACCGCGATCCGGCAGGCAGTCGGGGCGTGGCAGGATCGCGACTTCGACGGCGAGCCCGCTGTATTCCAGTCTCGTCGTGAGCCATCACACCATCGACATCGCTGACCTTCCCGATGTTTCCGAGCCTGGCCACACCGTACTGAGGGTCTTCGCCGCAGCAAACAAGCTCACGGCTCACCATGGGATGCCTCCGGGGCGGCGCCGAGCAGCTCCGAAACGCGCCAGGCCGCCTCCCGGGCGGGAGCCGCGAGCTCACGCAGCCGCTCCTCCGGCAACCGCGGCGCGGGTCCGGTGACGCTGATGGAGGCCGTCACCCGACCCGTGTGGTCCCAGATCGGCACCGCCACGGTGTTGATGCCCGGCACTCGCTGCGCCGGCGAGATCGCGTATCCCTGTGCCCTGATCGCCGCCAGCTCGGTCCGCAACGTGTCCGGGTCGACCGGCGTCGTCGGGGTCGCCGCCTCCAGTGGGCGCGCGAGCACCTCCTCGCGATCGCGCTCGGAGAGAAACGCGAGCAACACCTTGCCCGGCCCGCCCTGGTTCAGCGGGATCGGCTCGCCGAGGCCGACGTACGTACGCCGCAGCGACTGGTCGCTCTCCACCTGGTCGACGACCGCGCGGGTGAGGTTGGGCAGGAGCACGTGCAGGCCAACCGTCTCGCCGGTCAAGTCGCGGAGCCGGCGCATGGCCGGCCGGGCGGCGTCGCGGAGGTCGAGCCGCGCGGTCACCGCGTGGGAGAGCCGCAGGACGAGCGGGCCGAGCTCGTAGCGCCGGTGTGCGACCTGGCGGACGAGGCCGTTCGCCTGAAGCGCGGAGAGAAGCCGGTGGGTGGTACTCGTCGACAGCCCGGTAAGCCTGGCGAACTCGCTCGCGGACAGCTCGGGACGGCCGGGCGTGAAGCAGCGCAGGAGGGCGACGGCACGGTCGATGGATTGCACACCGCCGCGCTTCGGCGACTCGGGAGCCATGGACATCGCCGCGAGCATAGCGGTTATCCCGCATTGTGGGAACTCTTTCCATGATATGGTCACAGTGACCGGACGGTGAACGTGGAGTGCTGCATGGTCCTGCCCCTCGATGGCTTTCGGGTCCTCGACCTCACCCGATTCCTGTCCGGGCCCTACTGCACGATGGTGCTGGCCGACCTCGGCGCCGACGTCGTAAAGATCGAGAAGTTCCCGGAGGGGGACGAGTCGCGGCGGTACTCCCCGAAGATCAACGGCGAGAGCTACCCGTACACGATGCCCAACCGCGGCAAGCGGAGCCTGGGGCTGGATCTCAAGGCCGAGCACGGGCGGGAGATCTTCCTGCGGCTGGCGCGGGACGCCGACCTCGTCATCGAGAACTTCCGCCCGGGCGTCGCGGCCCGCCTCGGTGTGGATTACGAGGCCGTCAAGCAGGTGCGGCCGGACGTCCTCTACTGCTCGATCAGTGGCTTCGGCCAGACCGGCCCGTACCGGAACCGGCCGGGCTTCGACATCATGGCGCAGGGCGTGACCGGCTTCATGCGCATGACCGGATACCCCGACGGCCGGCCGACCAAGGTCGGCATCGCGATCAACGACATCGCGGCGGGCACGACGGCCGTGAACTCCATCCTCGCCGCCGAGCTGGTGCGGCAGCGGACCGGCGAAGGCCAGTACATCGACATCTCGTTGGTGGACGCCGGGCTCGCGTGGACCGTCTGGGAGTCGGGCGCGTACTTCGGCGGGCGTGAGCTCCCCGAGCCGTCGGGCACCCGGCACCGGCGCTCCACGCCATACCAGGCGTACCGCACCGCCGACGGCTACGTCACCATCGGCGCCAACACGCAGCGGCTCTGGGAGCGATGCGTGACCGACGTGCTGGGCCGGGAGGACTGGCTGGCCGATCCCCGGTTCGCCGACCTGGCGTCGCGGATGGCCCACCTCGAGGACCTCGAGGCGGAGATCGAGGCGATCACCTCGGCGCAGCCGACGGCGTACTGGATCGAGCGTCTGGACGCCGCCGGTGTGCCCGGGGGCCCGGTGCTGCGCTACGACGAGACCCTGGCCGACCCGCACATACAGGCCCGGGAGATGGTGGTGGAGATCGACCACCCGGTCATCGGCCCGATGAAGAGCCTCGGCACCGCCATGAAGATGTCCCAGACCAAACTCGACGTCCGGCGGCCGGCTCCCTGGCTGGGCCAGCACACCACCGAGGTGTTGCGCGAGGGAGGCTTCGAGGAGGCGGTGATCGAGGACCTGTACGCGACCGGGGTCGTCTACGATCAGGCCCGGTCGGCACCGGCACGTTCGGGAGGTTGATATGGCGGACGAACTCGTCCTGAACCGGTCGGGCGATGTGGCGACCCTGACCCTCAACCGCCCGGACAAGCACAACGCGATCACCTACGAGATGTTCCGGAACCTGCCCGAGGTGGTCCGCGAGGCGGCGGAGGACCGAGCCGTCAAGGTGCTCGTGGTCCGGGGAGCCGGGGAGAAGGCCTTCGCGTCGGGGGCGGACATCAGCGAGTTCGAGCGGGTACGCGCGAATTCGGCCGACGCCAGGGTCTACAACCAGTACGTCGCCGCCGCCGAGCAGGCAATCACCCGGCTGGCCAAGCCGACCATCGCGATGGTGCGCGGCTATTGCATCGGCGGCGGATGCGGTCTTGCCCTCGCCTGCGATCTGCGGTTCGCCGACACCACCGCCCGGTTCGGCATCACCCCCGCCAAGCTCGGCATCGTCTACAGCCTCGAGTCGACCAAGCGGCTCGTCGACCTGGTCGGCCCCGCGCAGGCGAAGTACATCCTCATGTCCGGCCAGCAGATCGACGCGCGCAGGGCGCACGGGATCGGCCTGGTCGACGAGCTCCACGAGCCGGCCGAATTCGAGGAGGCCACGCTCGGGTTCGCCCGGCTGCTGTGCTCGCGGTCGCAGTACAGCGTCCGGGCCGTCAAGCACATGGTCGGCCTCATCCTCGCCGGCCAGGTGGAGGACGACGAGGAAACGCGACAGCTCCGCAGCGTCGCCTTCGACACCCCCGACTTCGCGGAGGGCGTCCGCGCCTTCCGCGAGAAGCGCGAGCCCCGCTTCACGATGCCCTGAGTTCTTGGCCGATGAATGGCCCATTCACCCGTACCTACCGGGTGAATGGGCCATTCATCCGATTAGGGGCCGGCGCCGTTCATGACGATGGATGCGACGTCGCTCGCGCTGTCCATGGAGTACGCGTAGGGGACGCCGCCCACGTTGCCGCCGGCGGCACAGCTGCCGGAGTTGACGAAGTAGTTGTCCCGGGCCACCAGGGAGCCGGGCGGAGAGTCGCCCTGGCCGAGCTCGCACGGCGAGTCGGTGTTCTCGAAGTAGTTGCCTTCAACCAGAACGCCGGCCTCGGTCGTCGACGCCACCCCGTAGTCGCCGATGTTGACGTAGTAGTTGTTGTACACGTGCACCGGGTTTCCGAAGCGCACCCGCGGGTGGCGCTGGCCTGTGCCATCGAACCAGTTGTGGTGGTACGTCACCCGCAACCGGCCACGGTCCTGGTCCCCGTTGTCGTCGGAGTGCCCGAGGAGCATGGTCTTGTCGTGGTTGGTGAAGTAGTTCCACGACACGGTGACGTAGTCCGAGCCCCGCTTGATGTCCACGGCGCCGTCGGAGCCGTCCGCGAAGCTGTTGTGGTCGATCCAGACGTGATGGGACTCGTCCTGCAGGTTGATCGCATCGTCGTCCCAGCCGCGGAAGTTCAGATTCTGGATGATCACATTGCTGGCCTCGTCGACGTCCAGCCCGCCGCCGGCGATGGTGGCGCCGGAGCCGACGCCGACGATGGTCTTGTTCGACGCCACGTCGTTCATGCCGGACAGATCGATGCTGCCCTGGACCTGGACGATGCGCGGGCCGTCGGACTGCATCTCGGCGACGAGCTGCGAGGCGCTGGTCACCGTCACCGTCGGGCCGCCCGCACCGCCGCTCGTTGTACCGTCCACGGTCGCCCAGCCGACCGGCTCGGCCTGGGCGGCGGATACCCCGCTCAGCGGACCGAGTAACGCCGCGACCAAGCCGGTGACCGCGGTCGCCGCGGCGGCGGGCATCCGCCAGCGCGCCGCTCTCCCCTGTGCCTCGGATACTCCGTTGGCCATGATGAACCTCCGCTCCAAGGACAATTCGTCCTCGCTGCTCTTCATGACCCGGGGCAAGCGAAGCGCTTCGACTCAGAATATGGGAGCGCTTCCGCGCTGCCTAGGGCGCACCAAGAGGAGATCGGGCCACGGCGAAGGGTTGACTGTCAGCACTCTTGTCAACAAAATGTCGGACGAGATCGTTGCACGCCTGCGACCACTCCCCTAGGAGTTTGGATGGCCTCTCGAGGACTCGCAGCTATCGTTGCCGGCCTGACCTTCGCGGCACTTGCCGCGTGCGGCTCGTCGGACGACGGGACGCAAACGAAGGACGTGGTCAAGGTCGGGGTTCTCCCGGGCGCCGCCGTCGCGCCGTTCTATCTCGGCATGAGGAAGGGCTTCTTCGCCGAACAGGGCCTCGAGATCGAAACCCAGCAGGCGGAAGGCGGCGCGGCGCTTCTCCCGGCGGTGACGTCGGGGCAGCTCCAGTTTGGCTACTCGAATGTTGCGAGCCTCATGCTCGCGCAGCAGAAGGGACTGCCGGTCCAGGTGACGGCGAGTGTCGCCCTGCAGGCCAAACCCGGAGACAAACGCCCCACCGGTAAGACGAATGTTGCCCTTCTGGTCGCGAAGAACGGCGGGGTCCGGTCCGCCGAAGATTTGGCAGGAAAGACCATCGGCGTCAACACCCTGAAGAACATCGAGGAGGTGCTGGTCAAGTACGCGATCGACCAGGCCGGCGGCGACTCCTCCAAGGTGAAGCTCGTCGAGGTGCCAACGTCCCAGATGCCGAACTCCCTCGCCCAGGGCAAGGTCGCCGCGGTCGTCGCCTTCGAACCCTACGTCACCGTCGCGCTCGACCAGGGAGCCCGGATCCTGCTCCGCCCGTTTACCGCGCTGCCCGACCCGGCGGCGAACACCACAGTGTTCTTCACATCCAAGAAATACGCCGCGGACGAGGCAGATGTCGCGCGGCGCTTCACCGAGGCGATGAAGAAGTCCGTCGAGTACGCGCAGGCGCATGAGAACGAAATCCGGGCGGTCATACCCACGTACACCGAAATGAGCCCGGAACTGGCCAACCAACTGGCGCTGCCCTACTGGAGCTCCACCCTCAACGTCGAATCCATGAAACAGATCGGGCAGGCCGGCGTGACGTACGGACTCCTCAACCGGGAGCCGGATCTCGACGCGTTGCTTCCGCCACCGGGCCAACGCTGACCCGTGGCAGGGTGCTCACGCCTCCACCGGCACAAGCGGGTCGATGATCGCATCCTGGCTCCGTAGCATGTCCCTCACCTCGCCGGGGTCCACGTCCCGGGGCAGGCGGCCGCGCTTCGCGCCCAGCGCCGCCGCCACGCCCGCGGCGTGCCCCAACGCCATCGAGGGCCCCATATGCCGCAGGGCGCCCATCGCCTCACCGGTCGCCGACGCGCAGCGTCCGGCGACGAGGAGACCGTCGAGCCCTCGCGGAAGCAGACAGCTGTACGGAACCGAGAAGGGCGAGGACGGCTCCGCCAAGGTGAGATCGCCGCCCTTCGGATGGTGGACGTCGAGCGGCCCACCCCCCTGCAGGACGGCGTCCGGGAACTGACGGCCCGCCATCACGTCCTCGCCGGTGAGCATGTAGTCGCCCACGATCCGCCAGGTCTCCCGTACCCCGATCCACGGAGCCATGGCCGTCAGGCTGCACTCCTCGAAGCCCGGCACCTCCCGGCGCAGAAACTTGATCGCCGACAGAACCTGGCGTCGCCCCTCCATCTCGGCCTGGGTGAGCTCGGCCTCGTCGGAGCCGTCCCATCCACTGACCCGCGATATGAGCATGAACGCGTCGTCTCCGGTAGGCGAGCTCACCAGGGAGAGAATCTTCAGAGCCAACTCTCCCGAGGCGTACCCCTTCTCCACGAGACGCTGTTTTTCCTGCCGAGGCAGCGCACGGAACCTTTGGACGTCAACCTTCACCAGGCGCGCCACGAGCGTCATCGGCTGACGGCTGCGAGGATCCCCATCGGTGTCCTCGACCTCGGCTCCCGCCTTCCGTACGACGAGCCCGTCTCCGCTGGCATCGATGACGGTCGGGGCGAGCACCGCCTTACGATCCCCGCGTCCCTGCACGGTCGCGCCGACCACCTTCTCGTTCTCGAGTACGGGCTCGAGGACCTGGGTGTGCAGCAGGAGATGAATTCCGCAATCCCGGACGGCGTCGTCCAGTACGACCTTCAAGATCTCCGGGTCGAACGGGAAGGTGCGGACGTCGAAGGGATGGCCCGCAGCCTCACCCATGACGTACTTCATGAAGTCTCCCGCTCCGCCGGCATCGATCAGGCGCCGCGTGATCTCGTAACCGATGCCGCCGGTGACACGGCGATCGCGCCAGAAGAAACCCATGAAACTCGCCACCATGGCGCCGGTCGCGGTCCCGCCGAGGAAGGCGGCGCGTTCGACGAGTGTGGTACGGGCTCCGGAGCGGGCCGCTGCGATCGCCGCCGCCACGCCCGCCGGCCCGCCACCGACGACGAGCACCTCGGACTCGTCGGCTACCGGCGTCCTGCGGGCGGGTTCACTGATCCAGCGTGACGAACTCCGTGCGAGCCGGTCGTTGTGTGCGGGCCGGTCTCGTCCGCCGTTGTCGTCTCCTGATGATCGCATGCCTCTCTCTTCCGACGACAGTCTCTCCCGAGGACAGTGACTCCGCGGTGGCTTACAGGCTTGGACCGAGACCGGACGGAGCGTGGTCTCCGGCCTTCAGCGCGTCGATGACGCTGTGCAGATGCCGGCGGGCCGCCTCCTCGGCCGCCACCGCATCCCGCGCACAGATCGCCTCGATCAACTCCAGATGCTCACCTAGCGACACCCGCGGACGCCCCGGCAACATCGCGATACGAAACTGATGC
>WHSR01000083.1 GCA_009379995.1 Streptosporangiales bacterium
CAGCTCAGCCCAGCGAGCCACTGACCAAAGCGAACCCCAACCCCTAGATACACGCCGTCACAACAGCCAACGGCACGTTCCCGCACGTCAACCCGCGAACTCGCGGACTATCCCACTACATCAGCTGCGGAACCCCGGGGTCGGGGGCGGGGAGTACTCTTCACGGTTTCCGGCCATCTGCAAGCTGGCTGCGCGGTGTGTTCGCTTGCTCGTGAGCGGTCTGGAGGATCTGGTGTGCTTCCTTGTCGGCGGCCATGACCACACGACAGCCAAGTCAGCAACACAAACCGAGGCCGGGGACCCGACAACACGGGTACCCTGGTCTCGTCCACCCGATCCCCAAAATCAACCCGCGCGCCTGGCGGGCTCGTACATCACGCCGGCGGCATCGCCCCTCTTCACCCACACAGTACCCAGCTCACCTACGAGATCAGTGCCAGCACGCTGGTCGCCTCCCTAATTGGCGGTCGTCTAACGTTTCTGCAGAAACTCCTTCGCCGCCCCGATCGCCTGTGGGTCGTTCTTCAGCTGCCTGGTCAACGTCTGCTCGTACATATAGCCGCGTTCGAGGTCCAGGTCGCAGAGCTCGAGGTGGTTGAGTCCTTCCTTGGCCAGCTGAATACCGCGCGGAATCTTTTCCGCGATTTCCCTCGCCACCGCCAACGCCTCGCCGAGCACCTCGTCGGCGGGCACCACGCGCAGCACCGACCCGAATGCCTGCAGCTGGTGTGCGGTGATCCGGCGCCCGGTGTACATCATCCAGCGGACGTACTGCTGCGGAACGAGTCTGCTCAGGTGCCGCGCGCCGCCGAGAACACCCACATCGATCTCCGGCAGCCCGAACTTGGCCGAATCGGCCGCGACGACGACGTCGCACGAGGCGACCAGGGGGATACCGGCGCCCACGGCCGTCGCCTGAACCGCCCCGACAACCGGTACGCGGCAGTTGTAGATGGCGAAGAATGCCCGCCTCGCTCGCTCCGAGTGGCGGTCCTGCCATCCGGGGTCGTCGTGGTGCACCACTCCGAAGTCCCGCACGTCGGTGCCCGCGCAAAAGGCGCGTGTGCCGGCCGCGGTCAGCACTGCCGCGCGAACGTCCGGCAGGGTGTTGACCTCCGTGAAGCGTTCGGCCAGGGCCAGGTACGTGGCCTCGTCGAGGGCATTGACCGGGGGATTGTCGATACGTACGACCCCGATGTTGTCCGTGACGGTCAGCGAGACGGGGTCGGGCGGGTTGCCGGCCTGGGATGTCATCGGCCTCCTCTTTCCGGATGGGACGTGACGTTCGTTTTCGGCAAACCGAGTACACGCTCGGCGATGATGTCGCGTTGAATCTGCGAGGTGCCGGCGGAGCCGACACAGTGTCGTCCGTGCCGCCGGTGTGGCCGGCGTCGTCAGGGTCGCCCGGCAGCGCCGTGACGACGCCCACGTCGAGCGCCAACTCGGTGAGCAGCTCGGCCGATAGCGGCCGGCCGGGAACTTCCGCAACGCGAGGCCGTCCTCGCCGTCCACCACCGCGCACGCGCCGACCCCCGGGTGCACGCCGAACACCCTCGTCGCCCCTCGCGTCCGCAACGCCCCGGAACCCGCGCAACTCAGTACCTGGCTCTGCGCGCGGACCCGTACGCCGACACCCAGGGTCAGGTCCACGGACGCCGCTCCCGCTGGGTGAAGAAGCGATCCCGCGCGTCGGCGGCTTCCCGGTCGGTGCCGCTGAGCGCGACGGCCTCCCACTCACGGTCGAGCACCTGGTCAAGAGTGCTCGTCGCGCCGTGGCGCAACAGCCCGCGGCTGACGCGTGCGGTGAGCGACGGCAGCCGTGCCAGCTCGTCCGCCATCGCGATCGCGTCCGTCAGGGCGCCGCCGGTGGGCACGACCCGGCTGACCAGCCCGACCCGCTCGGCGTCCGAGGCGCTGAGCCTGTGTTCGAAGAATGCAAGCATCTGGGCGCGGTGGCGACCGATCGTTTGGGTCAAGAACCAGGCAAGGCCGGCGTCCGGCACCAGGCCGCGCCCGACGTAGGGGGCGGCGAAGAACGCCTCGGCGCCCGCGACGATCACGTCGCAGGCCAGCGCGAGGGACCAGCCGGCGCCGATGGCCGGTCCCTCGACGGCGGCCACCGTGGGAACCGGCTGCCCGTGCAGCCCGCGCACGGCCGCATGTACGGCCGTAAGCGCGGCCCCGCTGGCGACCGACGATGCCGCCCGAAGATCGAAGCCCGAGGAGAACGCCGAGCCCTCCCCGGTGACCACGCAGGCCCGTACCCCTGGATCGACAGCGATCTCGCCAAGCGTGTCCGCCAGGAGCATCCAGTCTCGAGGGGCCAGGCAGTTCTTGACCCGCGGGCGGCACAGCCGGACGACGGCGGTGGCGCGGTCCCGGCCCTCCCGGTCGACCCGGACGCTGGGCGCGTCGGTCACCTCGGCTCCGGTCGGGTCGTGACCCCCCGGGGTGTTCCGATGGCTCCGGGCGCACAGTGCCGGACCAGAGCGTTGCCCATCTCGGTGACCCGATCGGCGGTGTCTGCAACACCCACCATCTGGAGCGCCAGTTCGTCGACCCCGTGCCGGCCGAGTCGTTCCTCCGAGCGGGCAAGCTGCTCGGTGATCTCGGCGGGCGTTCCGGAGATCGACAGCGTGTCCACCATCTCGTCGGTGACGAGGTCCGCGACCGGGTCCCAGTCTCGGTAATCGACCTCCGCCGCCTTCTGCCGGATGCGTTCGGCGGCCGAGCCCCATCCAGCGTGCTCGGCGACCGTACGGTAGCTCGGGGTTGAGAAGTAAAACGCGAGCTGGCGGCGGACCCCCAGCCGGGCCTCTTCTCGGTCCGCCGCGACGCCGGCAACGACCCAGCAGGCGACCTTGGGTGGTGCGCCGGCCACTTCGGCGCCTTTGCGCAGGGCTGGTACGACGACGTCCTCGAAGTAGCCGGGCGCGGTGGCCAGCGAGTGTACGGCTACTCCGTCGCAGGACGCGGCGCAGTGGTGGAGCATGATCTGGTTCACCCCGGATCCGTAGATCTCCAGGCCGCGCAGCCGTTCCCTGTCCTCGACCGGAAGGAAGTCGCTCAGATCGGCGGTGTAGAAGCGCCCGTCGAAGCTGCGGCCCCCGTCCGGGGAGACGGCCTGGCGCAGCAGTCGTGCGTACTCGGCGAACTGCGGCGCCGGATGCTCCCAGCTGACCGCGTATCGTCTGCGCAGCCCGCGGGTCCCCGCGCCGATCCCGAAGGTGAACCGCCCTCCGGTGGCGCGGTAGGCGTCCGCCGCCATGGCGGCGGCAGCCAACGGGGGACGGGTGAAGGCGTAGGCGATCCCGGTGCCGACGTGCAGCGTGGGGGCCGCGGACGCCAGGGCGACCGCGCGGACCGTGGCGTCGCGGCCGGTGGACTCGGTGGTCCAGATTCGGTGGAACCCGCTCGCTGCAGCCTGCTGGGCGACGGGGACGAGCGCCTCGAAATGCGAGGCGGCGAAGACGAGGGAACGATGCACCTGTAACTCCTCACCCGCGGCGCTGCACCGAGCGCTCTGCCCAGTCGGCGACCGCGGTCCTTACCACCTTGTTGCTGGCGTTCTTGGGCAGCGCATCGGTGAAGAGGACGCTGGTCGGCCGCTTGTAGCCGGCCAGGTACCTGCGGCAGTGGGCCACCACCGCCGCCTCGTCAACGGTGGCGCCGGGCTCGCGGACGACCACCGCGACGGGCGTCCTCCCCCATCGCTCGTGCGGGATCCCGACGACGGCGACCTCCCGGACGCCGGGACAGTCGCTGATGACGCGCTCCAGCTCGCTCGGATAGACGTTGGAGCCGCCGCTGACGATCAAGTCCGCGCGGCGGTCGACGATGTAGATGTAGCCGGCCTCGTCCATCCACCCGAGGTCGCCGCTGTGGTACCAGCCGTCGGCCAGAGCAGCGGCGAAGGCGTCGGGACGTTCCCAGTAGCCCTCCATGATGGCCGGGGAACGCAGCCACAGCTCACCGACATGGTCGCTGCCGCGCGGCAGGGGCTGGCCATCGGGCGCGACGACCGTCACCTCGCACTGCGGTAGGGGCAGCCCCACGGACTCGTAGATGTCGGCGGCCCGCAGGGCCAGCAGGTCGTCCCTGGTCGTCGCGGTGACCGGGCCGCCGGAGTTCTCCATCATTCCCCAGATCTCGGTCCAGCGGTCCCCGATGATCTCGACCAGCTCGCGGACCCGGCCGGACGGCGCCTTCGAGCCGCTGTGCATGACGGTGACCAGCGTCGCCCAGGAGTCCCTGTCCCGGTCCGCGGCCTCCGCGAATTCCCGGATGACCGGCGACGGGAGGTAGACGTAGTTCGCGCGCTCGTCGGAGATGGCGCGTAGCGCCTTCTCGGCGTCCCATCGCCCAAGGATCACGATCGTGCCGCCCACGAACAGGTGGGTGAAGATGTCGGCGGGCACGATCGCGGGGAAGGACAGCGAGGCGGTCATCACCCCGACACTGCGCAGCGGCAGGCGCCGGGCCAGGGCACTCATAGCGACGATCTCCCGCACGCCGCGCTCGCCGATGACGACACCCTTCGGGAAGCCTGTGGTGCCGCTGGTGTAGCCGACGAACGGGGGCGGGGCGGGCCGTACCGCCTCCGGGACGGTGTCGTGCCCGTACGCCAGCAAATCCGCGTAGCGCTCGGCGGCCGCCGGCCGCTCCTCGCCGGTGGCGATCGTCAGCGCCAAGTCGACGTCGGCGAGGGCGTCGTCCACCCGGTCGGCCACGCCGTCGCTGACGAACAACCCCCGCGCCCCGACGTCCCGCAGGATGTAGCCCGCCTCCGCGGACGCCAGAGCCTTGCCGACCGGTACGGCCGTCAGCGAGGCCTTCGACGCCGCCACGTAGGCCTCGACGCACTCCGTCTGGTCGTCCAGCCACAGCGCGATCCGGTCCCCCGGCCGCAGGCCTTTTCCGTGCAGCGCGTTGGCGAGCCGGTTGGTCCGGCTTTCCAGACTCCGGTACGACACGGAGGGACCACCGACCGCGGTGACAGCGATCCGGTCCGGATCCTGCCGCGCAGTCCTTTCGACCATCTCTCCGATGAGGGAACCCACTATCGTCACCTCCCTCGTGCGGCGGTTCGTACGTCGTCGCGTCCGCCCAGCCATCCGTCCATGGCGTGATCAGCGAGTGCGGCAAGCCCGACCACGTGACGCAAGCCGAGGTGCAGCCCGGTCTCCCAGGTGAAGCCCATGCCGCCGTGAACCTGGATGCACCCCTCGACCACCCGTCGAGTCCGCTCGAATCCCTCGGTCACCGCCGTCCGGCTCTCGCGCGATATCCCGGTCTGCGCCAGCCTGGTGAGCAGGCTCCGCGCTATCTCCAGGTCGACGTGCATGTTCGCGCAGCGGTGCTTAACCGCCTGAAACGCTCCGACGGGACGGCCGAACTGCTCCCGCTGCCGGGCATGTGCGACGGCCCGCCGCAGCGCCGTCGCCGCTACCCCCACCGCCTCGGCGAGCGACGCGGCGCAGACGTCGACGACACGATCCAAGGTCAGCGTGATCTCCGGTGCGGCGACCGCCGCGACAGGCATGAGCAGGTCGAAGTCGTCGACCGGCGACCCCTCCGGGACTTCGATCGCCTCGGTGGAGCCACTCGCCCGCAGCGCGAGGATCCGCGTCCCCGGGAAGGTCGGGTACGGGACCACCGCCGCGCCCTCGCCGACCGGGATGGTGTAACTCAGCGGCTGTTCCGTGGGCATCGCGGCGCCCGCGGTCCAGCGGCGGACGAGGACGGTCGGAACGAACGGCACGGGCAGCGCCCGGCCGCCCCACGCCTCGATCAGTTCGCAGACGTCGAGCAGCGAAAACGCGTCCCCGTCCGGCCCGGCTTCGCCGACGAGCGGCCACCCGCCGGCGGCGAGCGCCGACCAGGCGTTGGCCAGGCGGTCGACGGCCGTGTCGGCTCGCCAGCCGTCCGAGTTGAGGTCGGCGAGGAGCTCCGCGAAGGCACTGCCCGCCTCGGTCGCCGTGTCGCTCGGCAAAACCTGCATCGCTGCCTCCGGCCGGGTGGCTGTCACTTCGGTAGGCCGAGCACCCGCTCGGCGATGATGTTGCGCTGGATCTCCGAGGTGCCGGAATAGATCGTCGTGGCACGCGACTCGAGGTAGCGGCGGCGCCACCACGACGCGTGTTCGGCGCAGCCGAGCCCGAGGCCCGCGGACGCCATATCCTGCATGAGTTCGCTCCAGTACAGCTTGAGAACCGCCATCGAGGGGAACCAGTCGCCGCCTCGCGCGCTCTTTTCGACTGCCCGCATCACCTGCCACCGCAGGGCCTCGACACGGTCGGCGTAGACCTCGACGCCCCCGAGGGTGTCCCCCCCGATGCGGCTCGGCCGGTGGCCGGCGCACTCGAGCAGCTGCCTGCTGTCGGCCATCAGGTCGACGTACCTGTTCGCGGCCTCGGCCATTCCGCGCTCGTTGGTCAGCACAGTCATGGCCACCCGCCAGCCGTCGTCCTCCGCACCGATGCGGTTGGCGACCGGGACCTCGACGTCGTCGAAGAACACCTCGTTGAACTCGCTCCGGCCGCTGATCTGGCGGATGGGCCGAACCGTCACCCCGGGCGCGTGCATGTCCACGATCAACATGGACAGGTTCCGATGCCGCAGCTCCGCGGGGCCGGTCAGCGCGAGCAGCAGACACCAGTCGGCGTAGTGCGCGAAGCTCGTCCACGTCTTCTGGCCGGACACCCGGTAGACCGCCCCGTCCCGGCCCGCTCGGGTACGGACGGCGGCCAGGTCCGAACCGGCGCCCGGCTCGGAGAAGCCCTGGCACCAGATCTCCTCGCCGGACAGGATCGGCCGCAGATACCTGGCCCTCTGCTCGTCGGTGCCGTGCGCGATCAACGTCGGGCCGGCCAGCAGCCGCCCGACCCGACCCAGCCCCTCGGGAGCGCCCGCCCTGGCGCACTCTTCGTAGAAGACGTACTCCTCGACCGGCCCGAAACCACGCCCACCGAACTCGACCGGCCACGTCACGCCGGCGTATCCGGCCGCGAACAACCGGCGATCCCACTCCCGGCGGACCTCGACGACCTCGTCGTCGGTCAGGTCCTCGCCGCCGGCCCTCCGCCACGCCTCCGGGACGTTGCCCGCCAGCCAGGTGCGCAGCCGCTCCCGAAAGGCCCTGGCCTCCGGAGAACCGAAGCTCGTCGTCATGCGCTCCCCTGGTGTTCGACGATCACCAATCGCCCGCCGAGAACTTGGCGATCGCCTGCTTCAGCCCGTGCTCCCGGATGAGCCCGGAAAGCTGCTGGACGGCGGCCGAGTAGTGCAGGAGGGCGTCGGTTTCCGCGCCCATCGGCGCGATCGCCCGGAAACCCTGGACGTCGGCGACGCGGTTGATCGACACCTTCTTCATGTGCAGTATCTCGGCTGGCACGGTGGCGATGGACTCCGCCAACTCCCGGACGTTGTCCCACAGCTCGTCAGCCGGAACGGCGTAGTTCGCCCAGCCCCACTGCGTCGCCACGTCGCCGCTGATCTGACTGCCGGGTACGAAGGACATCTGCTTGGCCCGCTTCGGGCCGACCAGCGGGGTCCACAGCGGCGTGATGTAGCCCCCGCCGATCGGTATGGACGGCAGCCCGATCCGGGCGTCCTCGGCCACCACCGTGATGTCGCAGAACGTGCAGAGCTGGGTGGCGCCGGCGAGGCAATATCCGTGGATGGCGGCCAGGACCGGCTTCGGGTGGTCCCAGATCTTGAGGAACCTGTCGATGTTGCCGGCGAGCCGGTCGAAGTCGGCAGTGATGTCCCGGTGGGTGGCCTCACCCACCTCGCTCTCGTCCCGTTCGATGTCGTAGCCGCTGGAGAACGCCCGCCCGGCGCCTCGGATGACGATCACCCGGGCTCGGTCGTCGGTCGCCAGGGAGGTCAGCGCCCGGTCGAGCTCGTCAAGCATCGTCCCGTTCATGGCGTTGAGCCGCTCGGGGCGGTTCAGCACGATCCAGGCAACAGGAGGGTCGTACTCCAGCTTGATGGCCTCGAAGTCGTCTACCACGTCGTCTCCTCCTTTCCTTCTCTGCGGCACCGCGTGTCTCGGGGACGCAGCCGAGCCGCGGACCCGCGGTCATCTGATGGCGATCGCGTTCCCCGGTGATCCGACACCGCCGGGCAGGTTCATCGGGATCGACACGAACAGGAAGTCGAATCGGCCGTCGGCCTCGGCCGCCTCGGCGAGTTCATCGAGGACGAACAGCTCCCCTACCGCCATGCCCAGTAGCGGGATGATCCGCCGGTGCAGCGAGCCGACCTTCGGATCCCCCGGCGAAACCTCGACGGCCGGGTTGTCAGCGACGACCGCGGCGACACGGGTGTCCCACAAGAAGCGCGCCATCGCCTCGTCCGCGGCCAACCCGGGAAACGGAGTCCGGCCGTCGACGTGGATCGCCTCGCCCGCGGCGGCCCGCTCCCGGTACATCCGCATCCAACCGGTGCGGACACACAGGACGTCGCCGGGCCGCAGCTCGACCGCCTGCTCCCGGGCGATGGTCGCCAGCATGCTCGACGGGATCGACATCTCCGCGCCGGGGTCGACCGGCGTGCCGGCGAGCCGGAGGTGGCGTTCCAGGTCGAGCAGTACGCCCCGGCCGATGATGCCGTGCCGAGCCCAGTGCTCGATGCCGAGATCATCCTCACCGGGCTCGGCGGTGTAGCCGCCGTAGAACCCGAACTCGCGGCACCGCACGTGCCGGAGCCCGTCCCACTGCGTGGAGCCCTGTGGGTGGAAGTTGTCGAGCCTGTCGTCCCAGTTGTTACGGCTGGCCGAGAAGATCGTGTGGACGAGCCTGTCCCGTCCGTACATCGGTGGATCCGGCTCGGTGATCGGAAGGTCGAGACGAAACACCCGTCCGTCTCGGACGAGCGCGCTTGCCGCACGCACCCGGTCGGCTGTGAGCAGGTTGACAGTGCCCAGCGAGTCTCCACGGCCGAAGACGCCCCATGAATGGCGAAGGCCCAGCTCGGGGATCAGCTCCAGCTGGTCGTACGCGGGTAGACCGGGTTCTTCGGACACCTCTGCCCCTCTCTTTCCTAGCGCGGCCGGGATTGCGTCTCGCCCCGGTATCCGGCAAGTTGGAGTGACAACAGCCCGTACTCGCGAGCCACCTCCTCCACGCTCAGCGGGCCGCCTGGGTCAAACCACGCGGCGACGCTGTTGCACATGCCGAGAACGGCGTACGTCGCCAGCTGTTGAGAACGGACGTGGAATATTCCTCGCGCCGCCCCGTCCTCGATGGTCTGGCGAAAGCGGTCCTCGTAATCGTCGCGTAGCTGAACGAGACGCTGCCGTGAGGCGGGCGGAAGGCTAACGATCTCCCGGTTTCCGATGAAGGCCTCCCGCTGATGTGCGCTTTGGAAAAGGACGTGTGCCTCGGTCCCCAGGCGCAACCGCACCGCCGGATCGGACGTGCCGGTCGTGGCGGCGTCGTATTTTTCGAGGAGCTCGTTCATCGTCGAAAACATGATCTCTTCGAGCAGCTCTTCTTTCGAGCCGATGTGGTTGTACAGACTCGGCACCCGCAGACCAACCGCCTCCGCGAGGTCCTTCATGGTGGTGCCCCGATAGCTGTTGCGAGCCCACAGCGTCAACGCCGCGTCCCGCACTTGCGCGGCACGCCTGCTCAGGCGCGGGGCGTCCTGTGGTGCGTCGGCCAAGTTTCCCCCAAGCTCCATCAACCATTACGTACGAGCGCTCGTTCGTATGCTATACGAAATCGCGTGGAACCGTCAATCATTGGCCTACCGCCAGGTAACGGTTCTGCAGTTCGGGGGAGTCGGCGAATTCGTCGGATGCGGCAGTGTGCACGGTTCGGCCGCGGTCCAGGACGTAGACGCGTCCGGCGAGCCCGAGGGCGACCTCAAGATTCTGCTCGACCATCACCACGGAAACCCCGAATTCGCCCGGAAGTTCGGCGATGGCGGCACGAAGCTGTTCGACCACGATGGGCGCAAGGCCCTCCGTCGGCTCGTCCAGAAGAAGCACCCGGGGCTTGCTCACAAGCGCCCGGGCGATCGCGACGACCTGCTGCTCCCCACCGCTGAGCGCGTACCCGTGCTTGCGCAGAAGCGAGCCGAGGAGCGGAAACAGCTGCACGACGCGATCGATCGCGGGACCGACCGGCTGCCGGCCGGCCGTGGCGCCGAGCATGAGGTTCTCCCGAACCGAGAGGTTGGCGAAGATCCGCCGGGTGTCCGGCACCCAGGCCAGTCCGGCGTGCGCGCGCGAGTGGGCCGGCATCCTGCTGATGTCCACGCCGCCCAACCGCACCTCACCGCTCGCCCGGATGCCGACGCCCATGGCGCTCATCAGCGCGCTTGTCTTGCCCGCGCCGTTCCGTCCCAGTACGCCGACGATTTCGCTGGGCATGCAGTCCAGGGAGACGTCGAAGAGCACCTGGGCGCGCCCGTACCACGCCTGGAGGTGCCCGATCGACAGGGCCGGAACGGCGTGGTCGCCCGATGTCGTCATCTCCCCTCACCGCCCTGAGGTGGGGCCGGTGGCCGACCGAGGTAGACCTCGTGTGCGACGTCGGAGCCGCGGATCTCCTCAGGGGTACCTTCCAGAACGATCTCGCCGCCGGCCATCAGGGCTATCCGATCGGCGAGCCCGAACACGACGTCCATGTCGTGCGCGGTGAGCAGCACGGTCATCCGGTGATCGTCGGACACGATGCGACGGATCAGCGCGACGAACGAGCGTACGTCGTCGAGTGACATACCCGCGGTCGGCTCGTCCAGCAGAAGAACCTTCGGATGCAGGGCCAGCGCAAGGGCGATTTCGAGGCGCTTGCGCTCTCCCTGACCCAACGACCCGGCGGCGCGGTCCCGCAGATCGACCAGGTCCACAACGGCGAGGGCTTCGTGCACCGAGGCGCGAAGCCGCGCCGACGACTGCGGCCGGTCGAACCAGCGGGCCGCGTGGCCGCTCGCCGACCGCACGGCGATCAGCGCGTTGTCGGAGACGGTCAGCCGCTCGAAGACCCGGGCGGTTTGGAAGGTCCGGCCGAGTCCTTGACGCACCCGAGCGGAGGCGGGACGCCTGGTGACGTCCACCCCGCCGAGCCACACCGAGCCCGAGTCGGCGACCAGGTCTCCACAGATGACCCCGAACAGCGTCGTCTTGCCCGCCCCGTTGGGGCCGATGATCCCACTGACGCCTCCCCTGGCGATCCGCAACCCCACCCCCTTGACGGCGGGGTAGCCGCCGTACGACTTGCGGATGTCAGTCAGCTCGAGCGCCGGGCTTGCGTTGGTCATCATCGCGACAACAGCCTTCTATCTTCGCTGGGCGGTACGACCTCCGGTTGTTCGGCCGCCCGCTTCCTCTCCCGGATCCGCTCCCGGATGACGCCCGGTCGCAGCCGGTTGAGATAGCCGAGGATCCCGTCCGGCGCAATCAGGACGATGGCGAGAAGAATCAGTCCAACGAACAGGTCGCCGAGCGCGATCGTCTGCTGGAACCACTCCTCGAGCTGCACGAAGACCAGCGCACCGAGCAACGGCCCGTAGAACGTGTACCTTCCACCGAGAAGGGCCATAATGACCACGTTTCCCGAAACGCTCCAGAACAGCAGTTCGGGTGACACGGTCGTCTGCACCTGGGCAAGCAACGCGCCGGCCAGACCGGATCCCGCGCTCGCGACGACGAACGCCCAGGTATGGAACCTTCGGACGGGCAAGCCGAGCACCGCGCTCTTCACCTCATCGTCGCGGACGGCTCGCAGCGCCAGCCCGAACGACGACCCGCTGAGCCGGCGCAGGAACAGCAGCGCGAGGCCCACCACGATGGCGACATACCAGCTCAGCGGGTTGTAAGTGATCACATCGACGCCCAGGACCGTCGAGACGTCGATGCCGGACAGCCCGTTCTCCCCGCCGAGCTGGCGGTTGGTGAACACGATCTGATAGAGCACCTGGGCAAAGATGAGGGTGATCATGGCGAACGGGATACCGCTCGCCCGCCTGCTCACCAGGAGCAGCGGCAGGCTCAACGCGGCGGCCGCGGCGGTGCCCGCGAGCAGGCTGATGATCGGCGACAACTCGGTGTTCCGAAGCAACGCCACGGTGTACGCCCCGGCACCGAGGAAAGCCGCCTGGCCGAACGAGGCACGCCCGACCCATCCGAACAGCACGTTGGTGTAGGAGGCGAACAGCCCGTACACCAAGACCAGCATCCACGTGTACAGCCCCGAACCGGTCGCCACGGCACCGACGACCCCGTTGGCGACAAGCACCAGGACCAACGGGAACAGCCAGTTCAACCGGCGCGCGACGGCCTGCCCGGCCGAGGCAAGCCGCCGGGCGCCGCGCCCGGCGTCCGACCGTGTCCACGCGCTAGGCAACCTGCTCCCTTTCGGTCTGCGCCCGCAGCGGCCGAATCAGCGCCCGCGCCAGCAGCATGGCCGCGATCACCGCGTACTGCGCGTAGCCGTACAACGACGGCACATATGTCACGGCGATGCTGTCGGCGATCCCGAGCACCAGCGCCGCCAGCAAGGCGCCGCCCACCAATCCCCCGCCACCGATGAGCACGATGGCGAAGCTCGCAACGATGAACGAAAGCGCCAGCCCGACGTCGATCGACACCGAGGGCGCCACCAAGCCGCCCGCCAGCCCGGCGAGGAACCCCCCGAGCGCCACGACGACGTTCGTCACCACATCCGACCGGACGCCAAGCGCGGACGCCATGAGACGGTCGTGGGCCACCGCCCGGGCCCGCCGCCCGAGCTCGGTCCCCCGGAGCATGTACCACAGCCCGAGGGCAACGACGAGCCCGACGGCGAGGAGGAGTATGTCGTACGCACTGATCGCCACCGACCCCAACCGGAACTGGCGATCGAGGACCGGCGGCATGGTGAGGGTCCGCGGGTTGACCCCCCAGACGTACTCGGACAATCCGACGAGGACAAGAAGCAGCGCGAACGAGCCCAGCAGGCCGACGATCTCCTCCCTGCGCAGCAGCCGCCGGAAGACCGCCATATGACACACCGACGCCAGTACGGCGACGACCGCCCCGGAGGCCAAGACCGCCACCCCGAAGGACCAGCCTCCCGGCGGCAGCTGGCTGTAAATCGTCAGCGCGACGAACGCGCCGACCAGGAAGAAGGCACCATGCGCGAAGTTCAGAATCCCCATGACACCGAAGATCAGCGTCAGGCCACTTGCGATCAGGAAAAGCGGAACACCGCTGGAGACTCCGGCCAGAAGCGCACTGACGAAAATACCCATGAGGACCCCTGGGAGCCTTCTTTCGATGCTCGGCGGTTACCGTTCCCTAGTAGCTCCTTACGGGTCGGATTCGACGATCTTCCCGTCGTAGGAGACCTGGTAGTACTTCGTTACCTTGAGGCCCTGGGGCGCGGACTTGTCCCCGACGCTCTTGAAGACGACGACGTTGTGCTTGGCCAGGTGCGCCGCCGGATCCATGGTGGCCGGGCCGGACGGCGTGTCAACCCGCAGCCCCTCGAGCGCCTTCGCCACATTCTGCGGATCGCTGTCTCCGGCCTTCTTGATGGCCTCCGCCACGAACTTGATCCCGACGTAGTTCTCCCACGACCACGCGGTCGGCGGACGGCCGCCGCTGACCTTCTGATAAGAAGACACGAACGAGTCGTTCGCCGGGTTCTTCGTCGCCTGGTACTCGTAGTCGTAGACGTCCCAGACCTCCGGAGCGGTGCCGTTCAACTCCCAGGCCCCGGGCGCGTAGCCTCCGGACGTCATGATCACCCCGTACTTCGAGGTGAGCCGCGACGACGCGCTCTGCTGCAAGAACGTGGTCGTGCCCGCCCCGTACGTAGACAACCACAACACCCGATCGGGGTAGTGCGACTTCGGCAGGTTACGAGCCATCGCCGCGACCTGCGGCCGGTAATCGACGGACGTCAGGGGGACCCACTGCTGCTGCTCCTCGGCGAGCGGCACGCCGCGGCGCTGCATCTGTTCGCGAAAGCCGTCGTAGAGCTCGTGGCCGACGATGTAGTCGTAGCCGAACACGTCCACCGTCGTCAGCCCCTTCTCCTCCTTGCTCATGATCTGCGCACCGGCCGACACCATCTGCGCGTTGTGCGCGGTAACGCCGAAGAAGTTCTCGGCGGGTCGGTCGGGACCCACCAGTTGGTCGGCCGAACACGTCGTCCCGACCAGCACGCCGCCGAGCTTGTCCACCACCGGTGCCACCGCCAGGCAGACCGAGCTACTCAGGATCCCCACGACGATTTGCTGCCCGGCGGAGACCGCATCGCGGGCCGCCCGGGTGCCGGCCGTGGGATCCAGCTGATCGTTGTAGACCTGAAGCTCGAGCTTGGCGCCGTTCACGCCGCCGGAGGCGTTGATCTCGCGCACAGCGGTCTGGGCGCCGTTCCTCATGTCGACGCCGACCTGCGCCAACGGGCCGCTCAGCGGCGCCAGAAAGGCGAGCTCGATCGTCGACGACCCACCTCCGGAATCGCCTGCGCCGCCCCCACAGGCGGCGAGCGTCAGCGCAACTACCCCGATTCCCCCGGCGAGACAACGTAGTCGGCGTCTCGGTCGAGCGGCCATTTCTCAGCCCCTTTCACACGGACTGAAGCTGGTCCCCGAATAGGCGCGTGCATCGCTTGCGATCGGACGAATGTGCGGTTATGCGTACGAGCGCTCGCTCGTACGTACTAGCGCTCGTTAGCATAGGTCGCTCGAGATCGCCCGTCAACGGTCGACCAGCCGGCATCTCTCGCTGCCCTCTTCACCTATCGTTCCGATGGGCGCAGAGGCTTCGCGCTGTTCCAAGACGAGCGTGCTGCCACGGAGGCTCGTGCTCGTGCTCTCGGTCCGGTCAAGGACCGGATACTCACCAAAGAACGCCTCACGTTGGATGTCGACTGCGAGGCCGGGATTCTCGAGGTCGACCGGTCTCAGAACCTGCCGGTGCGGGCTGCCCGCGACAGCCAGCGTCAACCGCGGAGAGCCACCACCCCTGAAGCTTGGTTGTCGGGCAGCATCGCAATGGCCCTCGCGAGCATCTCAGCCTCGTCCACCGCACCCGCCGCTGTGGCGAGTTCGTAGTCGTGGAGTGCTCGCAGCACCGCGGTCGTGAGTTCGTCCGGCGTGGAGTACGCGGCCCGGAAATGCCCGGTCGACCAGGCCTGAACCTCACCGAGAAACGCCCTGCTGAGACTCCTCCTGCACGCCACCACCTCGCGGCACTGGACCAGCGAGCTGCACCGCTACCTCCCCGACCGCGACGACCGCCCTGCCTGCCGCCTCCCCGACAACACCCTGCCCCGACTAGCCTGCTCCACGGGACCCGCAGCACCCGACCAGATGGACAGCCCGGACGCTGCCCTGCCATTCCTGTCCCGCTGCAGCCGGTCTGCTCCTCGCCGCCGCGCTCGCCCAGCTTCCCGAAGGCCCCGCCCTCTACAACCGGTTCAACCACTGGCAGCTCGACCTCACCTTGGGCACCCCGCTTCTCCGGCCACGCCAACACCCCCCACGAGACAGCTGCCGCCACCTGCAGCCCGGCCACATACGAACCGCAGTCCAGGCCAGCGACCCCCGCCACTGGGAAAAGCTAGACCCAGGCGCATCGTAGGAGTGGCACCTTCGCCACAGACGGAGATCTCGATGCCTCGTGACCACAGGCGCGCTGCCCACCCGGGACGGGCTGTCCCCGGACTCGGCACATTCAGACCGATACTCGGCGACGTCCCTTGCCCCGCCGAGGACGGGCGAGCGACCCGGCGCCGCCCAAACGTTCCCGTTCGCTATGCGTCCGTGAACACTGACGAACAACGGGACACGGTAAAACACGACGGGACCGAACCAGGGGTGCCCGGAACCCGCACTCTCGCAGGTCACCGGACGTTTCCGCTGGTGGTGGCAGGTCCAGGATTCGAACCTGGGTAGGCTGAACCGGCGGTTTTACAGACCGGGAGGGGTTCGCCAACAATCGCCCTCTGAACTGTGGAAACACATGACTGTAATTGGATACCTAGCCTTCCCGTCCGCTATACGTCCGTGGTAGCCGAGTCTCTCGGAGAAGCCGCGCTGGCCGTCAGCCGCATGCTCCACACTCCACTGTTGAGCGCGTCGGACTCCCTTACGCGGAGCAGTGCTGCGAAGCTAGCTTCGGAGCTTACCCTGATACGATCGTACTCAGCGAAACCGGGCGCGACCGGACTCCGTGTGTGGCGACGTGGATGGAGTGTGCCGCTCCTCTGCGGCGCTGCAGGCAAGGATGCTAACCAGAAGCCGCCGCACCGCCCTGCATGGTTTAGACGCCCGGCAGGACGGTGCGGCTAGACCGTCCCCACGCAGCGGGGACAGAGAGGAATCCCCAATGAGGACCGTCAGCCTCCATCATGCATGTTCCCTGTCGCCACGTGCCAGGCGGACCATGTTGGCGCTTGTGGTGATCATCATCGTGGTGGTGTTTGTGGCCTCTGTCGTGGGGCACGGCAGGGCCGCGCTGATCGTGGTCACCATGGCCGCCCTGACCGTTGTGGTGGAGGAGCTGGTGCGGGCCGCCCTTCGGCACTGGCTGCGCACGGCTTGACCCATCGGTGGTGGGGCATGGCCCGATACGTGTCGTGCCCCACCACTGGCGGCCGAAGACGGGAGACACAAGGACTTCGGGAAGGAAGACACGGGCGTTGTGCGAGGAGACGACGTATCCATGGCTCAAGTCGAGCAGATCCCGCTCGGGGACATCTGCAAAGTGACGGCTGGCCCCTCCGGGTCTCTCCTGGAGAACCTGCACCACGGTCCTGACGGGGTACCGATGATCTCGCCACCGGATATCACAGTTGATCATACTGTCGACACCCGGCAACTACGTCATGTGCCGTGGGCGGATGCCGAGAGGCTATCCCGGTTCGCTCTGCGGGAGGGTGACCTCCTCGTCGTGCGGCAGGGTACGCTCGGTCGACTAGCGCTCATCGGCGCGGAGCACGCCACGTGGTTCTACAGTTCGTCCTGTTTGCGCGTCAGACCCCGGCGCGAGGTCATCCTGCCCGCCTACCTGGTCTCCTATCTGTCGCATCCACTAGTGCAGAGCGACCTGCTGGGCCAGGCTCTCCCGGGCACGGTAGCCTCGCTCAACTCGGCGATGCTGAATGCCTTGCCGGTCATCGTGCCGTCCATAGGGCAACAGTGGGCCATTGTTGAAACTCTCGCTGACGTCGACGCTCAGATAAGGATTCAGCGCGCGATGGCCGACCGCCTAGAGGCCTTGAGGCCTGCCATCTTCGGAGAGATGATCGAGAGGTGAGGCGCACATGCGTCCAATGACTGTTACACAACTAACGCGACACCTTTTCGGCGCAGCCGACATCCTCCGCAGCAGAATGGACGCGTCGGCGTACCTCGACATCATCTCCGGAATGCTACTTCTTAAGCGCGCTTCGGACCAGCCCGACATCCTTCAAATGCCCGACCGTGCGCGCTGGTCCCGCATCGTCAAGTCTGAACACCGAATGCTTGGGGATCCACTCAACGTGGCGCTGTTGGAGCTGGAGCGCAGCAATCTGGAAGTACTGGACGGCGTACTAGAGGGTCTGGATTTCAACAAGAGAGGGTTGGGTCGCGCCCAGCTGAAGTCATTGATTGACCATTTCGACCGAATTTCACTGAGCGATAACGATCTAGAGTTCCGTGATGTCGTCGGCTGCGCCTATGATCGTGTCCTGGGCTGGTTTGCTGAAAGAGCAGGAAGGAGGGCTGAAGAGTCTTATACACCCCGCTCGGTGGTTCGGCTGATGGTACGCCTGGTCAGACCCGAGCCTGGACAATCTGTCTACGACCCGTTTGCTGGCTCGGGCGGTATGCTGGTCCAGGCGAAGAAGTACGTCGACGAACATAGTGCAAAGAGCGCAAATCTCACTCTATTCGGGCAGGAGATAAATATCTCCACTTGGTCCATCGCCCGACTGAACCTCTTGCTCCATAGCATCACGGAAGGCTCGCTCCTGCGCGGCGATAGTCTGACCAATCCTCTCCACGTGGTCGCCGATGGGCGGCGCATGCTCTTCGATCGAGTACTGACCAATCCGCCATTCTCGATGAACTATGTCAGGCAAGATGTTAGATATCCGGAGCGTATGCGATATGGCTGGACACCCGAACAGGGCAACAAGGCCGACCTAATGAATGTCCAGCATGCACTGGCCATGATGCGTCCCGACGGCATCGGGGCGGTGGTCACCCCACAGGGAGTGCTGTTCAGGGGAGGGGTCGAAGCCGAGATCCGCCGGGGGATTCTTGAGGACGGCCGACTCGAGGGCGTCATCGGAATCGGCCCGAACGTCTTCTATGGCACGGCCATCCCTGCCTGCATCCTAGTGCTGCGGGGGACGAATGGATCGCCCGCAGAGCGGCGCGACCGGGTACTGTTCATCAATGCCGAACGCGAAATAGTCACGGGGCGCACCCAGAACCGTCTGGAACCGCAGCATATTGAGAAGATCCTCGATGTCTTCCGAAACTGGTCGGAGATCCCCGGATTCTCGCGGGTGGTCTCGCTGGATGAGATCGCGGAGAACGACTTCAACCTCAACGTGCGGCGCTACGTCCACACCAGTCCACCCGCTGGGCCGCTATTGGATGTCCGCGCGGCGCTGTTCGGCGGCGTACCCAAAAGAGAAGTCGACGCGCAAGAATCAAAATTTCACGTATTCGGCATCGATCCTGCCGACTTGTTCCAGCCAAAGAACCCCGACTACCTCGATTTCCCCGCCGAGGGCTACGAAGCGACCGCTGAGCGCATACAGCACCTCACCACCGGCCGTGAGCAGCAGTTCATCGACCGCTGCCAACGTTGGTGGGAGAGAGCGGCCCGGCGAATTGCTGAACACGCAGGCACAAGATTGCTATTGAGGCTGCGATCTCGTCTTATGACCTCGTTTTGTGAGGAACTTCTGCCGCCAGGAATCCTTGACCGGTACCAGTTGATCGGTATCTTCGCGGCCTGGTGGTCCGATCGCCAAGACGACCTCAGGAGTCTAGACCACCGAGGCTTCCCCGGGGTAATCGACAGATGGACTACGACCAACAAGGAGCTATCCCGGCCTGTGCCAGAGCACGTGGCGCGTGAAAGAGTGCTCGGCGTCCTCGGTGAAGACATCCGCTCGCGTGTGGAGAAGCTCGTCGCTGCAGAACGGCAGGCACTAGTCGATGTGTACCTTTCATGGGGCGACAGATACGCGACGTCGCTTGTGGACCTCGAAACACAGAGTGAAGCGGCAGCGGCCCGGCTCAGACACCGAATGGGCGAGCTTGGTTACACCTGGACCGGGCCTCGCCCATCCGGGTCCCGGACCCACCGTACGCGACGATGAGGCGACCGGCTATGTCGGTCGGGGCTCACTACGGTCCGACCGCGGTCTTGGTGTCGCTGCCGTGACGGGTGATCCTGGGGGCGGCAGCGAATCTTGACCGCGCTGTGGGTGAATGCGGGGTCGGTTGCCCTGCCGGCCCAGAGGTAAGCCTCGCCGGTGGACAGGTTGGCCATCTTCGTCGGGGTGAGGTCGGCGAGGGCGGCGTTGGCCTTCTGCAGGTGCCTCAGCCAGACGGGGGTGACCTTGTGCAAGATGATGTGGTCGGACAGCTCGATCAAGGAGATCGGTACCGAGGATGGGTCTTGGCTGGCGATGAGCACGCTCAGGCCCTTGTGCCGCATCTCCCGGACGCTTTCGACGAGGTCGGGGCTGTCGATGTATTTGTGGGCTTCGTCGAAGACGACGAGCTTGTTGAATCCGCGGTCGTCGACGCGGGCGTCGGAGAAGAGGTGCATCAGGACGACGAATAGCCCGAGCGCCTCGTCTTTATCCGATGAAACTCGTCGCGGAGGTCGACGATGACGACCCGGCCCGGGGCGATCCCCGCCCCCTCACTGAGCGCCCCGATGCGGCCGCCCGTCATAGATCCAGCAAGGAGGTCTGTTCGGGCTCGGCTCGGCTGGCTTGGCCGAGCCGCTTGTTGGTGATTGGAAGGCCGGCGAGGCGCAGCAGCTCGCCGAGGTTCGGCGTGTCCTCGCCGGGGAGGCTGTCGATGAGGGCGGTGAGCAGCAGAGCGGTGCCGATGGTGTCCCAGAGTGCCCGGTGTGGCTGGCTGCTGGGGGCAAGCTCGGTGACCTGCCCGGTGAGGTTGTGGCGGTGGAGGAGGGCGAGGAGCCCGTGGCGTTTCTCCTCGGGGTGTACGTGCCGGGCGAGGCGGAGGGTGTCGACCAGGCCCTTCGGGTGGATGGCCGGGCAGCGGCGGTGGAGCAGCCGCCAGTCCACCGAGATGTTGTGGCCAACAATGATCCGTCCTGACAGCCGGGCCGTGAACTCGGGTCTGACCTGGTCGATGGTGGGCGCCCCGGCGAGAACGTCGTCGTTGAGGCCGGGCGAGATCCACGGTCTGCGTGGGACGGGGCGGCCGGGATTGATCAGGGTGGTGTAGGCGGCGTGGAGAGCAGGGCGGGCGTCGATGATCGGGACGAGGGCGATCTCCAGGATCGCTTCGTCGTCTCGGTCCTGGGCGCCGCTGCCTTCCAGGTCCAGGGCGACGATCGGGGCGGCTCGCCAAGGTATGCCGGCCGTGTCCATAGTGGTCACCGTGGTTGCCCGCCTCTCCGCCGTTGTCGCCGGGCTGGGTCGTCAGTCATCCCCATCAAACCGTGCTGCGTCGAGGAACCGGCGGCGAACCGCGGCGAGTTGCCGCCGTTCGTCGTCGGTGGGCCGGTAGCCGGTGCGGGAGCGGCCATGGGCGTGGAGCAGATGCGGCTGGTCGAGCTCCCAGATCTGGAACCGAAGGGTGTGCTGGATGGCGTAGCGGCGTTGTTCGCCGAGGCCAAGGGTCCAGACGTGGCCGGGTTCGATGAGGTAATCGGTGGAGTAGCCGAGACCGGCCAGCACGGTGTCGAACTCGGCGGGGGTGGGTTGCTGATGGTCGTCGGCGCAGAGCTCCCGCTGGGAGGCGGGGCAGATGTCGCAGAGTTCGCGGACGCCCCAATGCCCGTTGTAGTCGGGGACCTGGTGGGCGAAGGAGATGCCGCAGCTGGTCTTGCGGAACAGCGGCGTGGAGATCCCAGACTCCCGCCACGCGGCGACGATCATGGCGTCCAGCTCGGCGGGCAGGATCTTGCGTCGGTCGTATTCCTCGCCGTAGGGGACGGTGACGCCGAGGTTCCGCAGGAAGTCCGCGTTTTGTTCCTTGTGGTAGTAGCCGGTGAACACGATCGCGTCCGCCGCCTTGCCGACGTTCAGCACATGGCCCATCGTCTCGGGCTGGTCATTCCAGCCGGGGACGATTGGCCGCCAGTACAGCACCACCTTGGTGCGTCGCTTGTGGGTGCAGGCGGTGGCGATGGAGGTGGTGGTAATGGCGCTCTTGGCGATCGGCTCCACCCGCGGGTCGGCGATCCCCGAGTAGGTGAACAGCAAGGTCACGCGGACATGCTGGAGTTGCTCCAGAATCGCCATGTCCTCGGCGGTGACGCGGAAGCGGGTGATGACCAGGACGAGGTTGTCCAAGCCGCGATCGTCCAGGGTCCGCAGGATGTGGAACAGGTGCGGCTTCACTCCGGGCAGGAACGGGTCGGTGGCCTTGTTGAACAGTTGGATCGGGGTCGTGGAGGGCCGGAACGCCTCATGGCCAAGCAGCAACTCGATCGCGTCGCCGGTGGGGCAAAGCAGATGCGGGGTTTTGTGCTCGAAATCGCCCCAGAAGTGCCGGACGCAGTAACCGCAGTCCAGCGGGCAGCCGATGATGTGGTTCAGTGACAGGCCGCTTTTGCGGTAGGTGACGATCTGAGCCATGTAGGGGTCCAGAGCAGCCATCTGATCGGCGGGCATGAGCCGCAGCGTGTGGGGGCCGGAGCCCGTCGTTGGGCGCGGGTAGCGCCTGCTGGCGGCTAGTGGGGCGGGGATGCTGGTCACGGTCTCTTCTCCGTTCACTGGTGAGGGTTGAAGAGAAGGTCGGTGCGGTCGACGCCGAACCAGATCACGAAGTCCCGGCGGGCGGCGTCGGGGTCGTCGGAGGTGTGGATGAGGTTGTCGATCAGGCGCTTCTCGCTGCGGGCCTTGGTGAGGTTGTCGACGCCGAAGTCGCCGCGGATCGACCCGGCGTGGGCGCGGGCGGGGTCGTAGTGTCCGAGCATTGTTCGGAGTCGGGCTGGAGTGTCCTTGCGTCCTGGGCCTGCGGGTGCGCCGTGGCCGAGGGCGACCACAACCCTGTTTCCGACGTAGCGGCGGCGCAGGTCGGCGGCGACGTCGACTGGCGTGAATCGCTGCGGGGTCTCCAGGAGGTCGTCGTAGTGGGCGAAGATCTGCGCCTGGGTTACCGTGATGGTCTCCCGGGCGACGATCTCTACCTCGGTGGCGATGCGGGTCAGGACGGGCTCGACCAGGCCGCGGACGAGGCAGTCGGGTTTGAGGAGGATGACGCTCCACCGGGTCCAGTCGACCCGCGCGAGCCTGGCGGTGTGGCCCGCGCATTCAGCGGCGTACTCGCCGTAGGCAGCCTGCCCCTGTCGGCTGGGTCGCTCGGCGTCGGCGGTCATGGCTCGGCTCCGTAGGGGCGGGTGAAGTTCTGGGGGATCGCCGTGGGCCAGCGGTGGGCGATCAGCCACCGGTAGCCAGGGTCGAGGGCTTCCAGCGTGGACGGCATGACCGGGGTGCCGGGGTAGTGGCTGATCTGCCGGTAGACCTCCATCAGCAGAACGACCTGCTGCCAGTAGGGGGCGAGGCCGAGCCGGCTCAGGTCGCCGGGGTCGAGCCGTTCCTCATTGCGGCGAAGCGCCCCCTCGTGGTGCTCCACGATCTTCAGGTCCGCCCACCGGGTCGGCGGCATCGCGGTCACCGGGAACAGTTCGCGGCCGCCGTGCGCGGCCGCAGCGATCGCGGCAGCCTTCTTGGCGTCGACGTCGTTGATGTGCATGGAGCCGACGTGGTGGCCGTAGCGGCCGAGGTCGACACCTAGCTGGACGGCGGTGAACTCCTGCAGGAGGGTGAAGGAGAACACGTCGCAGAGCAGCCCGACGACGGCGTCGTTGCCGCGCATGTAGGCGATGGCGTCCAGGTGCCCGTCCCGGAGCAGGAACTGTAGTCCGAGTGTGCAGGACACGTCCGGATTGGCTGGGTCGATCAGCTCCTCGGGCTCGAAGAAGGAGACCACAGCCCGTTTGGAGGCCGGTTCCTCAGCGAGCAGGCGTAGCACCCGATCCCACTGCGACCGGCCCGCGCGGGCGACCTTGAACAGTTTTGGGCCGTAGGCGATGCCTGTCAGTGTCCGCCCGTCGGCGGACATCTTCGCGAGGCGCGGCGCGTAGTAGGAGATCATCTCCAGGTCGTCGCGGCCCCACAGATACCACAGCGCCTCGGCGTAGCAGAACACGATGTTGGTGCGGCGGGCCGGTGTGTAGACAATCCGGTCGCGAGGATCGGTCAGCACGAAACTGACGTTGAGGCATTCGCGGGCGGCGTTCCCGCGGGGGGCGTTGACGTGCTCGACATTGCGGTCGACGTGCTCCAGCACGGCGACGTAGGCGTCTTCGAACCGGCCGAACATCGGAGGGTGCAGCATCACGGGCCTTCCTGCTGCGGAGGGCTGTGCGGGGCGTCCGGCGGCCTGTCGGAGCCGCTGTTACTCCCAGTGGTGACCGCGGGCCCACAGGAACCTCCCTCCGGGTGGACAGCGAACGGAGAAGCGCCCGATCCCCCCGCGTCGACACGGGGGCTGCGGTGTCTTTCATGCGAGGCGGTTTCGGCGGGGATGGCAAACCAGACGCTCTTACCGATCTGGCCGGTGCCGCGCAGCCAGGTGGTGCGCGCGCCGCAACGGCCGCCCGACAAGCAGGCGACGATCCGCAAGCCCCGGCCAGCGTCGGTCAGGGAGTCGACGCCGTCGACGGCGTCGACGTCGATCCGGCCGGTGTGGCGGCGCAGACGCTCAGCGATCAGCTCCAGCCCGTCTCCGGCGTCGGCGATCTCGCAGACGACGGGGACGCCCGCGTGGTGCAACACCCGCATCTCGCAGGGACCGCTGGCGTGCCGATAGGCGTTGGTGGCCAACTCGCCGACGATGACCTCGAGATCGTCCAAGACGGCCGCGTCGGTGACGTGCCCCGTCAGGTGAGAGCGCAGCAGGCCGCGGGCGCGACGGACGGCGGTGGCTGGTGGCAGGCACCAGACGGTGACGTGGATCTCGCAGTTGCCGGCTGGTATCGCGGCCGAGTCGGCGGCTTGTGGTCCGGTGAGCGGGCCGGGCCTAGCGGAGATGCGCATCGCCGGGACCTCGATGGTCGGCCGGACGGCCGGTGCGTGCCGTGCGGTACTCAACCCGCCGCCTGGTCGAGGCGCCGCGCAGCAGCATCAGCCGGCGCCCGGTCGCGGCGATCCGCTCCAACCGCTGCTGGGCGGTCCACGGGCCCCCGAGATGGGCGGGAGACGGAACGACGACCCCGTAGCTGCCCGCAGCACCCAAGGCGTCCATCAGACCGGCGAACGCGGCGGTCACGACCTGGTCGTCGGTGTGGTCGGTGAACACCCCGGCCAGTACCAGCTCGTGCCAGGTGCAGTAAGAGGTCAAGGCCAGGGTGAGCGCCGCCCGGCGGGCGGGGGCGGGCGCCGGCAGCCGCAGGTAGCCGTAGACGATCAGGCCGGACACCAGGCGGTGCTCGGTGATGGGTTCCATGCGCGGGCCCCCTTGGTCGCGTCAGCGGACGGATGCCTGGCACCGAGGATGCGCGGGCCGGACAGCCGCCGAAACGATCTGATGTGGCACTTACGTGGCACTTGTGATGCAGACCCACAGGTCGGCGTGCTTGCATTCGGGTCAGGAAGGAGACCGTCCATGCCCACCGTGCGCCTGTGGACCGGCCGGGAGGCCAACGTGCTGCGCCGGGCCCTCCGGCTGAGTGTCCGAGCGTTCGCCGAGCACCTGGGCGTGGCGGTGCGCACAGTGTCCAAGTGGGAGCAGTGGGGCGAGGCGACCCAGCCCCGCCCCGACACCCAGGCGATCTTGGACACCGCGCTGGAACGCGCGAGCGCCGCCGACCAGATGCGTTTCCAGATGCTGCTCGCTGAGACCGGTGGCCTTCCCCCGTCCCGCGACGTCCAGCAGCTCGTTCCGCACGTTTGGGACTACGAAACCTGGGCCGACGACCTGGAACGGGCCGTGGTGATGTTGTCCCGCCAGAACTTCCCGTCCGCCACCACGCTGATCGACCGGTGGCTCACCCGTTTCCCAGCCGAACGGCTCGAGCCCAAGGGCCTGTACCTGCACGCACGTTCACTGGCACTGCTCGGCGATGCGAGACGCGACCAAGGGGTTCTGGTCGGGCCGCTGTCCGCGCACCGCTCCTACCGGCAGGCCATGGGGATATTCAGCGAACTGGACATCCCCCGCCGGGTCGCGCAGATCGAACTGTCGCTTGCCGTAGTCGCAGAGATGACCGGCAGTCTGCAGGCAGCCGCCTACCGGTACGAACAACTCGCCTGCGATGAGCGGCTCAGCGGCCGCGACCGTGCCCGCTCCCGGCTGTGGGTCGGCACCGCGGTGTCCAAGGACGGCGAGCACGACTACGCCGCCCGCGTCATGGCTGAGGCCACCCGGGAGTTCGAAGACCTCGACGAGGCCGGCGACTGGTCGGTCGCCCAGCAGAAGCTGGCACTGGCATACCGGGGCGCCGGAGACCTCGGCCGGGCCCTGCAGTTCATCGACGTCGCCCTGACCAGCGGCACCGACGACACGCCCCTGCAGCGCGTCCGGCTGTCAACCGCTCACGCCCACATCCTGCTGACCGACAAGGCCACCCGCGGCCACGGCCTGAACCTGCTCGACCAGACCGCCCGGCTGGCCATGGAAAGCGGGCTGTCCCACCAACTCCGCAGCATTCGGGCCATCCGCCGGAACTTCGAAGCCTCCAGCGGGACCGGATGAACACCCGACCGACGTCCAGAACACCGACACCCGAGGGGACCTCGTGACCGACGACCGAGCCGCCATCACCGACGCCGAACGGGCCGACGCGCAGCTCATTTGGGACTACCACCAGATGCGCCACCAAGTGCGGCCCTGCTCAGCAGGAGTCGGCCTGGGCAGCCACGACCTCGGCGTGGCGGCGTTCGCCGCCGACCTGTACTTCGCGGGCCTGTTCCCCGTCCTGGTGTTCAGCGGCGCCAACGGGCCCACCACCGCCCAGCGGTTCCCCCGCGGCGAAGCCGTCCACTTCGCCGAGCACGCCATGCAACTCGGCGTCCCCCAATCCGCGATCATCATCGAGCCGGAGGCCCGTAACACCGGCCAGAACATCGACTACTCCCGCAACGCCCTGCGCCGGGCCGGAGTCGAGGTGGGATCGGTGCTGCTGATATCCAAGCCGTACATGGAACGCCGGGCGTTCGCCACCGCCAGCAAGACCTGGCCCGAGGTGGAGGTGGTGTGCGCGTCCGAACCGCTCACCTTCGACGAATACCTCAAGTCCATCGGCGACGAAAAACTCGTCATCGACATGCTCGTCGGCGACCTGCAGCGCATCATCGAATACCCCGCCCTCGGCTTCGCCGTCGCCCAGCACGTGCCCAGCGACGTCGCGGCCGCCTACCGGCGTCTGCTGGCGAGCGGCTTCAACAGCAGGCTGCTGAAGGCCTGATCGTCGTGTCCGGCCAGCGGGTGTGTGCGATCCACCAGCCGAACTTCTTCCCCCGGCTGTCCACCCTCGCCAAGCTGTTCGCCTCCGACGTGTGGGTGGTCTTGGACGACGTGCAGTTCGCCCGACGCGACTACCAGCACCGCTGCCGCCTCGCCGCCCTCGCAGACGTCGACCACCAGCAATGGCTCACCCTGCCCGTCCACCTTCCCTACGGGCGGGCGACCACCATCCGGGACGTACGGGTCATCGATCCCGGCCGGAACCGGCGGCGGGTCGCCCGTCTCCTCCAGCATTACTACGGCCGCAGCCCGCACTGGCCTGCCCTCCAAGAACCGCTGCGAAAGGTCCTGGAAGTACTCGACAGCACCGACCGCCTCGCCGACATCAGCGAGGTCTCCACCCGAGCCCTGCTAGACCTGCTCGGCTGGCCAGGCTCCCTCCGGCGCAGCAGCCAATTCTCCGTCCGCCACGAGAAATCCGAGCGGCTGGCCGATCTGACCTGCGCGGTCGGCGCGACCACATACCTGCACGGAACCGGCGGCGCGAAATACCTCAACCCATGGCCGTTCACCGCCCACGGCCTGCGCACCGAGCTGTTCACCACGCCCGAGGGCCACCCCATGTGGCGGGCCGCCCGCCGAATCACCGCAATGAGAGCGCTCACAGCAATGGGCCCAATCGCCGTCGCCGACGAACTACAACGCCACCTCAGCCTCAATCCACCGCGTAGGTAGCGGTCCTGTGGGGTGTGTCGACGCGAAAGGTGTCCTCTGAGCTGGGACGATGGGAGTTGCTGATGCTTCCACGTTCCGAGCTGAGAGGACACCTCGCAAGTGCGATTGTTGC
>WHSR01000073.1 GCA_009379995.1 Streptosporangiales bacterium
GCCCTCGACAACGACAGCAGTGATCACCAGCTTGGCTTTCGACACCGCCGACGATCACGACCACCCCGGGTTTCCGATGTCTCGACACACCGGTTTCCTATGTCTTGAGACATGGGTTTCCTATGTCTTGCAACAGGACACTCCCCCGGGAGCGGTAGTTCATGTTCGGATCCTTCCGGTGATCACGCGCGGGCGGGTCGCTGGTCGGGGGCTGCGGGGTATCCTGCGGGTGTCGGGCGCGTGACGTGGGTTTCGTCCTGGTCAGCGGAGACTGTGACCGGGCCCTGTACGGTGCGCTCGTTCGGTCCTGTCAGCAGCACCCGAGCATGTCGCCGAGGAGACTGCGGATGAGCGTGAACCGCCCGGCAGCCGTCATCGTCCTCGCCGCCGGCGAGGGCACCAGGATGAAGTCGAAGACTCCCAAGGTCCTGCACGAGCTGTGTGGGCGCAGCATGCTGGGCCACGTCCTCGCCGGTGTCCGGGCGCTGGACCCCGCGCGGCTGCTCGTCGTCGTCGGGCACGGGCGGGACGCGGTGCGCGCCCACCTCGCCGAGGCCGAGCCCGCGGTCCAGCCGCCGGCCGAGGCCATCGTGCAGGACCCGCAGAACGGCACCGGCCACGCGGTGCGTACCGCCCTCGAGGCCGTGGGCACGCTGCCGGGCCTGGTGGTGGTGACCCTCAGCGACACGCCGCTGCTACGGCCGGAGACCCTGGTCGACCTGGTCGACGCGCATCGGGACGGCGGCCACGCCGCGACCGTGCTGTCCGCGCACGTGCCCGATCCCACGGGGTACGGGAGGGTGGTGCGCGACGCGGCGGGCGCGGTGGCCGGGATCGTCGAACATCGGGACGCATCACCCGAGCAGCGGGCGATCACCGAGATCAACTCCGGTGTCTACGCGTTCGACGGAGCCCTCCTCGCGGACGCGGTCAAGCGGGTCTCCACCGACAACGCCAAGGGGGAGGAGTACCTCACCGACGTCGTGGCGATCCTCCGCGACGACGGCCATCGGGTCGGTGCGGCGGTGGCGCCGGACTGGGTCGAGATCCAGGGCGTGAACGACCGCATCCAGCTGGCCGAGGCCCGGGCTCTGCTCAACGAGCGGTTGCTGCGCGGCTGGATGGAGCAGGGCGTCACGGTCGTCGATCCCCGGACCACGTGGGTGGATGCCGACGTGACCCTGGAGCAGGACACGGTGATCGAGCCGCAGACCCAGCTGCAGGGCCGCACCAGTGTGGCGGCCGGCGCCCGGGTAGGTCCGGGCTGCGTGCTGCGCGACACCACGGTCGGCGCCGGCGCGACGGTCATCCACGCGGTGTGCGAGCGGGCCGAGATCGGTCCGGAGGCGACCGTCGGCCCGTACACCTACCTGCGACCCGGCAGCAGGCTCGGGCGTAGGGCCAGGGTCGGCAGCTACGTGGAGATGAAGAACGCGGCCGTCGGCGAGGGGTCGAAGGTGCCGCACCTGTCCTACGTCGGGGACGCCGATATCGGGCGTGGCTCGAACATCGGCGCCGCGACGATCTTCGTCAACTACGACGGGATCAACAAGCACCACACCACCGTGGGCGACAACGTGCGCATCGGCAGCGACAACATGCTGGTGGCCCCGGTGGAGATCGGCGACGGAGCCTATACCGGAGCCGGAACGGTGGTCCGCAGGAGCGTCCCCCCGGGCGCGCTTGCGGTTTCCGGCGGCCCACAACGCAACATCGAAGGGTGGGTCGAGCGACGGCGCTCGGGGACCCCATCCGCCGAGTCGGCGCGTCACGCCCGAGGCGAGGACACCGAAGGTACTGGCGACGAGCAGACCAAGGACCCGAGCGAGTAGGGGGGAAGCAAGTGACCGGGATCAAGGCGACGGGCGAGAAGAAACTCATGCTCTTCTCCGGCCGTGCGTATCCCGAGCTGGCGCGGGAAGTGGGTGAGAACCTCGGCATCGAACCCACACCCACGGCTCTGTACGACTTCGCCAACGGCGAGATCTTCTGCCGTTTCGAGGAGTCGGTCAGGGGGTGCGATGCCTTCGCGATCCAGTCGCACACCCGGCCCATCAACAAGTGGATCATGGAGCAGCTCATCATGGTCGACGCGCTCAAGCGCGCCTCGGCCAAGCGCATTACCGTGGTGACGCCCTTCTTCGGGTACGCGCGGCAGGACAAGAAGCATCGGGGGCGGGAGCCGATCTCGGCACGGCTGATGTCCGACCTGTTCACCACGGCGGGCGCCGACCGGCTGATTGCGGTGGACCTGCACACCGCCCAGCTCATGGGCTTCTTCGACGGCCCGGTCGACCACCTGTTCGCGCTGCCGATCCTCGCCGACTACGTGGAGAACAAGCTCGACACCTCGCGGGTGACGGTTGTTGCCCCGGACGCCGGGCGGGTACGCGTGGCCGAGCGGTGGACCGACCGGCTCGGCTGCCCGCTGGCGATCATCCACAAGCGGCGCGACCCCGACGTGGCGAACCAGGTCAAGATGCACGAGGTCGTCGGCGAGGTGGAGGGCCGCATCTGCATCATCATCGACGACATCATCGACACGGGCGGCACAGTGGTGAAGGCCGCGGACGCGCTCTTCGAGAAGGGCGCCGACAAGGTCATCACGGCGGCTACCCACGGCGTGCTCTCCGACCCGGCGGTCGACCGGCTGAAGAACTCCCGGATATCCGAGGTGGTCGTCACCAACACCCTGCCAATTCCGGCCGAGTCCCGGTTCGACAAGCTGACTGTGCTGTCCATCGCGCCGCTCGTCGCCCGTGCGATCAGCGAGGTCTTCACCGACGGCTCGGTCACCAGCCTCTTCGAGGGGGCAAGCTGAAGATCACGGCCAGAGGGAGAGTGTCCGTCCGGTAAACTCCGGGTACCGTGCGCCAGGCGCCCGCGCTGCGCGGCGCGCGATCCCCGATACATCCGCAACGCCGCACGAGGAGATTCGTCGTGTCCGAGGTACGCATAGCCGTCGAACCGCGCACCGAGTTCGGCAAGGGCGCCGCCCGCCGCACCCGCCGTTCGGGCCGGGTGCCCGGGGTGGTCTACGGCCACGGCACGCCGCCGCGCCACGTGTCGTTGCCGGGCCACGACCTGATGCTCGCCCTCAAAACGCCCAACGTCCTGCTTCGCCTCGAAGGGCTGGAGGGCGGCAACTCGCTCGCCCTGCCCAAGGCGGTGCAGCGCGATCCCATCAAAGGTTTCCTGGAGCACGTCGACCTCCTCGTGGTCAGGCGCGGCGAGAAGGTGGTTGTGGAGGTTCCGGTCCAGGCCGACGGCGAGATCGTCCGGGATGGCATGCTCGACCAGCAGCTCATCCGAGTGGAGGTCGAGGCCGAGGCCACCCGCATCCCGGAGGCGATCGAGGTCGACATCGAGGGGATGGAGGTCGGCGCTAGCGTCCATGCCGGGGATCTGAAACTCCCGGGAGGGGCCACGCTGGTCACCGACCCGGAGGCGCTCGTCCTGCACGTGTTGCCGCGGCCGACGGCCGAGCAGATCGAGGCCGAGCTGGCCGAGGCCGAGGAGGCGGCGGGCATCGAGCGGCCGCCGACCGTGGAAGAGGCCGAGGCGCCCGAGGAGCCCTCCGAGGAAGAAGAGAAGGCGGACTGACCAGACCAACGTCGAGGTCTATGTTGTGGGGCACCGAACCGGACAAAACGACCCCCACAACATAGATCTCGGGGAGAAGATACGTGGCCGAGGATCCGTGGCTGGTGGTGGGACTCGGCAACCCCGGCCTGCAGTACGCCGGCAACCGGCACAACGCCGGCTTCATGGTGGTCGATCTGCTCGCGGAGCGGCTCTCCGTTCGCTTCCGCTCGCACCGGGGACGTGCCGACGTCGCGGAGACCCATCTGGTCGGTGGGCGCGTCGTACTGGCGAAGCCCCGCTCGTACATGAACGAGTCGGGCGGCCCGGTGGCGGCGGTGCGCGGCTTCTTCAAGGCGCCGATCGACCATACGGTGGTCGTACACGACGAGCTGGACCTCCCCCTCGGGACGGTGCGGCTCAAGCAGGGCGGCGGCGCGGGTGGTCACCGGGGAGTGGACTCGGTGACCAAGGCCCTGGGTAGCCAGGACTACTTCCGCGTCCGGTTCGGCATCGGCCGGCCGCCGGGACGGATGGACCCGGCCCACTACGTGCTCCGTGATTTCTCCACCGCCGAGCGCAAGGAACTCGCGCTGCACGTCGAGCGGGCGGCCGACGCGGTGGAGGTCTTGATCCGCGACGGCCTCGCGGTCGCGCAGAACACCTACCATGCGTTGTGAGATAATTCACCAAAGCACGAAATGGGACTCATTTGCTAGAAGTGCATTTCTGTCTCAGGAGAGACAGGAGTCCGATTTTCCGCTGGTTCATTCCGCCTCTTCTCTACGCTCGGTAACTCGCGCCGTACGAGGCGTGTGACTCCTCCCGTTTTCACTACATTCAGTTAAGGCAAACTTACGGCGTGTCATCGCAGCACGTCGGTGCGGCGTCAGGTCACCGAGTCTTAAGATTCTCGTAAATCCGGCGACCGCTAAGCGTCAACCGGGGGGGTGCGGGACGCGTCTAAGAAACGCAGATTTTCGTCACAAAGATTGATGTACCGGGGCAAAGGGGGGGCGATGGCGGTTCTCGAGGAAGCATCCGCCGCGCAGTGGGGGACGTACCGCGTCGACCCGGACACGTGGCCGCGCTGGTATGTGCGTGGGGCGTTGAGCCTTGATTTCCTTGTCGCCCTGGCCGCCGGTTCGGCAGCCCTGTTCGTCCGCTTCGGCGAGATCGATCAGCCGTCGGTCCTGCCCTACGTCTTCGCGAGCCTGGCGCTGCCGTTCCTCTGGGTCATGGCTGTCGCGCTGTCCCGTGGCTACGAGACGCGGTTCCTCGGACTCGGCTCCGACGAGTTCCGCAGGGTGCTCAACGCGGGTGTCTCGCTCACCGCCGCCGTCGCGATCCTCGCCTACGCCGCGAAGATCGACATCGCTCGGGGCTACGTAGTCCTCGCTCTGCCCCTGCTGACCGTCGGCAACCTGGGGGCTCGCTACGGCCTGCGGCAGGGCCTGCACCGGCTTCGGGCCCGCGGGTTGTGTATGCGCCGGGTGGTAGTGGTCGGCCACGAGGGGACCGTCGTGGAGCTGATCCAGCGTCTGCGGCGCGAGCGTTACCACGGCATGCACATCGTCGCCGCGTGCCTGCCCCGTACGGTGCTCGACGACGACGGCGGCACCGTGCGTCATCTCGAGGACGTCCCGGTGTACGGCGACTTCAGCGAGGTCGCGCTCGTGGTCGAGCAGGTCGCGGCGGATGCGGTTGCCGTGCTCGCCTGCCCCGAGCTGGACGGGGTCTCGCTGCGCCGCCTGGCCTGGCAGCTGGAGAAGTCCCGCACCGACCTCGTGGTGGCGCCCGCCCTCATGGACGTCGCCGGCCCCCGCACGACCATCCGGCCGGTCGCGGGCCTGCCGCTGCTGCACGTCGAGCATCCCGAGCTCGCCGGCGTACGCCAGCTGATCAAGGGCCTCTTCGACCGGGTGGTGGCGGCGGCCGTGCTGCTGGTGCTGAGCCCGCTGCTGGCCGCCATCGTCGTCGCCGTGCGGCTGACCAGCTGCGGGCCCGCGATCTTCCGGCAGACCCGGGTGGGCAGGGACGGCCGCGAGTTCACCGTGTACAAGTTCCGCACCATGTACGTCGACGCCGAGCGGCGCAGGGAGGAGCTGCTCGTCCACAACGAACATGACGGTGTGCTCTTCAAGATCCGCAACGACCCGCGGGTCACCCCGCTCGGCACCAGGCTCCGCCGGTACTCCCTGGACGAGCTCCCGCAGCTGGTCAACGTCCTGCTCGGGCAGATGTCCCTCGTCGGCCCCAGGCCTCCGCTGCCCTGCGAGGTCGCCAAGTACGGCTACGACGTGCGCCGCCGCCTTGTGGTGCGGCCCGGCATGACAGGCCTGTGGCAGATCAGTGGACGCGCCGACCTGTCCTGGGAGGAGGCAGTCCGGCTGGACCTTCGGTACGTGGAGAACTGGTCGCTCGCGCTCGACCTTCTCATACTTTGGAAGACTTGGCGCGCGGTGCTGCGGGGCGCGGGGGCATACTGACGGCGATGACCTCAGATGACCACGCATTGGCCCACGAGCTCGCCACGGCGGCCGGCCGGGTGCTTCTCAACCTTCGCGCTCAGCCTCATCCCACCACGAAGGAGCTTCGCGACGCCGGCGACCGCGCCGCCCACGAGTTCCTCGTGGCGGCGCTCGCCGAGCACCGTCCGGACGACGCGGTGCTCTCCGAGGAGAGCCATGGGGACGAGGCCGGCACTCCTGCGTCACGGCTGCGGTCGAGGCGGGTATGGATCGTGGATCCGCTGGACGGCACCAGGGAGTTCGCCGAGGCCGGCCGGTACGACTGGGCAGTCCACGTCGCCCTGTGGGCCCGTACCGAGGGCGCGCCGAACGGTGACCTGGTGGCAGGCGCCGTGGCCCTTCCCGCCCAGGGCGTGACGCTCTCCACCCTCGATCCGCCCCGCCTCCCCACCGCCGGTTCGGACGGAATGCGGATCACGGTCAGCCGTACCCGGCCGCCGGCGTTCGTCGAGCGGCTCGCGGAAAGCCTGGATGCCACGTTGGTGCCTCTGGGATCGGCCGGCGCGAAGATCGCCGCCGTCCTGCAGGGGAAGGTCGACGCGTACGTGCACGCGGGCGGGCAGTACGAGTGGGACACCGCCGCACCCGTCGCCGTCGTGCGGGCCGCCGGCCTCCACGCCTCCCGCATCGACGGCTCGGCTGTGACATACAACCACGAGGACCCGACCCTGCCCGATATCCTGGTATGTCGATCCTCGCTGGCGCCCAGGCTGCTCGCCGGAATCCGTGCGGTCGATGACGATGCCGCAGGTGCCGGGGGTAAGGTCGTCAGCCCCGACCACGATGCCGAGAGAGAATCCCGCCATGCTTCGTAGCGACTATCTGCTGTCGCAGCTCGACGTCCTCGAGGCGGAGTCGATCCATGTCTTCCGCGAGGTAGCCGCCGAGTTCGAGCGACCGGTGCTGCTCTTCTCCGGCGGCAAGGACTCGTGTGTCATGCTCCGCATCGCGGAGAAGGCGTTCTGGCCTGCCCGGATCCCGTTCCCGGTCATGCACGTCGACACCGGCCACAACTTCCCCGAGGTCATCGAGTTCCGCGACCACAGGGTCGGCGAGCTCGGCGTACGACTGGTCGTGGCCTCGGTCCAGGAGTCCATCGACTCCGGCCGCGTGGTCGAGGAGAAGGGCCGCTCGGCGAGCCGCAACCGGCTGCAGACCACTACCCTGCTGGACGCGCTCGAGGAGGGCCGCAACGACGCCGTGTTCGGCGGAGCGCGCCGGGACGAGGAGAAGGCCCGGGCCAAGGAGCGGGTCTTCTCCTTCCGCGACGAGTTCGGCCAGTGGGACCCGAAGAACCAGCGACCCGAGCTGTGGAGCCTCTACAACACCCGGATCCAGCCCGGCGAGCATATCCGGGTCTTCCCCCTGTCCAACTGGACCGAGCTGGACGTGTGGCAGTACATCGAGCGGGAGGACATGGAGATCCCGTCGATCTACTTCGCGCACACCCGCAACGTGTTCGAGCGCGATGGCCTCCTGCTGGCCGACGGCCCGTACGTGTCCCGGAGCGACGACGAGCCGGTGTTCGAGGCCACCGTCCGGTACCGGACGGTGGGGGACATGACCTGCACGGGCGCGGTGGAGTCGAAGGCGGGCACGGTCGAGGACATCATCACCGAGATAGCGGCCACCCGGGTCACCGAGCGCGGCCAGACGCGCGCCGACGACAAGACCAGCGAGGCCGCCATGGAAGACCGCAAGCGGGAGGGCTACTTCTGATGGTGACCGGACGCATGGACATCCTGCGGTTCGCCACCGCCGGCTCGGTCGACGACGGGAAGAGCACGCTGATCGGCCGGTTGCTGTACGACTCCAAGGCGATCTTCGAGGACCAGCTCGAGGCGGTCGAGCGCACCAGCCGCGACCGCGGCGACGAGTACACCGACCTCGCGCTGCTCACCGACGGCCTGCGGGCCGAGCGCGAGCAGGGGATCACCATCGACGTCGCCTACCGCTACTTCGCGACGCCGAGGCGAAAGTTCATCATCGCCGACACGCCCGGCCACATCCAGTACACCCGCAACATGGTGACCGGCGCCTCGACAGCTGACCTGGCGATCGTCCTGGTGGACGCGCGGAAAGGGCTGCTGGAGCAGAGCCGGCGGCACGCCTTCCTGGTCAGCCTGCTGCGGGTGCCGCACCTGGTGCTGTGCGTCAACAAGATGGACCTGGTCGACTACGACCAGCAGGTGTTCGAGCAGATCAAGGACGAGTTCACGGCGTTCGCGACCAAGCTCAACGTCCCCGACCTCACCTTCGTGCCGATGTCGGCGCTGCACGGCGACAACGTGGTGAGCCGGTCGGACAACATGGCCTGGTACGACGGGCCGCCGCTGCTCCATCACCTGGAGAACCTGCACATCGCCTCCGACCGCAACCTCGTCGACGTGCGGTTCCCCGTGCAGTACGTGGTCCGCCCCCAGTCGAACGCCCACCACGACTACAGGGGTTACGCGGGGCAGGTCGCCGCCGGCGTCCTCAAGCCCGGTGACGAGGTTATGCATCTGCCGTCCGGGCTGACCAGCCGGATCGCCGGCATCGACACCTTCAACGGCACCGTCGACGAGGCGTTCCCGCCGATGTCGGTGATCCTGCGGCTCGAGGACGACATCGACGTCTCCCGCGGCGACATGATCTGCCGCCCGCACAACGCGCCGACCGTCGCCCAGGACGTGGAGGCGATGGTCTCCTGGATGACGCCGGAGCGGACCCTGCGGCCCCGCGCCAAGCTGGCCATCAAGCACACCACCAGCACGGCCCGGGCGCTCGTCCGCGACCTGCAGTATCGGCTCGACGTCAACACCTTGCACCGGGACGAGGCCGCGACGGAGCTGCGGCTCAACGAGATCGGTCGGGTGAGCCTGCGGGTGACCAAGCCACTCTTCTGCGACGAGTACGCGCGGAACCGGACCACCGGCGGCTTCATCCTCATCGACGAGGCGACGAACACCACGGTGGGCGCTGGAATGATCGTCGGCACCGAGTGAGGGCGCGACGTCGAGTGACCGCAGGATGAGGCAGATCGAGTCCCCGCTGCTTCGCTTGATTGCCGCGATCTATTTCGGCATCAAGCGTGGCTACTATCGACTCCGCTATCCGCGGGTCCGTTTCGGCAGAGGAGTCTCCTTCAGGGGACGGCTCGAGGTTCGGGGCAAGGTACGGGTAACGATCGGCGACCACAGCCGGCTACGGCAGCTCGTCCAGTTCAGTGGACGGGGCACGATCACGGTCGGTAGCAACACCCTGCTCAACGGCTGCTGGATCGGCTGCATGGAGTCGGTGAGCGTCGGCGATGATTGTCTGATCTCCGACTGCAACATCGTCGACACCGACTACCACAACCTGCCTCCCGACCAGCGGCACCAGCCGCCCGGCCCACACACCACCGCACCGATCACCATCGAGCGCAACGCCTGGGTCGGTGCGCGGGCCATGGTCCTCAAGGGGGTTACTATCGGTGCGGACAGTGTGGTGGGCGCCGGCACGGTGGTTCGGGAGTCGGTGCCGCCGCGGGTGGTCGTGATCGGTAATCCGCAGCAAGTCGTAAAGAAATTCGAGTAGATCATGGAAGCGCCGCCGAGTAATCCCGCTTCATTTGTGCTTGCCGATTACGGCGGGCTTCTTCGCAGACGCTGGCACGTTCTGGTCCTCGGCATAGTGGTCGGCGCCTTGCTCGCCGTCGGCTACCTCCTCCTCGGCCCCAAGACGTACACGTCCGAGGTGTCGGTCCTGGTCAGGCCCACGGGCGTGGAGCAGATGGATCAGGTCAACGTCACCAACGGCCGCACCGACTCCGAGCTCAACCTCGACACCGAGGCACAGCTGGTGCAGTCCGCCGCGGTGGCGTCCGGCGCCAAGAGGCTGCTCAACACCCCCACCAGCACGTCGGATCTCGCCGAGCAGGTGGCGGTCACCGTGCCGCCCAACACCTCGGTGTTGACCATCGCCTTCGACGCGCCTACCGCCGCCGACGCGCAGCGCGGCGCCCAGGCCTTCGCGCGCGCCTACCTCGACAACCGCGAGGCGACGGCCAGGGCTCAGCTCGACCGGCAGGCGCAGAGCGTGCAGAACCAGATCGAAGACCTGCAGAACAAGCTGGAGAGGATCACCGACGAGCTGGCGACGCTCACGCCCGGCTCGCCCAACCACTCCTACGCCGAATCGCAGCGACGTGTGCTCGTCGAGCAGATCTCCGATCTCAACCGCGAGCTGAGCCCGCTGCTGGCCGCGGACGTGTCACCCGGGCAGATCATCACCAATGCCCAGCTCCCGGCGTCGCCGAACACGCCGTTCATCCTGTACCTGGCCAGCGGCATGATGGCGGGGCTCCTCGTCGGGCTCGGCGTCGCGGTGCTCCTCGAACGCTTCGACCAGCGCATCCGCCGGGCCGAGGACGTGGAGCGGCTGCTCGGGTTGCCGGTGCTGGTGGAGATACCTCGCGGCAGGGGTACACCTGAGCTGCTGTCGCCGCGGACCCGGACCGGTCAGGCGTTCCACGAGCTTGCCAACTTCCTGACCGCCACGCTGGGCAACGGGAACCACGTGGTGGTCGTCACCGGGGCCTCGGCCGGCGTGGGTACCGGCATGGTCGCGGCAAACCTGGCGGCGGCCCTCGCCCGCATGGAGTCGAGCGTCCTGCTGGTCTGCGCGAACATGCGTTCGGCCACCAGCGCCCGCCTCCTCGGCTGTCAGTACGGCCCCGGCCTCGCCGAGCTGTTGCTGCACAACGTGGTGCCGGAGCAGGTCGCGCAGTCTCCCACCCTGCTGCCGCGGCTGCGCGTCATAGTCCCGGGTGCGAACTCCATCGAGGCGGCCATGGACGAGCTCCAGACGGACGCCATGGAGAAGCTCGTCGAGGAGCTGCGGCGGGAGTTCCGGTATGTGGTCATCGAGGCGCCGTCAACGTCGGTGACCGCGGACGCGCAGGCGCTCGCCGACGTCGCCGACGGCTCTCTCGTCGTGGTCGAGCTAGCAAGGACGCGCCGCGACGAGGTGCTGGAAGGGGTTCGGCAGCTCGATCGCATGCGCACGGCGGTGCTCGGCGGGGTTGTCATCCAGCCGCTGGACGAGGTGAGGGGACCGGCGCGGGGGTCGGCGGAGCGACGGCAACCGGACGCGGCCGGGGACAGGACCGCTCCGCTGCCGAAGCTCTTTGGGTCCCGTGAGTCCGGTCGGGGAGCGGGGAGGGACGGCGGTGACTCCGGCTCGGGCGCCCTGGTCCGTCGCTAGACCATCCCTTGGGCGTGATCTTGCGGAAACTCAGCGGGCCGTTTCGGCAAGATCACGCCCAAGGGGGGTACGGGCCTCGTTCCTGCCGCTGCCGCCGGGTTGGCCGCTGACGGCGATCTTCGTCTTCTTCCCAGTGTGGTGGGCGCTCGGACTCAGCGAGTTCATCCTGCCGATCCTCGCGGTTCCGATGGCGTTGCATCTGCTGCGGCGGGCGCCGATCAAGGTGCCGCCGGGATTCGGCATCTGGATGCTGTTCCTGCTCTGGGTGGTCGTCGGGGCGGTCGTACTCAACGTCAATCCGCCGGACACGCTGCCGGGCAGCGCCGCGAGCCGCAGCATCGCGTTCACCCACCGGCTGGTGAACTACCTGGCGGTCACCGTGGCCATGCTCTACATCGGCAACCTCTCCGAACGGGAGCTGCCGCGGTACCGCCTGATACGGATGCTCGGGATCTTCTTCATGATCACGGTGGCCGGCGGGCTGCTCGCCATCGCCCGGCCGACGTTCGAGTTCACCTCGCCGTTCGAGATGCTGTTGCCCTCCTCGCTGACCGCCAACCCGTACGTGCAGAGCCTGGTCCATCCGGCGGTCGCGCAGATCCAGGACGTGCTCGGGTTCGACGCGCCGCGACCCAAGGCGCCGTTCGACTACACGAACACCTGGGGCAACAATCTGTCGATCCTCGGCATCTGGTTCGTCGTGGGTTGGTGGGCCAGGCGTCCGGTGAACCCCCGTTCCCGTCTCTTCGCGGCCGCTGTCGTGCTGGCAGCTGTCATCCCGGCGGTCTACTCGCTGAACCGGGGTATGTGGATCGGAGTCGGCCTCTCCCTCGGCTACGTGGCCCTGCGGCTCGCCGCCCGAGGCCGGGTGGCGGTGCTGGGTGCGCTCGCCGTAGCGGTGGCCGTCGGCCTCCTGATCTTCGCGGTCTCCCCGCTGCATACCGTTGTCGAGGAGCGCCTGGAGAACCCCCGCAGCAACGAGATCCGGGCGACGCTGTCCATCCAGGCAGTGCAGCACGCCGCGGACTCGCCGATCATCGGCTACGGCAGCACCCGTACCGCGCTCGGCAGCAACGAGTCGATAGCGATCGGCCGCTCGTCGAGCTGTCCGCAGTGCGGCAACTTCACCATCGGGAGCAACGGCCATCTGTGGTTCCTGCTCATCGCGAACGGGTTCGTCGGCGCCGCCCTGTACGTGCTGTTCTTCCTGGGCGTCGCCTGGCGTTACCGACGCGACGTCACACCCATCGGGATCGCCGGCACGCTCGTGGCGCTCCTGGCGCTGTTCTACGGGCTGTTCTACAACGCCCTGGTGACCCCGCTCCTCCTCTACCTGACGTCGGTGGCCCTGCTGTGGCGCAACGAGACGCACCGCCGCGAAGAGGAGGCCCGGGAAGGTGGTGGTGCGGCATGACCCTCGACGGTTCGTCCCGGCGCGGCTACCTCGACGAAGTCGTCGCGATCCTGTGGCCGCCGCCCGCGCGCGGCCACGTGGGCAGGGGCCATGGGCACGGGACCGGGGAGCTCGTCGCGCGCTTCGTCCTGGTGCCCGACGCGTCCCGCCCGCGGCTGCTGGTGCCCGAGGCGGCGCCGCGGGCCGCGGCCGCCGCGGTGCGCCGGTACACCGCCCACCGCTCGCCGCGGATGCTGCTGGGAGCGGGCCTGCTGGCGGCGATATTCGCCACCGGGATGAGCTCGGTGCTGCTGCGCGACCGGCTCCGTGTCTACCGGCCCGCTGGCGGCACCGCGGGAACCATCGGGACCATCGAGACGTACCTGCGCGGCGCGCTCGGCCGGGACCTCCTGCTCAGCCTGCACATCGGCCGTCCCCGCGCGAACCGTAAGCCGGTGCTGCACGCGCTGCGCCCGGACGGCGAGAGCCTCGGGTTCGTCAAGGTCGGGATCAACCCGCTGACCTCCGAGCTGGTACGGGCCGAGGCCGAGGCGCTGCGGACGCTGGGCCGGGCCGGTCTCCGGGCGATCACCGTGCCCGGTGTGCTTCACCACGGGCGATGGAACGACTTGGAGATCCTCGTCCAGTCGGCGCTGCCGGTCTGGGGTGCCCGCGCCCGGGACGGCGCCCGCGACGGCCGGAGGCTGGCCGCCATGCGGGAGCTCGCGGAGATCCGGGGCGTGCGGACCGAACCGGCGGACGCGAGCTCGTACCCTCGACGGCTCGCCCGGCGGCTGGGGGACGTACCCGACCGGGAGGCCGCGGGTGTGGTGCGCGGGGCAATCGAGCGGGCCGTCGCGGACGGCGAGCCCCTTCCGATGGGCGCCTGGCACGGGGACTGGACGCCGTGGAACATGGCGGTGACGCCGGATTCGGTGCTGGTGTGGGACTGGGAGCGGTTCGCCCTCGACGTGCCCGTCGGGTTCGACGCGCTCCACTACGTGCTGCAGGAGCTTCGTGCCGGCGGTGTCGAGGCCGCCCGCAGGGGCGCCGAGCACTGCATACAGAGAGCGCCGGATATCCTCGGGCCGTTTGGGCTCGCCGCGCCGGCCGCGCGCCGCGTCGCGGTGCTCTACCTCGCGGAGATCGCTACCCGCTACCTCCTCGACGATCAGGCCGAAGCCGGTGCGCGCCTCGGCCGGCTCGACCGGTGGTTGCTTCCGGTGCTGTCCAGCGCCGAAGCGAACCCGAAGGACTGACATGGTTGGCATGCCGATCGGCCTGCAGCGGGCCGTCCGCGGGGCGTCGCGGACGTACGGGCGCCTCACCCACGGTGCCCGCATGCTCCCGTCGTTTCTCATCGTGGGCGCCCAGCGGTGCGGGACCACCTCGCTCTACAAGACCATCACCCAGCATCCCGCGGTGCTTCCGGCCGTGCTGCACAAGGGTGTCCACTACTTCGACACCGGGTACGAGCGGGGCTCGGCGTGGTACCAGGGCCATTTCCCGCTGGAGCTGGCCGCCCGGCGGGTGGAGAGGGCGTCAGGCGTCCGGCCGGCCACCGGCGAGTCGAGCCCCTACTACATGTTCCACCCGCTTGCCGGCGAGCGCATCGCCGCGGATCTACCCGGCGTGAAGCTCCTGGTGCTGCTCCGCGACCCGGTCGAGCGGGCGTATTCGGCGCACGCCCACGAGTCGGCGCGCGGCTTCGAGACCGAGCCGTTCGAGCGGGCGATCGAGCTGGAGCCGCAGCGGCTGGCCGGCGAGGTCGAGAGGATCCTCGGCGACCCGGGCTACCACGGCTACCATCATCAGCACCACGCGTACCTCGCCCGGGGCCGGTACATCGAGCAGCTCGAGCGGCTCGAGGCGATCTTCGGCCGGGGGAGCATCCACGTCGTCGACAGCGGGGACCTGTTCGAGGACCCCGAGCCGGTCCTCGCCGGGATCGTCGAGTTCCTGGGGTTGCCGAGCTGGCGGCCGAGCCGGTTCGACCGGCACAACGCCCGTCCGCGTTCGGCGATGGCGGGTCCGTTGCGCGCCCGGCTGGACGAGTACTTCCGGGAGTACGACGAGCGGCTGGCCGGCTGGCTCGGCAGGGAGCCCAGTTGGCGCAGATAACCGACGGCTCCGAGCTGCGCGGGCTGGCCCGCCGGGGCTCGCTCAGCGTGGTCAGCGCCGGCGCGTCCGCCGTCTTCAACTTCCTGCTGGTGATCGTCGTCACCCGTGGCGTGGACAAGGACGAGGCCGGCGTCTTCTTCTCCGTGACGTCGCTGTTCCTGCTCGTCGAGACGGTGGCGCGGCTCGGGACGACGACCGGGCTCGTCTACTTCATCGCCCGCTTCCGCGCCCTCGACGAACGCGGCAAGATCCGGGCGTGCCTTCGGGTGGCGCTCACCCCCGTGGTGGTCGCCTCGGCCGCGGCCGCCGTGCTGCTGCTGGTCTTCGCGCCGCAGGCCGCGGAGGTCCTGGTACGCGGCGATCCCGGGCACACCGCGGCCTTCCTCCGGGTGCTCGCGGTCTTCCTGCCCGTCGCGGCGGTCTACGACGCCCTGGTCGCGGCGACCCGCGGCTACAAGAACATCAAGGTGACGGCGTACTTCGAGAACATCGGGCGCCCGCTCACCCAGCTGCTGCTCGTCGGGCTCGTCGTCGTGGCCGGGGCCAGTGCGCTCCTGGCGCCCGCCTGGGTCGTGCCGTACCTGCCGGCCGGTGTGCTGGCGTGGCTGTGGCTGCGGCGGCTATTGCGGGAGGACGACCCCCCGGCGCCGGAGAGATCGCCGGCGCCGGGAAGGCCGGAGAAGGCGGGCCTGGCAGGGGAGTTCTGGCGCTTCACAGCACCCCGTACCCTCGCCAACATCGCCCAGATGGCCCTCCAGCGGCTGGACATCGTGCTGGTCGGGGCGCTGCGTGGCCCGGCGGAGGCGGCGATCTACGCCGCCGCTACCCGGTTTCTGGTCGTCGGCCAGCTCGGCAACCAGGCGATCGCGTTCGTGATCCAACCCAGGCTGAGCGAGCTCCTCGCCCGGCACGACATGGCCGAGACGGGGGCTGTCTACCGGATCTCGACCGGCTGGCTCGTCACCATCGCCTGGCCGCTCTACCTGGTGTCGGCCGCCCTCGCGCCGCTCATCCTGCTGGTCTTCGGGGAGGGTTATTCGGGCGGGACCGTGGTGATGGTCATCCTGTCCCTCGCCATGCTGGTGGCGACCGGATGCGGGATGGTCGACACCGTCCTGGTGATGGCCGGCCGCACGACGTGGCACCTGGGCAACGTGCTGCTCGCGCTGGCCGTCAACGTCACGCTCGACTTCCTGCTCATCCCGGACTACGGCGTTCTCGGCGCGGCGGTCGCCTGGGCGGTCGCCATCGCCGTCAACAACCTTCTCCCGCTCGCCGAGGTCCTTCTGGGGCTGCGGCTGCACCCGTTCGGCGCGGGCATGTTCACCGCGGCCGCCCTGGCCGGCGTCTGTTTCGGTCTGCTGCCCCTACTGGTTCGGCTGGTGGCCGGCGACACCCTGCCCATCCTCGGCGGTGCGATCGGGGTCGGCGCGGCGCTGTACGTGGCCGGGCTGTGGGCGTTCCGCGGAGTGCTCAACCTCGCGGCGCTCGGCCGCGTACGACGCGGCGCTACGTGAACGGAATCGGGAAGGGTCCGAGGTGTCGAAGGTCGCGGAGGCTGTAGCCGTAGCGGTTGGCGCGCTTCTCGTACCGCGTGCACATCCGCTCCTGTCGCCACCGCCGCCACGCCAGCCGGGAGGCGGCGAACCCGTCCCACACCCGCTGGTAGCGCGCGCTGCGATCGTTGCGGATCCCGCCGGCCGGGATCGGTCCGTCGAGATCGAGGAACCTGGCGAGGTCGAGCAGCACCTTCTCCGGCTCGCTCACCAGCGTCTCGTACTTGAGGACGTGCAGGCGGCGGAGGTGTGGAGCGTCGGCGGAGAAGGTGTCGTGTGCCCGGAACCAGTGGGCGAGGAGCGACTCCAGGGGGACGCGCGGCGCCCACTTCTTCGTGGACAGGGTCACCACGACCGGATGGCGCACGACCACCACGAAGTACGCCTCGGGGAAGAGCGCCTGCAGGAACCGGCTCATCAGCAGGTTCGGCGGCGACTTCTCCACCAGGACGGGGGCGTCCAGCTCCCAGTACGGCCGCCACTGCGCGAACAGCCGCTCGGCGTTCTCCTCGGTGGCCAGCGGCGAGCGCTCGGTGAGATGCGCCGCGGCGGAGCGGGCGAACCGACCCGGACCGCCGTGATCGTGTGCCGGCCGGTAGACCGACTGCAGGTGCTGTCCCTCGTCTTCGCGTACGTCGGTCCCGCGGAAGCCGCTGACGTCTGGGTGGGCGGCCAGGCAGCGGGCCAGCGGCGTGGTGCCGCTGCGGTGGAGCCCACCTACGAAGACCAGTTTGTGTCCGTACAGCAGCATGGTCCTCCCTGGGAAAGCGCGGTTCCTGGTGTTCGCGTCGGAACGCCAGCGTTGACGACAAAAGTAGCCGAAAAGTGTGCGGAACCCGGAAAGCGCCGAGCGGTCGATTGAGGTGGCGGAATTGGAGCTGTCGTGCGTCGTCGCGTGATGTTCGTGTCGTCCGTGCTCGTCGCGGTCGCGCTCGCCGCCGGTGTGGCGGCCGCGGTCGTCGGCGTGTTCTCGCCGGAGAGCGGCGGCGGAGGGGGAGCCACGGACCGCGCGGCGGCGCGGCCACGCCAGGGACCCGAACCGCCGGACCGGGGTGCCTACCTGGGTGCCTGGGTCCAGCCCAGCGCATTCACCCCGGAGGGCCGGCTGCGGGCGGTCCGGGAGTACGAGTCCCTGCTGGGGCGCAAGCTCGACATCGTGCACACGTACCACCGGTGGGACGACCCGTTTCCGTCCGAGGACGACCTGTCCTTTCTCCGGCGGAGCAACCAGCTCTTGTTGTCCTGGGCGGGCACCGACACCAGGGACATCGCGGCCGGGCGGTACGACGCGATGATCCGGGACCGGGCCCGCTCGCTGCGCGCCACGCGCGGGCGGATCTATCTGCAGTGGCGGTGGGAGATGGATCGGCCGAACCTGCGGGGCGAGGTGCACTCGCCGGCCGACTACATCGCCGCCTGGAAGCACATCCAAGCCATCTTCGCCGAGGAGCGTGCCACGAACGTCGCCTGGGTGTGGTGCCCGCTGGCGGAGGGTTTCGCCACCGGCCGGGCGGCGGCGTACTACCCGGGCGGGAAGTACGTGGACTGGCTGTGCGTCGACGCCTACGCGAAGGAGCCGAGCGAGAGCCTGGGGCAGGTGATGCGGCCGTTCCTCCGGTGGGCCAAGGACCATCCGAAACCGATCATGATCGGAGAGTTCGGGACGCAGGAGGGCGCCGAAGGCCAACGGGCGGCGTGGCTGCGCTCCGTCGCCGCGCTGGCGAAGTCCGAGCCGCAGATCAAGGCGCTGGTCTACTTCGACGCCTACATCAACCGTGACGGGCGAGTCCGCGCCTGGTCGCTGCGGGGGTCGCCGCCGGACCTGAAGGCGTTCCGCGAGCTGGCGGCAGGTGAGTACTTCAACCCGCGAGGGCTCCGTGTCGGAAAACCGTGACCCGTTGATACCTAATCGTGACAGACCGCGAGAACTCGATCATTCATCTCACCTATTGCAGCCGCACTTATTCGGTACGTGACTGTTTGGATATGGTCGTTCGATGAACTAAAATATGCGCGTCACTATAGGCACCGGGCGACGGGGTTGAATTGATCAGGGGGAAGGTTTTGTCCTTCGGTCACGGCAAGGCTGTCGCGACCCGGATTCCGGTGGTCTTCATTGCGGGCGTGGGCCGTAGCGGCTCCACGCTGCTCGAACGGGTGCTGGGGGAGCTGCCGGGCGTCTGCTCGGTCGGCGAGGTCGTCCACCTGTGGGAGCGGGGGGTGCGGAACAACGAGCGCTGCGGATGCGGCGCGGCGTTTCACGATTGCCCCTTCTGGCGGCGGGTGGGCGAGGTCGCCTTCGGCGGGTGGGCGAACGCCGACCCCGACCGGGTGCACGAGCTGCAGCGGACCGTCGACGATGTTCGCTATGTGCCCCGGCTCGTGGTATCTAGGGTTGGCGGCGAATTCCGCCGGGCGCTGGAGGAGTACAACGCGTACTACGAACGGCTCTACGCCGCCGTGCGGCAGGTCTCCGGGTGCCATGTCGTCATCGATTCGAGCAAGCGCACCTCGCTGGCCTACTGCCTGCGCCGTTCGCCGCGCCTGCGGCTGCGCGTGCTGCACGTGGTGCGGGACAGCCGTGCCGTGGCGTACGCCTGGACGAAGACGGTCCGCCGGCCGGAGGTGGTCGACGCCGACAGCTACATGCCCCGGTTCTCGCCGGCCTACCTGGCCCTGCTGTGGAACGGCCACAATGCCCTCCTGCAGGCGTTGAGGTGGCTCGGCACCCCGCGGCGGCTGGTGCGCTACGAGCGGTTCATGGCGGCGCCGGAGGCGGTGCTGGCCGACGTCGCGCACTTCGCCGAGCTGTCCATCGACGAGACCGCGCTGTCCTTCCTCGACGACGGCCACGTCCGGCTGTCCGCGACACACACGGTTGCCGGTAACCCGATGCGCTTCACGACGGGCCGGGTGGAGCTGCGCCGCGACGACGAGTGGCGCCGGAGCTTCCCAGAAGGTCAGCGTCGCGTCGTGTCGGCACTGACCTTTCCGGTGGGCGCGTGTTACGGGTACGGCGTGCCGCGACCGCGGCCGGCGGCCGAGCGGATGTCGAGGGCGAGCGCCGAATGAGTCAGGAGAGCTGGCCCGCGGTCGCCGCGGTCATACCCACCCACAACCGGCCGGAGCTCGTGCGCCGGGCCATCGACGCGGTCTGCGGGCAGGACTACCCCGGCGAGATCCACGTAGTGGTCGTCTTCGACCGAAGCGAGCCCGATCGTTCGCTCGAGCGCCGATCGGCCGGCCGGAGGGTCGAGGTAATCGGCAACACCCGTAATCCCGGCCTGTGCGGGGCCCGCAACAGCGGGATCCTGGCGACCGACGCCGAGTTCGTCGCGTTCTGCGACGATGACGACGAATGGCTGCCGGGAAAGCTGCGTGCCCAGGTGGCGGCCCTGGCGGCGCGGCCGGAGGCCGAGTTCGCGGCGACGAGCATCGTGGTCGACTACGACGGTCGCTCCAGCGTGCGGCTGGCCGGCCGGGACGAGGTCACCCACGCGGACCTGCTGCGTTCGCGGATGGCGATGCTCCACTCCTCGACGTTCCTCGCCAAGCGGGCGGCCCTGACCTGCGACATCGGCCTGCTCGACGAGGACATACCCGGCGGCATGCGGGAGGACTGGGAGATCCTGCTGCGCGCCTCCCGGCGGCATCCGATCGTGCACGTGGACCGTCCGCTGGTCCGGGTGTTGTGGGGGAGCACGTCGTACTTCGACGACCGCTGGCACATGAAGATCGCGGCACACGAGTGGATGCTGCGCCGCCATCCCGACATCGCGGCCAGCCCGATCGGCGTCGGGCGGGTGTACGGGCAGATGGCCTTCTACCACGCCGCCCTGCGGCGCCGGCGGGACGCGGTTCGGTGGGCGGCGAAGGCGCTGCGGGCCAATCCTCGAGAGCCCCGGGCGGCGCTGGCCGTCGCGGTCGCCGCCCGCGTCCTTTCCGCGCAGGCGGTGCTTCGGCAGCTGCACAAACGAGGGCATGGGATCTGATGTGGACGGGACTACCCTGCTGGTCGCTTCGACCGGGGGGCACCTGGAGCAGCTCTGGCGGCTGCGGGGGCGCCTCGTGCCGGATCTCGACGGTGGAGCGGAGTGGGTAACGTTCGACACCGACCAGGCTCGCTCCCTCCTCGACGGCGAGAGGGCGCACTTCGTGCGGTACGTCGCGCCGCGCGACTACCGCAGCCTCACCGCGAACCTGCCGGCGGTGGCCCGTATCCTGGGCGGACGGCGTCCGGTTCGACTGATCTCCACCGGAGCCGGTATCGCGTTGCCGTTCTTCACCCTCGCCCGGGCACTCCGCGTCCCGTGTCACTACATCGAGAGCTCGGCCCGCAGCGAGGGGCCGAGCTTCACCGGCGCCGTCCTCTCCCGGGTGCCGGGCGTCCGCCTCTACACGCAGTACCCGGGTTGGGCGACGGGTAGGTGGACCTACCGCGGCTCGGTCCTCGACGGCTTCACCTCGGTGGAGCGGGAGCGGCCGGCCCGGGCTGCTCGGGTGGTCGTCACACTGGGCACGATGCGGACGTACGGCTTCCGGCGCGCCGTGGAACGGCTGGCCCACGTGCTGCCCGAGGTGGTCGGCCCCGATGCTGACATCCTGTGGCAGGTCGGGGCGAGCGACGTTTCCGGGCTGCCGGTGTCGGGCCGGGAGACCGTGCCGGCACGGGAGCTGCGCGCGGCGGTCCGCGCCGCCGACCTCGTCGTCACCCACGCCGGCATCGGCTCGGCGCTGATGGCCCTGGAGGCCGGCCGGCGCCCGGTGCTGCTACCGCGGCGGGTCGCGCACGGCGAGCACGTCGACGACCACCAGACGCTCATCGCGGGCGAGTTGGCCGGGCGCGGGCTGGCGATCAGCCGGGAGGCCGACGAGGTCAGCGCCGAGGATCTTTTCGCCGCCATGGGCGGGCGGGTCGTACCGGCGGCGAATCCCGAACCGTTCCACCTGCTGGACTAGCGCCGAGATCTATGTTGTGGGGGGCCGGATCGGACAAAACGACCCCCACAACATAGATCTCGGCGACTACCTAGCCGGGTCTCAGGGCGATCGTCCACATGGTCGCCTTCCCGCTGGCCGCGTCGGTGGTGGCGGTCAGCCCACCGTAGGTTCCGGCCGGCAGGCCTGCGTCGCTGTCGGTGATCAGCGAGGTGATGCGACCGCTACCGGTGCCGTACGTGGCCTCGCGGACCGTCTGCGCGGACGGCGGGGTCCACTGGGTGGTCGAAGACGATTTGTCCGCCCAGTACGAGAGCACCCAGTCGCCGCCCGCGCCCGTGGTCACCGTCGGTGTGGTGTGCGTCGCGGTGGACGAGTCGCCGGCCCTCGCGAACATGTCGACCGGCGCCGAGCCCGTGCCCGCGTATGCGACGAGCTGCAGATCCGACTTGATGTAGTCGGGGAAGGAGATGGTAACGGCGCCACCGGCGTCGCCGGCGGTCGCGGCCTTTTGCCAGACGGTAGTGGTAAGGCTGCCGTTCACCAGGGTGTCGACCTTGGTCCAGCCGGCCACGCCGGAGGGTTCGGATGGAGTCCCCGTGCTGTTGTGAGACAGGAAGAGCAGCAGTCCATCGCCGGGTGAGACCCCGGTCGGCACGGTGACCTCGAGATTCCTGGCGTTCCCGTTGGCCGAATCCACCCCGACGAAGCCGATCGGCGAGTTGTCCGGCGCCACCGTGAGCTGGTCGGTCGCCGTGTCGGTGCCGCCCCTGTTGTCGGTGACGGTGAGTTCGACCGGGTAGGTTCCCGCTTCGTCGTAGGTGTGCGACGCGGTGACCCCGGTCGCCGTGCCACCGTCACCGAAGTCCCACCGATAGGAGGCGATGGAGCCGTCGGGGTCGGAGGACCCGGCCGCGTCGAACGTGCACTCCAGCCCCTGGCACTGCGCAGATAATGTCGCTGTCGGCGCCTGGTTGGGCGGGCCGGCATAGAGGAACATCGCGCGGGACCGCCAGGCGCTGCCGTCGACGTTCGGGCCGCTTACGGTCTGTACCGTGCCGGCCTGCGGGCGGCCGCCCACGAAGTCGACCCGGCGAAGGTTCCCGTCGGTGCTGTTGCCGACGTAGAGCTTGTCGCCGGACAGGAACATGCCGGTGACGGTGGTCCAGCTGAGGTCGGGCAGGTTGCCGGTCGCGGTGAACTCCTCGGCGCCGACGATGCCGCTCTCCGGCTCGAAATACCGGTAGTAGAGGGTGGACTGCCCAGCCCGGGTGTAGAAGAGCCTGCCTTTCCAGAAGAACATCCCGGTGATGTTCGGCACCTGGTTGTGCCACGTCGTCATCGGGACGAGCTGGTCGGCTGTGTTGATCTCGCGCGCAGCGCCGAAGGACGAGCCGTCGAAGCTGCGCGCGTACAGCCTGCCGTCCGACCAGCCGGTGTACAGCGTGCCGTCGATCACGACACCGCCGCGCGCCGCTGACCAGTTGATCCCGGTGCCCAGGTCGCTCGTCGGCCCCGCCGTGGTGCCGTCGTAGCTGCGGTGCGCGACGTTCGTCGACCCGCCCTGGCCGGGCAGGTAGATCTCGCCCGGCAGCGCGCCGGGATCGTCCGGCGGGGGGACCGTGCCGCCGTCCAGCGGGAAGAACGCGACCTTCCACCGGTACTCGTCGTTCACCCGGTTGGTGTCGCTGCCGAACCACAGGCCCTCGGGGGTGGCGAGGAACTCGTAGACAGCCTCGCCGCGGGCCCGGGTCGGGTTCCAGGAGTACGGCAGGCCGTTGTCCGGGTCGAGCGCGGCGATCCCGGGACGGGAGACGGCACCCTGACCGGGCCGGTCGCCGGCGAACGGGTTGTTCTGCCAACGCTGGTGTCCGCCGACGTAGACGACCGGGCCGGTGATGGCGACCTGGGTGAGCGTGTCGCCGCCGGTGTAGTCGACCCACGAGGGCTGCAGCCCGCTGCCCGTGGCCGCCGTCTCCCATCGTGTAGCGGTGTCGCACAGGGTGGCGGCGCGGTAGGCGCCCGTGGTCACCACCACGAAGTACTCGCCATCCGGGGAGAAGTCGATGTCGCGCATGTAGGTGTCGAAGTTCGTGTTGCACGGGGGCTCGTACCGCGTCGTGGACCAGTTGGCCAGGCTCGCCGTCCCCGTGGTGAGGTCGACCATCGCGATCTGCCGGCGGGTCTGCCCGGCGACGCTGCGGAAGTTGCCGACGGCGACGAGGCGGCTGCCGTCGGGTGAGATGTCGAACGAGCGGACCAGGGTCACGCCACCGTTGTGGATGCCGGAGAACCCGAGGTCGACGAAGGGATCCAGGTCGCCGGTCGCCGGGTCGATCGTGGCGAGCGCCGGCCTGTCGGCCCCACCGATGCTCTGGAAGCGCCCAGCGACGTACAGCCGGCCGCCCTTGAGCAGCAGCTTGTTCACGGTGCCGTTCATCGCCGGAGGGCTGAAGCCGGGCACCGAGGCGCCGGTGTTCACGTTGATCCGCCCGACGCTCTTGGATCTGACGCCGTTGACGTTGTTGAACGCGCCGCCGATATAGACGGAGTTGCCGTCCGGCGCGGCCACGATGCTGGTCACCTCGCCGTCCACCGTCGGCACGAAGTTGGTGTCGATCGCGCCGGTGGTGGCGTCGAAGGCGAGGATGTTGTTGCGGTTGTACGTGGTAGTGCTGCCGGCGGGCCTCACCTGGGTGAAGTTGCCGCCGGCGATCATCTTGTTCCCCACCTGCAGGAGCGCGCCCACGTGCCCGTCCTGGACGTTGGGTGTCCAGTTGGCCGGGTCGTCGCTCACTATGCGGTCCTGGGGCGTGTGCACGGCAGGCGCGATCCCCGGAAGCAGCACGACCCCCGCGAGGGCGGCCACGGCTGCCAGCGCCACCTTGCCACGCAGATGCGTGATCCGTCTCACTTGTTCCCGCTCCCCTGTACAGCATGCGACTCACCCGCTTTGTGCAGATTAGCGCCCATCGGACATAACCGCCACGGAAGAGAGAAAACGTGTGGAAAAAGAGACCGACGGCGTGGAAATCCTCCGGAAAATCGGACGCTGGGTAATGATCCAATCACGGTCTGTCATTGCAGAAGGGAAAGGGCCGCATTTCGGCTCGGACGTTTGTGGATAAGGGACCGTGCGAACGCTGTCGATTACCTACTGTCCATTCACGTCGCGCTCACAGGCGCCCCCGGGTCGGCTGGGCAGGTGGGTGGATGGACTGGTGGACGGGCGGCGCGGGCGACACCAGGTCGCCGCGGGTGTTTGCGGGGACTAGTCAAGTTGATCTATGTTCGCTTCATGATCATTAAGCGGCTGCCGGAGGGGCGGCCGCGGAGCCCCGACCCGCCGTCCGGCGGACGGACCGGGTCACGGAGGCTTCGGGCCGGCCGCTACCGGGCACGTGGTTGGCGGCGCATAGTGGCGGCACCGGTCCTCACCTTGGGGGTGTGCGCTGCGGCGCCGGGCGACCCAGCGCTTCCCGTCGCCGGGTCGGAGCCCTTCGTCGCGGCGTCGAGCATCGGGCACGGGGACGTGAGCGAGGTGGGCACTGACCAGGAAACGCGCGGAGCCCAGGCGACCGGTACCCGCGGCTTGCCACCGGTACGAGCGGTACGGGACGGCTGCGGCGTCTCGGGTCTCCTGGTGCCGTTGTGTGGAGCCTGGTGGGGTGTGGCGCCCGCGGCCCACACGGATCAGCCCCGCGACTCGGCGCTCGTGGAATTCGAGGAGAAGATCGGCAGAAACGTCGACATCTTCCACTCCTACCACCGTGGGGCGGACCTGTTCCCCACGCCGGAGGAGAGGGCGATCGCCCGGGATCCGGACGGGCGCCGCATCCTGCTGATCAGCTGGAAGCCGTCAACGGACCGCAGCTGGGCAGAGGTGGCCGAGGGCGATCCGGCCGTCGATCGCCATATCGACAGGCTCGCCGAGCACATCAAGAAGACGTTTCCGGAGCGCTTCTTCCTCTCCCTGCACCACGAGCCGGAAAACGACGTACAGCCCGAGAAGGGTTCCGGGTACACGGCGGCCGATTACCGCGCCATGTTCCGGCACGTCGTGCAACGGCTCCGGGATCAAGGGGTGACCAATATGGTCACCGTTATGACGTACATGGGCGCGCCGAAATGGGGTGCCCAGCCGTGGTTCTCGGACCTCTACCCCGGCAACGACGTCGTCGACTGGGTGGCCTACGACGCGTACGGCGGCACCAGCACCCCACGCTTCGCGGACGTCGTCAACAAGCGGCTCGACGCGTATCCCGACTGGCCCGGTTTCTACCGGTGGGTCGAGAAGGAGATCCCCGGCAAACCGCTCATGCTGGCCGAGTGGGGTGTCTTCGAGGACGAGGAGAAGCCGGGCCACAAGCCGAAGATCTTCCGGGACGCGGCGGAGACGATTCACTACTTCCCCCGGATCAAGGCCCTCGTCTACTTCGACACACCGAACGGGTCACGGGGCGATTCGCGGGTGGACACCACCGAGAACTCGCTCGTCGCGTACCGGGACCTGAGCAGCCGGGTGTATTTCGATCCGGGTCCCGTTTTTGCCCTGCTCAACGGCCTCACCGGGGTGAGTCACGGCAGCCCGAGCAACGACCCGGTCAGTCGCTGACCCGCCGCGAACATGCCGATCCTCGCGTGGTACTCGCCGCCGAGTCGGTCGGTGTCGCTGCCCACGTAGAGGCCGCGCGGGCTGGCCACGAGCGCCTCGACTCCGCGTCCCCTGGACTTCGTCGGGTTCCACCCGAGCGCCTTTCCGGTGCGCGGGTCCAGGGCGGCGATCCCGGGACGGGACACCGCTCCCGGCCCGGCCGAGTCACGACCCTGCGGGTTGTCCATCCACCGCTGGTGGCCACCCACGTACACAGCGGCGCCGGTCGCGGCCACCGCGTACAGCGAGTCCCCTCCGGTCCGGTTCACCCAGGTGGGCCGTACGTCGCCGCCCGGCGTCCCGGTCTCGAAGCGGGCGGCGGAATCACACGTGCGCCGCGGTCCTCCGGGGCCGCCCGTGGTCACCACCGCGAAGTAGGAGCCGTCGGGTGAGAAGTCGATGTCCCGCAGGTAGGTCTCGAACGCCGGAAGGCAGCGGTCAGCGTAGGCCCGGGTCGCCCAGCCCGCCAGCCGGGCCGGTGAACTCCCCGTGTCGACAAGCGCGAGCTGAGGGCGGGGCTTGCCGTCCACCCGGGTGAACGTGCCGCCGATGGCGAGCCTGGAACCATCCGGGCTGAGCGCGAGTGCTATCACCCGGAGAGCGCCTTTGCGGGACTCGCCGGGACGGATACGGAAGCCCCGGTCCACCGAGCCGTCGTTCGCGTCCAGCCGGGCGAGTCCGCTGCGGGAGACGCCGTTGACGCGGGAGAACCGCCCCCCGACGTACAGCGATCCGCCGTGCGCGGCGAGGGCGCGGACGGGACCGTTCGCCGCGGCGAAGGACCCGGCCGGCGTGCCGTCGGAAACGCGGAGCCGGGCCAGGCCGGCTGCGTCGCTTCCGTCGACCGCTCGGAACGAGCCGCCGACCATTACCGTGCCGTCCGGCCCAGGAGCAAGGGCGTCGACTGTTCCGTCTACGGTCGGTGCAAAGTTCCGGTCAATTCGCCCGGTGTCCTCGTCGAAGGCGAAGATGTTGGATCGGTCCAGTGTGTCGTCGCCCGCGGCCTCTTCGACTTCGCTGAATTCGCCGCCAACAATGACCCTCCCGGCCACCACGGCGATCGCCTTGACCTGGCCGTCGAGGATGTGCGGCGTGTGGTCCGCCGGGTTATCGGAGACGACCGCGGAGTGCTTGACCTCGCCGGCAGGCGCGGGCAGGGCGAGGGCGGCTGCACCGACGAAAGCTGCCGCGGAAATGACGATCAGGGAACGCAGACGGAGCATGGCGCAGACTTTCGCATAACCCCCGGCGCGCTGTCCACGAAACCCGCGCGGACCGATTAGTGATTCGGCCGAGATTGTGTGTGGTCGGCGAAATGAAAAATTTCCGATATCGAGTCTCGTGCGGTTTGCTCAGCGGCTTCGTCTACCCTCCAGGGAGGCGAGCGGGGCGAACCCGTGCCGGGTGCGGAGGAGCATCCACAGGGCGGGGGCGGCCAGCACCACCGCCAGGAGCGTCCAGCCCAGGGCGACGTTGCCGAGTCCCAGCAGCTTCAGCCCGGAGGCGACCAGCACTACCGCCAGGGCCCGGCGGATCAGACCGCTGGGTGCCCGGGACGAGATCAGCGAGCCGAGGTACACCCCCGGCACGCTGCCGACCAGCAGGGCGGTCGTGACGTCGAGGCGGAAGTCGCCGAAGAGGAGGTGGCCGACGGCCGCCGCCAGCACCAGCGGAACGGCCTGGACCAGGTCGGTGCCGACGAGCTGGCCGGCCTTGAGCGCCGGGTAGAGCATGAGCAGCGCGACGATGATGAGCGATCCCGAACCCACCGAGGTCATCCCTACGACCAGGCCGCCGACCGCGCCGATCAGCAGGGTCGGCACCCGGCGCACCTTCACCTCCGGCGCGGCGGACGACCCCGACTCCGGCTCGGGCTCCGCATCCGGGCGACCGGCGGCCTCACGGCGATGGCGTGCCCGCTCGAGCAGGGACATGTAGGCCCTGAAGATCATCGCCCCGGCGGCGAACAGCAGCGCGATGCCCATGGCGATGCGTATGACGTGCTGTACCTGGTCCTCCGAGCCGGTGGAGCCCAGCGCCCTGGCCACCAGCACGCCGCTGAACGCGCACGGGACCGAGCCGATCACCAGCCACTTCACCAGGGAGAGCTGCACCGTTCCGCGGCGGAGGTGGACGAGGCTGCCCACCGGCTTCATCACGGCCGAGGCGACCAGGTCGCTGGACACCGCGGCGAGCGGCTGGACGCCGAAGAACAGCATGAGCATCGGGGTCATCAGCGCGCCCCCGCCCATGCCGGTGAGCCCTACGACAACCCCAACGAGAAAGCCGGCGACCGCTATCCCGATGTCCATTGTCCACCGACTGTATCGGCTTAATCGGTTTGGTGGGAACCTGGCACCCAGCCGCCCTCGACGAGGGCGTCCAGCACCTTCGACACCGCCTCGTCCACCGACATCTTCGAGGTGTCGAGAACGAGCTCGGCGTCGTCGGGCTCCTCGTAGGGATCGGAGATCCCGGTGAAGGACTCGATCTGGCCGGCACGCGCCTTGGCGTACAGGCCCTTGCGGTCGCGCTGCTCGCACACCTCCAGCGGCGTGGCCACGTGGACGAGCACGAAGTCGCCCACCTCGGAGACCATCCGGCGCACCTCGGCGCGGGTCTCGGCGTACGGAGCGATCGGCGCGCAGATCGCCACCCCACCGTGCCGGCTCACCTCGGCGGCGACGTACCCGATACGACGGATGTTGAGGTCGCGGTCCGCGCGGGAGAAGGTAAGCTCGTACGACAGCAGCCGGCGGACGATGTCCCCGTCGAGCAGGGTGACCGTGCGGCCCCCGCGTTCCAGGAGGACGTCGTGCAGCCCGCGGGCGACCGTGGACTTGCCGGAGCCGGACAGGCCGGTGAAGAAGACGGTGAGGCCGCGAGCGCTGCGCGGCGGACGGGCGGCCCGCAGCTCGCCGGCGACGTCGGGCGGAACGAACCACTCGGGAAGCGGCTCCCCGGCATCCAGCAGCGCCGTCAGCTCGCTGTCGTCGAGCCCTGCCCTGCGGTGCTTCGCGGGGATGTCCTCGGCCGGAAGCCAGGTGTCGTCGGCGGTGTTGTAGGCCATCGCCGGCGGGACGATCAGGGGGATCGGCGCGTCGTCCCGGTCACCCTTGGCGAGCAGATGGGTCGCCCCGTACGCCGCCGCGACGTGCGCGTGGAGCAGGAACTCCCGGTCGGGGTCGTCCGGCTCGGCGAGCGGTACCGGTACGACTGTCGCGCCGCGTTCGCCCGTCTCGTCGCACACGGCGAGCGCTGACCGCACGACAGCGCCCGGGTGCTGGCCGGAGAGCAGGGGGAACATGAGCACGTGCGCGCCCAACTGCTGCGACGCCCAGCGCATCTCCGCCAGGTCCCGGCGATTCGGCGGGTGCCGCAGGACGACGCCGAGCACCGGGCCAGACGGCAGGCCCTTGCGGACGTCGGCCGCCGGCCGGCGCAGCCGGCGGAACGGGCCGTGCTCGGGCGAGTTCAGCAGGGTCACCGTCCCGGCCACCTGGACGCCGACCTCGCCGGCCGCGAGGTCGGTGATCTCGAGCGTGGCGAGCGGCACGCCCTCCGGATCCTGAAGCACGACGCGGTCGCTCGCCGGTACGTCCTCGGGTAGCTCCAGGGTCACCGGAACCGGCCACGGCGTCCCGTCGGCGAGCCGGCCCTTGGCCCGCACCGATTCCACGTCCGCCTCGTTGAGGAAGCCCGGCAGCGAGGGGTACGCGCCGAGCAGCAGCAGCTCGAGGTCGGCAAGTTCGCGGGCGCCCGGAGTCCACGTAGGTGCGCTGTCTGTTGGTGTGTTGCCCATCGCGGCGTCGGCCCGTTCGGTTGTGTCGGATCTTGGTCCTGCGCCTTCGAGGCCAGGAACTCACGGTAGCGGGTTACCCTAACGCAGACGCGCCTTGCGGCGCCGTCACCCTCAGGACATGCGCAGCCGCTCCACCGGCTGGACGTCGCCCGGCGACTGTGGATGATGTCGTCCGCCGCTCGGCGGTCGGGTGCCTTGGCGCCTCGTTCCGGCACGCGAGGTACTCGCATTACGCTGGGGCCGTGAACACGGCCGGTCCGGGTGGCGGTATGGCGGGCGCCGGTGACAGGCTGCCGACGCACCGGGCCTCCGACCTCGACCGGGAGGGCGTCGTCGAGCGGCTGCGCGAGGCGACCGCCGAGGGGCGGCTGGACCTCACCGAGTTCGAGGAGCGCATGGCCGCCGCCTACCGGGCCCGCACCTACGGCGAACTCGCGCCGCTCACCGAGGACCTCCCCGTTCCCACCGCCGCGCCGATCACGGCGTCCGGCGCCGAGCTCAAGCTCCGCGCCGTCTGGTCCTCGCTGGTCCGTCAGGGTCATTGGGCGGTTCCTGCGCGGCTCCTGGTAGAGGCCAGGTGGGGGTCCGCGGTCATCGACCTGACCGAGGCGGAGATCCGGCAACCGATCGTGGAACTCGTGCTCGACTCGTCCGCCAGCTCGATCACCATCGTCGTGCCGACCGACACCTACGTGGACACCGAGGAGCTCGAGACGAGCTGGGGGAGCAGCAGCAACATCAAGGGTGGCGACCCCGCCGCTCCCCGGCTGCGGCTGCGGGTGACGGGGTCGTGCCGGCTCAGCTCGCTCCAGATTCGTCACCCTTCCGCCTGGCAACGGTGGCGGCAACGGCGCCGGAAGGCGGGCCGACGCGGTCCGCTCTTCGCGGAGTGAGACTCAGCGATCCAAACCTGACCGACTGGGCCGAGCTGCCCGTCGATCCTGTGACGGTTGATCACATGACGGACGCCACTCACCAGGTGCCCACCCCGTCCGCTAGTCCCAAGGCCGTGTAGTTAGGGGGTTGGTGGTGGTTGTCAAGGTGTCGGGTGGTGCCAGGATGTCGATGCCCACGGTGGCTTTGTAGCTGGTGCGGTCGATGCCAGGGCCGCGGGCCTGGTATTTGGAGATGGCGC